>NZ_JALQCK010000039.1:0-95245 GCF_030464835.1 Paraburkholderia sp. WS6
ACCATCATGCTTCACGTGCACGCGCGTGGACGAACGGCCTAGGCGAGCCGCTTACACTGCGCTGCGCGCCGACTGTACAACAACAGCATGTGGCGATCCGGCCGGCGGGCTACGGAAGGTGCACCGGCTTTTGAGGGGAAACTGCTCTCTTTGCAGATTATTTTCCTGCATCCCTAGACCACAAAAATAATACGACCAGTCATCTCGTTTTGCAACCAAGACCGATCGACTTGACCTTCTCCGTGCTCAGCAACCCGCAGGAGAGAGGAAGGAGAGGGAGGGCAGATTGAGAAGACAGAAGCAACTTCCCGAATGACGCGGAAAGTTACTGACCGCACTATTGCCGGCAGTTCGCTCTCGCACATTGCTTCCAGCCGACGGCCACCATCTTTGTATAGAAGAGTCTCATCAGTGCAACAAAGCACGGGCTTGGCGGGCGACTGCGTTCCATTGTGCCGTGTTGCGCCCGTCTATAACAATGCAGCTAACTGCCGAGCGAAAAACCATCGCCCACAAACTTCAACGCCAAGTCTATGGAGCGCGGCAGACTGGTTTCCACAAATGCGCACCCTAGTCCGAAGTCTTTGGTGGCAATCGCAGTTGGCTGCCACGCGTGTTCTGGTAAATTTGCAAGCGAGGGACAGCGACCTAAAAGTCCTCGGGTGAATTTGGGAGGTATTTCATGGACGTCCTTGATTTCGTGCCAAGCGTGCCGCCAGACGGAGGCAGAATCGCCTTCCGGTTGTCCGAGCAGGCTGGCTCTGCTGAATGTGCAATTTCACGTGAGGCACTTGAGGCGCATTTCTGGTTGCCGTTAGGCGCCTGCGAGGTACGCATGCTCAAAACGTTTGCAGATGGGCGCGAACGCATAATTGCTGTCGCGGAAAGAAAAAGGCGGGCGCGCCCTGATCAGCCCGTCTGGCTCACCGTTACTGACTTCGTCGGCAAACGCTAGGTTTCACGCAGACGACGTCGCAAACTGCCGATTTCCCCTGCATGAACGTCCGACATCGCGAAGGACGAAGTGGGCGTTGTACGGCCAGAAAAAGCGCGACCGTTCATGATTGATTTCGTTCGGCGAGACGGTAAAGCGGCCGAGGTGCTCGCTCCGGACAAAGCTTGCGCGCGAGAGTATCTTGCCACCCGAGCTACCTTCGTTGCAGACGGCACAGACGTCGGTTTGCTGGGCGTCGCGGCGCGTGAGCTTCTCACGATATACGGGCGCGTGCCCGATGACGATCGGAAAGCGGACAAAGATGGCTGCTCGATCAGCGGATGAACGCCCGAAAGACATGCGTAAAGATGAGCTGGATGGCGTACTCCGCCACGCAACCGCTGTGGAGCTGCCAACGCGAGCATGCGGTGCGACTCATCAGAGAAACTGATGCCGCTTATCAACCTAAACCGCGAGCACGGCCGCAGCTTGACGCCTAGCATTAGAAGCCTTCGCATTAGGGCTTCTAGCTATGCACACTTCTTTATTCGCGCCGTTGCAGATCGGCTCCGTTCGGCTGGCCCATCGGGTGGTGATGTCACCTCTGACGAGGATGCGGGCGTCAACTCCCGGGAACGTCCCTACCGAGCTGAATGCGCTCTACTACGGGCAAAGGTCATCAGAAGGCGGATTGATCGTGGCGGAGGCCACCCAGATTCGTGCTGACGGACAAGGCTCGCCCGCGACTCCGGGCATTCACTCTGCAGACCAGGTTGACGGCTGGCGAAAGGTGGTAAGTGCCGCGCACGCCGCGGGCGCCAACGTGTTCGCGCAACTATGGCACGTTGGGCGGATCTCCCATTCGTCGCATCAGCCGGACGGTGGGATTCCGCTTGCTCCTTCTCCCGTGGCAGCTAGCGGGATGGCGTTGACTGCATCGTGGACACGTGAGCCGTACCCCGTACCGCGCCCGGTTGAGCTCGGTGAGATTCCCGCCTTGGTGCAGAGCTATGTGCAAGCCGCAAAGAATGCGCTGGCTGCGGGCTTTGATGGTATCGAGGTTTCGGCTGGGAATGGATATCTGCTCGAGCAGTTCATGCAAAGCCGCACCAACCACCGCACGGATCAGTACGGCGGCTCCGTCATCAACAGATGTCGCCTCGCTATCGAAGTGATCGAGGCAGTGACGAGCGTAGCGAACGGTCGCCCTGTCGGGATTCGACTCTCTCCGTTTGGCGTGGCAAACGACAGCGGCGAAGACGATCCGATGCCGGTCTACGCGTGCTTGCTCGAGAGCGCGGCGAAGCTTGGTGTCGATTACCTCCACGTTGTGGAGCCGCGTGCGAGTGGTATTGCTGCGCGCGGTGACGTGCCGCGGCCCGGTCAGCCGTTCGCAAGCGCTTTGCTGCGGCCTCTGTGGCCAGGGATTCTGATCGCCAACGGGGGCTTTGATGGAGCCTCCGCGGCTGCAGCGATCGAGGAGGGCTCGGCCGACGCGGTGTCTTTCGGTCGTATGTTCATCTCCAATCCGGACCTGCCTCGCCGCATCCGACAGGGCGCAACTCTGACTCCATACGATCGGACGACTTTCTATGGGGGAGACGCGCGCGGCTACACGGACTATCCGACGCTCGGCGAGTTACCGGTTTAGCGGCCGGTTGAAGTGACTGACGAGACAACGATGGACAACGAACACAAAGGCAACTCGACTCTGGATTTCGATAGCTGACTCAGGCGATTCGGAGTGAGCGTGTTTCTTCCAACTGAATCGGAGAAGCGATGGAATACACCGGAGGCTGTCAGTGCGGCCAGGTGCGCTATAGGGTCACGGCGGCGCCGCTGCGAACTGTGACGTGTCACTGCAAGGAGTGCCAGCGACAATCTGGAAGCGCTTTTGGCATGTCGATGATCGTTTCGGGCGAGAGTCTGAAACTCACCGGCGAACTGAAGCAGTACACCCGCATCGCAGATAGCGGGAATGAGAACACAGGCTTCTTCTGCCCCGACTGTGGTGTGCGCATCTTTCAGCAAATCAAGGGTCGCGAGGCGGTTGTGGTGATCAAGCCCGGCACGCTTGACGAAACGAGTTGGCTGAGGCCCACCGATGCGGTGTGGCTCAAGCGCAAGCAGGACTGGGTATCAGTTCCAGATTGGGTGCAGCACGCAGAGGCTCAGCCGGCTTAGTTACCCTTTCTCCCCAGTTCAAGCGTAAATGGTGACCTTGAACGAGCGCTTCCCCGGTGCGCACCTCGCCAACGATCACGGGACGGCGACTTGGGGACGATTGTTGCGCGAAAGCGTCAGTTTGCGCGCGACGTTCCCTGGAGTTTGTCCGGCGGGGTGCGCGCCGGCGCCCGTGACGAACGCTGGCGCAAAGAGATACAGCGCTTGCTCGGCGATCGTGGAGCGTTCACTTGCTGTAGCGATCGACAGAGACTGGCACGCAGCTGCGTTGATACGCTGGAGTTTGCCTACCAACTGGTGTTTGCCCACATTGACCAAACACCACGAGGCGGCTCCTCAATCGGCGTGCTGCGCTTTTCTAGCGCATGCTCGAGCAGGTATTCTTGCGCGCACCGCACCGATTCGCGCACCACCCACGCGCCGGGGCCACACATGAGCGTAACCGTTTCTGGACGTGCAACCCGACCGTCGGCTCTGCGGCAACGCGGCCCACGAGCGGACGTTTGCGTCTGTCGCTTCGCGCAGGCCCTCGCACGTCCGCTTCGCCATCACGATTGCGCGACTGCGCCGCTTCGTCACTGCGTCAGCGCTGATTCAGCATCCCGCCTGGCCGCGCATCCCGCAACACCGCTGGGCGTCCCGGCCCATCAATCGCCATAGCCCCGAAGACTCCCATTGCATCGGGGCACTCCGCGGTTTCCTCCCTTCAGGTTTATTCAACGCCTGCCCGCACGCGCCGTCGCGCGCCCCCGAGCCCGCGGACATGGGCAGGCGTCGAACAAACCTCAAGAACTTCAGCCGTCTGGACTACCAGTCAATGCGGTGCTTTTCATCTGTTTCGCGATGACGACGATCGTCGTCCACGTGAAGATACTGACTGGTGGTCGTGAGCGACGCATGCCCGAGATTGTCGCGAACGAGCCGCAAATCAACCTGCTGGTCCGCCATATGTGATCCTGCGCTGTGCCGCAGCCAGTGCGCTGATGCCTGTTCGAGCCGATCGGCACGCTGTGTATAGTCTTCACCGCGCGCCCGCAGCGCCTCAGCCGCGCCACTGAAAACCTGCTTGACGATGCGGTGCAGCGCCGCGCGCGTCAGCGGTTTGAGCGACTGCCCGATCGGCAGTACCAGGGGTGTGTCTTCGCCCTGGGACGGAAACGCCGGTAGTCCCCGTTCGCGACGGTATGCCGAGAGTTCCGTCATCATTTCTGAAGTGGCCGGCACCAGCCGCTCCTTGCCACCTTTGCCCCGTACCTCCAGCCACCAGAGATTCTCGCCGTTTGCGTCCCGACGGCGGAAGAATCCACCCATTGTGTTTTCACCCACTTCGGTGATCCGCAAACCTCCCAGATAGAGCAGGGTGAACAGCCAGCGCACGCGCGAATAATGTTCGCGCTCGCGATCCGTGCCGTTGGGCATCCCTTGAATATAGGTTTTGACCTCAAGCCATAGCTCAGGCGACAGATAGCGCGTGATACGCGGCTTTACATGTCGCGCGCGCTGACGCGCCAGCGACAACGGATTACCGGCCAGATACCCCGCCTGCACCAGCCACGCGAACATGACGTTGAGAATCACCATCGCCTGGCGCTGGCTGGCCGAAGAGAGCGGGCCGTAGAACGGGCGCCAGCGCGGATCTCCCCGTGGATGCTTGCGTCCACCACTGGCCGTCCATCGCGCACCGGGCTGCGGATCGGCGAGGAAGTGCTGATAGACCAGCAGGTCTTCGTGAGTCAACGACGATAGTGGCTTGCCCAACTGGAGGACGGACCACAGCAGCAGCCGTTCGGCTTCCTTACGGTAGTTGTCGAACGTCGTTTTCGTATCGACGAAGCGGGCGAGCCACGCACGGATCGCGTCGAGATCATTGTGGGCGGCAATCTGGGCGATGCCGCTCCTTGCGCGATTTTTGCCCTCGCTGCCGTCCAGTTCAGGCGGAATGATTAGGGTTTCGATGGGCTGCGGAGGCAGCAGCAGGGCAGTCATGGAGTGTTTTGAAGTTGGCAGGGGTGTCACGCATTGGCCGTAGTCAATGACACAAACAATATTAACATTATCGCCATAATGTCAAAATTAAGACTCCCACGCGTTGGATATTTATCGGTTTACGTTTTATTATTTATAAAATCTCGTCAAAACCGCCCCCATGTCCGACGTCCAGCCCGATGAAGTCCGCCTTGCCGCCGAAATCGACCGGCTGAAGGCCGCATTCCCGAAGACCCGCGAGCTGTACCGCGAGGTCTGCGCGCTGCTGTTCTTCCGTTTCGGCATCACGCCGACCGCGAACCGGCTCTATCAGCTGGTGAAGCGCGGCAGCATGAGCACGCCGACGCAGGTGCTCGGCGAGTTCTGGGTTGAGTTGCGCGAGAAGAGCCGCGTGCGGATCGACCACCCGGATCTTCCGGCCGACCTGCAGGCCGCCGCCGGCGAACTGGTCGCGACGCTGTGGACGCGTTCGACCGCAACGGCGCAGATGGCACTGGAGGCGCTGCGGGGCGAAGCCGAGACAGAGAAGGTCGTCGCGCAGAATGCCGTCACGTCGATGGAAGGCGAACTGGGCCGGACCGAAACCGCGCTCGAGCAGCGCACCAGCGCGCTGCTGGCCGCCCAGGTCCGGATCCAGGAACTCGAGCAGGGGCAGGCCGCAGGTGAGGCCACGCGTCGTGCACTCGAAGCGGAAATCATCCGGCTGCAGGACGAAAACGCCGCGCGCGACCTGGCACTCGTGCAGGCGAGGGCGGATTTCTCGGAAGAGATCGAGAAGCTGCGGGCCGACGCCGGACTGGCGGAAGAGCGACTACGGGCGACCGAGAAGCGGGCGCTGCTCGAGATCGAGCGTGAGCGGGTTGCCAGCGCGCGACTCCAGAAGGAACTCGACGCCGCAACGCGCCGCACGGAGCAGGGCGAGGCACGCCACCGCAGCGAGCTGCAGGCCGTGCAGGCGCAACTTGCCGATGCGGCGGCACCGGGCTGGTGTCCTCGAGGGCAGCCTGGTGGCCGTGCGAGACGCCAGCGCCGGCTATGCGCGTGAGCTCGGGTTGCTGCGACAGCAGATGACGGGGACGGTCGCCCTGCGCAGCTCAAGTCGCAAGGGTGGGTCTGTCACGGTACCCGCCCGCAAGGAGCCTCGTGCGACCCGCAAGGCGGCATCGGCGAAGAAGCCGGGATAAGCGCATGAACCCGACCGCCCGGAAAAGGAAGAAGGCCATCTGTCCACCGATCGGCGCGCTGATGCGGTATCGCGATCGCATCGTGCGCGTGATCGCCGAAGCCAGCGGTCAACGCGCGGTGATTGAATCGGTCGACGTCAATGGCCGGGCGTTCCGCAGCGTGGTGAAATGGGCTAATCTGGCCGGTCTGAACGATCAACTCTTCTGACGCTGACCATCATGCAGCTCGACATCTTCGCCGACAGCCGCGACGTCATGCTCCGCAACGATGTGCTGGATGCCCTCCACCGGCGCGATGCAGTCTCTGCCCGGCAGGCATGGCAGAGACTGGCAGGCGAATTCCCCGAGGACGACACCCTGGCCGGGCTGGCGACATTGATCGATGTGCTCGACAGCGATGTCGCCACGCCGTTCGCCGATCATCCGGCGCTGGCGGCCGCCTGTGGTCGCCTCAATGATGAGGTTGAACCAGCGGCGCGGCGGTTACTGGGCGACGCACCCGGACGGGCGTGGATGGCGTCATGCTGGCGGACGCTCGCGCAGCAGGCCGCGGCCCTGCCGTTTCGCGCTGAGGTCAGTGACCTTCACGCGGCGCCGCTATGGCTGCGCGCGGGCGACTGGGGTGAGGCAAGACGGGCCGTCGAGCGGATCGAGTCGTGGCGCCGGATCCCGGCGCCGCTGACGTGGATGGCAGAGGTGCGACATCGCGCGGATGGCCTGGAGTCTGCGTTGCCGTTGCTCACCGAACTCGCCTGGCTGTCACCTGGCCGCCTGGCCGGTCTGTTGCACCGGCTCGCCGACGCGTCAATCGACACGTTGCGCAGAAAGTTCGACGCGAATTTCGAGGGTGTAGGCCAGACAGCGGACCTCGCGTGGTTCCCCGCGTGGGTGCTGATCGAAAAGCCAGGACTGGCACCGCTGCTGCGTGAAGCGCAGCCGTCGCGCCAGACGGCGCCGGAGCGGGCGACGCGGCTGCTGCTGCAGATCCTGAGCCTTGAGCGTCAGGGTAACCAGCACGAGTTGGTGGAGCGTCGCCAGGCACTGCGCGATCTGCATGCCGGGTTGTATGCGGCGTATATGAGAACGCGCGATCTGACTGACGGCAGCCGTGGGCCGTCTGAAAGTGGGTATTCGAGCGTCACGCATTTTGCCTATGTGCGTTGTCCAGATTCGTGCGGTAGCAGGACAGACGCATCTCATGTGATCTGCGACCACCAGGCGCTGCGAGGGGGATAATGCGCGCTTCTTGTAGAAGGATCTGCACAATATGACGACTCCCGCGCTTCACGACCTGGATGCGCCCTTGCTCGCCGATATCCGGCGACTGATCGACGCGGCCAGGCGCCGCGCGGCCGCAACGATCAATGCCGAGTTGACACTTCTTTACTGGCAGGTAGGTCGCCGGATCCAGGCCGAGGTTCTTGGCGGCGAGCGTGCCGGGTATGGCCAGCAGGTCATTGCCTCGCTGGCGCGCCGGTTGACGGCCGACTACGGTCGGGGTTGGAGCGAGAAGCAGCTGCGACATTGTCTCCGCACCGCGGAGACTTTTCCGGACGAGGTGAGTGTCTCCGCGGTGCGGAGAGAATTGTCCTGGACGCACATCAAGACGCTGATCTACATCGACGATCCCCTGAAACGCGATTTTTACGTTGAACTTTGCCGGCTTGAGGGATGGTCGTCCCGTCAGTTGCAGGAGAGAATCAACTCCATGCTCTTCGAGCGCAGCGCAATATCGAAGAAGCCCGAGGAAACGGTGCGTCACGATCTGGCTCAATTACGACAGGAACAGAAGGTGTCTCCCGACCTGCTCCTGAAGGATCCGTACGTTCTCGACTTTCTGGGGCTGAACGACCACTACCTGGAAAAGGATCTTGAGGACGCCATATTGCGTGAAATCGAGCAGTTCCTGCTCGAACTGGGGGCTGGTTTCACCTTCGTCGCCCGGCAGAAGCGCTTACAGATTGACCATGAAGATTTCTACATCGATCTGCTGTTTTACAACAGGAAACTCAAGCGGCTTGTGGCGATAGACCTGAAACTCGGGACTTTCCGGCACGAATACAAGAGTCAGATGGAGCTCTACCTGCGCTGGCTGGCAAAGCACGAACAGGAACCAGACGAGGCTCCGCCGCTGGGAATTATCCTGTGTGCGGGCAAGAAGCAGGAGCAGATTGAACTGCTGGAACTCGACAAGAGCGGGATCCACGTTGCCGAATATCTCACCGTCCTCCCTTCTCGGGAAGCCCTGAAAGCCAAGCTGCATCAGTCGATTGCGACAGCTCGGCAACGCTTGCTGATGAAGGATGAACAATAAGCACCAGACCTGGCCGCCCGCCGCAATTTCCGAATCGCTGATTCGGGAACCGACCGACGAGGCCCATCCGGTCAATTCCGAAGCAGTGGTTCGGAATTTCGAACTCGATGAGCCCGCTGGCGGTTCATCGGGGAGTTCGTCGTGCTGGTCGAGTTGGCCAGGAAGGTCCACGATTATATTTTGCAGATGCATGGCTAGCTGGAAGAATATGCGACGGGTCATCGTCCGGCGTTCGCCGGTCCACGGAAAAGGCGTGTTCGCGCCACGGCGAATCGAAGGCGGCGAGCGCCTTCTCGGATACAAGGGTGAAGTCACGACCTGGCGAGAGGCGGTGCGTCGTCATCAGCGTCACGGTGTTGACGGCCATACTTTTTTCTTCGGACTTTCCAACGGATACGTTATTGACGGCAGTCGCGGCGGCAACAGTGCGCGGTGGCTTAACCACGCATGCGCAGCCAACTGTGAGGCGGTTGAGGATGCGGGGAGGGTGTTCATCGAAGCCGTCAGGGACATCGAAGTGGGTGACGAACTCTTTATCGAGTACCAGCTGACGGTTGACGATCCGCTCGATGAGCGGGTTCGCCAGCAGTATGTCTGCCGGTGCGGCGCGACAACCTGTCGCCAGTCGATGCTGGCGGCTGCCGGATGAGTGCGCTATCCGACACCTTGACCTGCGGCAACTAGATGCGCTCGAACGCAAAGCCGGTTCAACCGGCAAACGACGACAGTCTGGTTCGAATGAGTGCGGATGTGGTCTTCCATCGGGATGTGCTGCGGCCAGCGTTGACGGGGCGAATGACCCGCGGCTCATGCGGTCGGCTCGCGATAGAACAGCAGCTGTCGCTTGGCCTCGACGATGAGCGATGACAGCGCGATATGCACGCTAGCGCCGACATGAGCAGAAGAAGGGCGCACAAGGGCGAGCCAATGCGACGCCCTGCATGTTCAGCGTAGACGGATTGCGAAGGCATTGTCACGTTGGCTGATCGACGGCGCAAATCTACAGAGGACGCGTATCAGCTCAGACGGCTGACGGATTCTGGGTGAGTTCGGTGAAACGATGCCATGCGTCAAAACGCTGAGCGAGCTGTTTGCGGTAGAGAGAAGCGCGCAGCAAATGTCGCTTGAGCGCGAAGTGCTGCCGGATCGGTCCGAAGCTCGAGAGAAACACCTGGGTGCGCTTTGGGTCGCGAAACCCGCGCAAGCGCCGCTCACGTTCACGCGTAGGTTGATGGCTATTCTCGGCCCGATTGTTCACGCGGGCTGCAGCCTTAACGAACACGTGTCTGGCGTTTGCCAGCTCGGGGATCCTGGACTTCGCGGCCGGATAACTGCGCAACTGGTCGGTGACGATCCTGCGCGGCACCGGGCACGAACGAAGCACGCGCCTGAAGAATCGTTCGGCTGCGGCCGTGTCGCGCCGCTTCTGCAGCAGGATATCGAGTTCGGCGCCGTGCTCGTCGACGGCTCGCCACAGCACATAAGGTTCACCGCGCAGCCTCACGAACAACTCATCGAGATGCCAGGTACTGCCCGGTTTGCGTCGCACAGCCTTGGCGCGATACGCGAACCCCGTGCCAAATTTATCGCACCAGCGGCGAACGGTTTCGTAACTCACCACGACGCCGCGCTCGAAGAGCAGCTCTTCAATGTCGCGCAAGCTCAACTGAAACCGGAAATACCAGCGAACGGCACAACTGATCACCACCGCCGGGAAGCGATGGCCGTGATAGAGAGATTTCGTCTTTTTCATCTCCCGATTTTACGCGACCACCTCGGCAACGTGACAAAGCCCTTCCGCGGTTTCACGCCCCTTCTCGACAATGCCTGCGCCTGCACGTGGTTCGTCAATTGTGGTCATGGTGAACATCCATATTGGATTGGCACATCGGGCCGGTCAAAGTGCAATGGGTCATTGGATCCGTGAGACTTCTTTCGAGACTGCTGCGGAACTATCAGAGTTGTGGTCCGGCAGCCGCTCGATCCGATCGATAACATCCTTGGTCCACGCCGTTTTTTCGCGCTGTCTCAACCGGCTTGTCGCAAGCAGCCAGATAGTCCGCGCCGTCGTGCGCTTTTTGCGTCGCAATTTGACTCAGTTATCCTAAAGGTCGATGATCTTGTTCGTGAGCAAGGTATTGCGCCATATGCGCCTCCATAGTGATGAGCTGATATGACTCCCGGTGTCGACACCATGCGGCTCTGGCAGCAATGCTGACCCGCGGTAATTCCTCACGGCAGGCCAGCCTTTGCCTCACGGGAGTCAAACTGACTAGTAGCGAAACGTCTTCTGGCGTGTTCACGAATCTATCGCGCTAGTGATTGCCTGTAGCCTATGCGTTGATACCTCCTTCGCGAGTTGGTATTAGTTCCTGACAGCAACGGCCATTTCAGAAACGGCCGCGTCGGCGGAGGAAACGGCTCGATTGTAAAGACTGCTTTCGGCGATGCAGTTCGTACCTGGGTGCGGATGCTGTCCGGGGATAGGTGCGCCGATCTATAACATTAGGTCATTCCACGCTGTTTTCGAGAATGATTTCGTTCTGAGCGTCGACTCCGACGTCCTTGGTCGCGGCTCCTCGCGGCTCGCTTGCAAATCACAAAGGTGTATCGGGTGTATCGCAGCCGCTGTCCCATCCCCATGTTTCAACTTTTCATCCACGATTTTTCTCTGCTGGGATGGAGCGAGGCTGTTCGATTCCAACTTTCTCGTCCTTCACGTGCTCCTGGTCGCTGGAACCATGTGCACTGAGGCTTGTGGCAAGCAGGGCTGATAGCAGTCCTTCTGCGGGAATAGCGCGCATCTCGACCGTCGTCCGAAGCATGCGCCCGGAAACGTCGCGAGGCCGAGTCGCCGCGAGCGCCACTGATGACGACCTCTACTCGCGTGCAAGTTCTCTGTGGGGCACGCCACTTGCTCAACCCTTGGACCATTCAAACGAAAATATGGAGGTTCAAATGACCGAGTCGCATCAACCCACCGCCCCGGCAGCCGGGTCCTCGCCCGTCGCGTCCGACCCACCCAGTTCCGCCGGGTCATCTCAACAGGGCAACGGCTCTACAGCGAAGTCCAGCGGCGACGACGGAGACCGAGCAACCGGCGCCCGCACGCTGTCCGACGTGAAGGACAAGATTGCTGGTGCACAGGAGGTGGTCAAGAAGAAGTACCGTGTCGTCTCTGAATCGACCGACGATTACGTTCATGAGGCTCCGTGGAAAGCGGTCACCATGGCACTCATCGGCGGACTTATCATCGGAATGCTCGCTCGCCGCTAACGCGGATTTAGCTCTATAGGAGAAGAAATATGGACCCGGTTTCGCATGGAATTATTTTCTGGCTGATTATCGGAGGCATCGCTGGCGCCTTGGCGGGTCGTATCGTCGACGGCGGCGGCTTCGGCATTGTGGTCGACATCATCGTGGGAATTGTCGGAGCCTTCATAGGAGGTTGGCTTGGCGGGGCGCTGGGTCTGCACCTGGGAAGCGGCATAGTCGGCTCGCTTGTTACGGCGCTGCTTGGCGCGGTTATCCTGCTCGCTGTCCTGCGACTTTTCAGCCGAGGTCGGGCGCGGCCACTTTAAAGCATTCAATTCAGCCGAGGCGCGTTACGTTTCAATTTCGAGAATGCCTTATCTCCGGTCCTCACCTTCTGGCTCCGCGCCCGGCTGCGCAGTCAGCGTACGCTGACCTCAATCCGCCACGGCTTTGCTTCTTTCCTGCGTGGGATGGTCAGCAAGCATCGAATTCGCGACGGAATGGAGAACTGTTGGTAACCATCGACTGAGACTACGCTCGACGAAAGGATTTCCGACCGAAGTAATGTACCGGGTGGCGAGCTCACCGGCTATTCGCGCGCGTCTGGTCGCTGGAGCCACTCGCCTACGCCACCGCAGTGCGTCGCAGTGACGTAGGGACTAGAGCAACAGACTAGCCGTTCGCGTGGCGCGGCTTACCCGTTGTGTTTTTCAGTGCTCGCTGGGCCTGATGCTGGGATCGCTTTCCACCACTTCATGGGTCGCTGACCAGTACGGCTCCCGGTTGTAGTAGCTATACGTCAACTCTCCCCACTTCGCATCTGCCATCGTCGGCCAGTGGTCCTTGTCAAAGCCTGGGTCGTCCTTGAGGCGCTGTGCCGTGATGTCGACGACGAAGCACTTCTCGTTCGTATCGAGAGTCAGTGCGCTCCATGGAATGGCATGCAGGTTAGAACCCATTCCGAGGAAACCTCCCTCAGAAAGTACTGCATAGGCGATGTGTCCGTTCCTGACGTCGAGCATGATGTCTGAGATTTTCCCCACGTGTTCGCCATCAGAGGACATGACCTTGTCCCCATCGAGCGTTGCTGCGGCCATGATGTCCGGCCCCGGTCCTTCACCCACACCACCGCCGACGATGTCAGCTCCGCGTCGGGTGCCACCTTGCGGATTGATTGAGCCCATGATTCACCTCCTTCGAAAAAGGTACTCCAGTGGTGCGCAAGCGGTGTTCCCGAGCCGTCGGCCGCAGGCCTGCTTCCCTTGCTTTCAAGATAACCCGAGCCCGTCCCTCAAGGCACGGGCTCGAAGGACTGGCTTGTCCCTCGCACTGCGGCGGCCGCAAAGGTCGGACGGTCCGGTTATTAAAATTGGCGACAAGCTTTAGGGCAGGAGTTTTTACAAGCAGTCCCCGTTCTGGATATCGGGCAGTAAGCGGGATGCGCTCATTCCGCTCGAATATCGCCGAGGCATAGCACCGATTGCGACAACTTTCGCTTACGGAGACTCGGATGCTGAGTTAACGGCGGCAAGGCCTGAAGAACGTTGCATTGTTCCCATTCCTGTCCGAGCGGGGAAAGAACGGAGAGGTTTGGTGACGACTAAAGTTTTTCCTGAACTCCACCGCCAGTCACAGCTGCGAATACTGCTAACTGCGCCCAAAGTTTTGAGGATATTGGTTGCCACCGGGAAACTGCCGGCGCGGGCACATTCACGCGGGGTTGAGGACTGGACAAACGCTTCGCCAACAGCGAGTCAATGGCGGATTCCAGGGCATCCACGTCGACGGGCTTGGAAAGAAAAACATTCCACAGCGTGGATTTTTCTTTTGGCGGGACGCGACCGGATGCCGTGACCACGGGAATCTGGGCAAGTGCGGGATAAAACTTCAGCCGTTCGCACAAGGCAATTCCGTCCATACCTGGCATGTTCCAGTCCGTGACTATCAAATCGGGAAGGTACCGCGCTGCCTCCCCGCCTTCCGCGAGGAGTATGCGGTAACCGCGTCCCTCCAGGATAATCTGAAGCAGTCAGAGCGAATCCACTTCATCGTCGACGAGCAGGATAGTAGACATGTAAGTAGTCCGGAGGCAACCTGATTTCCGCAACGAATATGCCTGTCAACTTTCCAGAGTTGTGTCGCTTCATCGCGCGTTGCCCTGCGTCAAGCTAGCGCAAGGCCAAAGCCCGATAACGGTGTCCAGCGTTTTTCCGTCTCAATCTGCCTGCTGGCGACGTGAACGTCACCGCACTGCTTTCGTTTCTGTCCGATACAGCGCGTCGCTCGCTCCTCCGATATCTGCCGCGAATCTGTCTGCTTGCACACGGAATTATCTGACAAAGGTCAGACGCGCTCGGCGTGCAAGCAGGCTACGAAAAGTTTCTCTAGGAATTCAAAGGGCCGGCCTTTCCGGTCGATACCACAACGTCCGCGGCTTAGCAGTTACGCGGGCGCCGGCTTGAGCCGGTATGCCGACAGTGACGCTGGTCTATCGGGTGGACACCTTCGGACGAGTTATGCACAGATTTGTGAACAGATTTTGTGGGTAACTCGTGCTGTCCGCAACGCAATTGGATAAGTCTTGACTCACATGCATGCGAACCGCTGGCCGTCGAAGCCTCGCATAGGTAGACCGATCTTAAGCGGGACCGGGAGGGATCCGCTCAAACAATTCAGTTCCCCAGGCACGATGCATGCGAAGTCGGAGGCGTCTACGAACGGCTGATCAATGTGACCGATGATACAGGCTTCAAGGAAGCTCTCGGCTTTCTGGTGACCCGCGAGATCGCACACCAGAAATCGTTCGAGAAGGCGTTGCACTCGATCCAGCCAAACTTCCCGCAAGGCAAGTTGCCGGGCGTCCCAGAATTCACCAACGTCTACTACAACATGTCCAACGGAGACGACGCGCCGCGCGGTCCGTGGAATGAAGGACCGGGCTGGGAGTTCGTCGAAATGCCGGAACCGTCAATCGACGGTGGCGACGGCCTCGCAAATGTTCGGGTGTCTGAAAATGAAGTCGAGATGTTGAGTGCGATGGCATCGCGAACGGCTTTTGCAACTGAAACCAATCCGGTCACCGGTGCCGACCTGGGCGCCGGGAAGGATACAGCCGTATCGAAGTAAAAGCGTTAGCAGCAGAAATCAAGGTCGCCGGCACTTCTACACCGGCGACGGCGGAACCTGTTCGGTCTCGGCGCAGTGCGAGCGGGGGCGAACAGGTCGCCCCAAGATGCCGTATCACGGCGCTGTGCGCGCCTCACCACAACGGAGCCTTTATGTACCCTGATGCCATGAACCAGCTTTCCCCGCGTCAACGGGACGCTGTCGTCGAAGCAGCCTTCGACTGCACTACGGAGGTCTTTGCCGGTATTGAGAAAATTGTCGAATTGAATGTCCAGACTGTGAAAACCTCATTGTCCGAGCAGCAGGCGTTGGCCGACGCGGCACTTTCTGCCCGATCCCTCAGTGAGGTAATTGATCTCCAGTCGCAGCAATTCCCGGCCTCCGTTAAAAAGACCTTCGCGTACTGGCGGCATGTCGAGGACATTGCGGTTCAAACACGAGACGGGTTCTTCGGGGTAATGGAGGAGCACTTCGGAGGTTCGCTTCAGCCGTTCGCGGAGATGTTCGACGTCACATCAGTCGGATTCGCCGCTCTGGAGCGGCTCGGCGGGTCGAGCCTGCTTGTCATGGCGCAACCGGCGACTGGCGACGCCGAGCGGGTTGCAATCGTGGACAGTTCGGGTAAGTTGGTTTCTTCGGACGATGCAAGGGGCGACTTGCACAAGGATTGAATCGGCCGGCGGGCGTGCATCGCTTCATTCCGTCGGCGTAGACGCGTGAGGTTAGGAGCGCGCTACTGCGCGAGCTGTCGAGTTGCACGGCGGTCGAGCAAGAATTGCTAGCCGCCATGCGCTCTGGTACGGCCTGCGGAGCAGTTATGTCGCTGCGCACAGCTTGTTCGCCTGCGACGAGTCGACGGAACGGCCGGTGTGAGTGAGCGGTTGGTGCGCTCACAGTTGGTAGCGGTCCTATGCCAACGAGCCAATAGCGAGAGAAAACCCATGAACTCGAGCTTCGAAAACCGGGAATGCCGGGAAGATCCGACCGCAGGCCAGCACAGGCGCCTCTAGAACTGGGCGCCTGTCCACTCGCTTGTCGTGGACGATTCGTGCCCGTCGGCCGGCGCTCTGAGCGCATACCTGCAAGTCGGCGGCATGAGGGTGCGAACCCGTCTACCACAGGTCGGACGCCCCGAGGGACGCGAAGGCATGGACACCTGATTGCATTGTTCTGGATGTCGCCATGCCCGGCCTATCCGGATCAGGCGTCGCAGCGGCGCTCCGGGGAATCGGGACGACCGGAAAGAGTCCTCTTCTGGCATTTACTGCATTCGGTACCGCCGACTACATCCAGGAAATGAAGGAGGTTGGTTTCGACGCCGTCTGCCGCAAGCCTGCTGAGCTAACCCAGCTCGAAGGCATGGTCTTCAAGCTGCTCGGCCATGAATCGGTCGATGGCTTTCAGTTCGTGCCGTCCACCTCGAAGCTGGTGCCGACCCTATCCCGGCCTAGACCTGGTTGATCGACAGTAACGTGGTGTCAACAGGAACGCGACGCGCTCAACTGCGGCTCGCCAACTGCGACCTTTTCGTCGTTCACTGTCGCCGAACGCTAGGATACGCCCCGCGATCGGCGGCACGGTGGCGCCTAATGCCAGAACAGCGCGATTAGAATGATGATGGGAATGGGTACCCCGAGCATATAAAGAAGAATTGAGCGCATGAACACCTCCTTCGGTAAATGAATTGAAGTTTCAATCAGAGCTGGCGTACGCGGCCGCCATGAGTTGCCATCAGACTCGCAGAGAATGCGCCCATCAGCAGCGAGATGAATAACCACAACGATGCGCCGATTGTGACTTTGCGTGCCTTGTCGGCGGCATCCTTAGCGGCAGCATCGAGGGCAGCGATTTTCTGCAGCAGGCGCGTGTAGGTGGTCACCACACGAGCTTTTGCAGCTTCTGGTGTAAGGCCAGTATGTTGCGCAACAAGCTGGCCTAAATAGGCAGTGTCTTCCGGCGACAGTTGATCGCCCATTGCCGCGCTGTTAAGGAAGATTCGTGCCGTTTCCGCACGCGGCATCTCGTTGCCGCCGGCTACGGTCGCGGGGGCCGCGAGTGACGAACCGGCGGGCATCCGGAACAGCGAATCGACAAAGTAGCCGAGCGGCCACGTATTCGTCGCGGCCTCTGCATTGCCGCGTTGCATCGTCCCCATCGTAATGGAGCCGCCTGCCGCGGCGGTTGTCGCGGCGGTCTGCGCGCCGGCCCGCACGGTGCCCGACACGGCCGATGTCAGTATGGCGGCGGTAACGAGCGTCGCCACGGCCCAGCTCAGGAAACCATGCGCCGTGTCCCGGAAGTGGACTTCATCGGCGTCGACGGCCAGCCAGCGGCTGCGTAACCGTCCCGCCAGATAGCCACCTAATCCTGACGTGAGAATCGAGGTGACGCATACCCATACTACAGCGGCGACACCGAACGCTTTCGCATTCGAGGCGCCCGATGACCACGGGGAAATCGACGTTAGGCCGAGGCCGGTGCCTAACGTCAGCAGGATGAGCGCGAACGCGGCCGCACCGACGCCGCCGGCGAACACGGCTCCCCATGAGAGCGCGGCCTCGTGTTGACGGACTAGCAGCGCAGGATCATTCGTGGCCAGCGTATAGTCTGCTGGATCTCTTGTGTTGTTCATTGACAGCCTCCATGAACTTGTTGATACCGCCATTGTCGATATGCCGACCCGTTCGGCATCACTGCGACGCCGTGCGGGAGCAAATCGCCTGCGTATGTCGCATTTTTTGTGCCGCTTGTGCCCGGCAGCCGTCTGTGATGCGCGTTTTGGTGTGGACGTGACTGACGCCAGATCAGGGTGTCGTCTCGTCCGTATTTCCACGTTCCGTTTCCCGACTCTGCGTACTGGCCCGTCAGGTGGTAGGCATGGGGTTTGCTCGACATAGCGTTCTTCCGCAGCATTCACCCGTAGCAACCAACCGCATGACCGAGGAGATCAGTATGGAAGCGACGAAACAGGACAAGACCGAGACCGGATCCGGCTCGCACGATGCACTGGCCTTTCTTGAAGCGGAGCATCGTTCAGTTGAAAAACTGTTCGAGGCGTTCGGGAGGGTCGGCGACGACGACCTTGACGCGAGGTCGGCGCTTGTGCAGCGCGCCTGCGAAGAGCTATCCATCCACGCGATACTCGAAGAGGAGCTGCTTTATCCGGCCGCACAGGAGGCGTTGGCCGACAGCGACAAGATCGACGTCGACGAAGCGTATATCGAGCACTTCCTCGTCAAGACGCTGATCGCGAAGTTTGAAACGCTGAAACCTTGCGACAAGGGCTTCGACGCGACCTTCAAGGTGATGAGTGAGATGGTGGGCCATCATGTCGAGGAAGAAGAGGAGGAGCTCTTCCCGGAACTGCGCAAGTCGAAATGCAATCTCCGCGCGCTCGGCGAAAAGCTGGCAAAACGCAAGGCGGAGTTGCAAAGCAAGCTCGATGCAGTGGGCAGCGGATCGGTAGGCGACAAGACTGAGATGCTTTGAGTCCTGCAGCGCAATAGCAGATCGCGCACGCCAACCGGAGATAAAAAGTTCATGACGCTGAAGCAGCGGCTTCGCGGCGTGCGCAAGACGATGCGTGACATGTTCGGCATCGCCCGATTGCGTGCCGGCCAGGAGGACATCATTCGCAGCGTGCTGGAGCGGCCTAACACACTTGCGACGGTGCCGACCGGCGCCGGCAAATCCCTCTGTTATGAATTACCGGCATTACATCTCGACGGTATGACGCTCGTCGTGTCGCCACTCATGGCCTTGATGAAGGATCAGGCGGACAAACTGCTGGCGGCGGACATCGAGTGTACGTTGGTCAACAGCACGTTGCGCAGCCGCGATGAACGGGAGGCGTTGCAGCGCATTCTGGACGGGAAGAGCGGCATCATCTTCGTCACGCTGGAGCGGCCCCGCATTCATGAAGGTATTGCGGGCGGGTGCAGGACATAACATGGGTCTGGTAGTGGTCGACGAAGCGCATTGCGTGTCGCAATGGGGCCACGACTTCCGGCCGGCGTTTCTTGAGATTGCCTGCGCCGTCAAGGCGCTCGGCCAACCGCCGGTGCTTGCGCTGACTGCGACCGCGACTCCGCCTGCGCTGGACGACATCACGCGTTTGTTGCGGATGCGCGATCCGCGCGTGGTCCGCACGGGTACGTTGCGGGAGAACCTGCGTTATCGTGTCGTGCAGCTCAGCGTAGGGGGCGGCCAAGACGGCGTTACGCGCGCCACACAGGCCAAGCGCGAGCAGCTGCGCGGAGTGATCGCGTCGAACGCCGGAGCCGGCATCATCTACACAGCGACGATACGCGACGCAGAGGAGATTTACGGCTGGCTCGCAGAAGCTGGCGACGCCGCGCAGGAGGCATTCATGTCGGGCACGACCCGGGTGATGGTCGCGACCAACGCGTTTGGCTTGGGTATCGACAAAGCCGACATCCGCTTTGTCATCCACTACCAGATGCCTGGCAGCGTCGACGCCTACTATCAGGAAACTGGCCGAGCGGGCCGCGACGGGCAACCCGCCGATTGCGTGCTGCTGTTCGGTCTGAACGACCGGCGTGTTCAGCAGTTCTTTCTCGCCGGCAGGTATCCGAGCGTCGAACCGGCGCAGCGTGTCTACGACATGCTCGCGGCACGCTGCAAAGATGCGCCGGAAGGTGTCACGGTCGCGGAGCTCAAGGACGCGTTGCCGGAGGTGGGCGGCGGCAAGCTGGAGGTGGCGATCGGCATGCTGCTCAATGGCCGTATCGCGGGCGTCGACCGGCAGCGACGCTATCGTCTGCGGGCACGCGATGGCGGGCAGGGTAGCACGCGTGATGCGATGGCGAAAGCCGCCGCACGATTCGAAGCGATGAGCGACCACGATAAGGAAACGCTGCAACACATGATCGATTACGCACCGACTGGCCAGTGCCGTTGGCGCGCTATCCTCCCGTACTACGGCGATACACCGGCGATGCAGCACTGTGGCGTATGTGACAACTGCATGAGTCCTCCGCAGATTGCACCGGCGGAGCAGTCGATCGCCGTGGGCGACACAGCGTTCAACGCGAACGCATCGACCCGATCGCCGAAGTCACACTCGTGGTCGCCCGGCGACGTGGTCTGCGTGCCGAGGTTTGGGGCGGGAGAAGTCGCGTTGGCGAGCGGCGAGCAGGTAGCGATCGTATTTCCGGACGGCAGAACACGGACCTTTATGTCGAATTTTCTGAAGGCGGTCCGCCGTGCGATCTAGTTCGCGTGTGTGGCGATTGGCGTACGGACAAAGACGAGCGTCAACGTCGTGCTCCTGTAATCGACTCGCTTTCCTGCACGCTCTCTCTTAACCCGGTGAGCATTGAATGCAAATTTACGTGGCTACGAACAACATCAAAGGGGCTAAACGGCACATCGGCATCGCGAAGACGATGAAAGCGATGAGACTTGCCGGGCAGCGGGAGCGTCCCGAACGACGAAGGCAGGAGCGTGCCCGATGCGCGGGGTGCATATGTTCGTCGGTATTTGCTGAACCACCGGGCAAACGATCCTCTGGGAGTCTTGCCCTCCAAGGGCAAGCCGGCGGGCATATTCGTTGCGCATAAAGGTTCTCACCTGATATTTTCAGAGTACATCATGATCATCTCCAGGGCACTTTACGGCGACCGGTTCGTAGTCTTCCGCGGAGGGCCGGCACGTCGTTCTGGCAGCCGCCGACGCGTAGCGGCGGCGGCCAGTTTCAAATGGCGCGAGCCCTGCACCTTAATGTACCGGCGATAAACAATTGCGTCCTGCCTCCGTAACCAAAACGCACGGCGATTTCAAAAGACATGCCGCAGCAGTCCCGGTCGTAACCCCCTGTCATGGCCGCAAGAGAGCGCGTCCCAGGCGAATTTGCGGCGCGACGAGTTCTGCAACGGGCTAACGGCTAGCCGGGCCGCGGTTGAGTCGGGGTGGGGGAACGTTTGGCGAGTCTGAACTGACCTGGCCGCGCCGTCCCAGGATGCAAGTCAGACAGATCTGAGAATCACTTTCCGGACGGTTCCGCCTAGAAACGCGGTGATCCCCGAACGGCTGGCAATTCCGATTGTGCGCCGAGGTCCGAGGACGATTGCGCCGACGCACAGTGCAACCAGCAGCGTGACGCGCGGTGCGTCTGCAAGCGAAGCGATCACGTCAACTGCGGGAGACCGCGTCCGCCCGTGCACGGCCGGGACTGATGGTGGCGTGCAATTTGCCGCAAGCAATGCTGCGCGTGATGCCGCCATGCGCAGCAGTATGGCAGTCTCGGCTTCCCGATCGGTAGATGCGCGGCTCATTTGAGCGCTTCCTTCAACGTGTCGAGGTCGCTCCGGATCTCCCTTTGCAGAACATGAAGCGAGCGGCCGGGTTTCTGAGCGAGAACGAGGAGCAGGGAGATAAATGACACGATCAGCCACATCGCGGCGACGCCCCATACCACGGGAAGAAAATAGGGCGTCCTCCAAGCCGTCGCGATGATCGCAATGCACACAAACGAAAGAGTGAAAAGGCCAGCGACGGCCAGGGCAACGAGTGCGCTTAACTCGCGGACCAGACATTTCCTGGTCTCTTCAAGTTCGACACCGAGTAGCTCACCATAATCAGTGGCTCGTTCGACGCAGAATCTGCCGACGTTTCGCCACCTGGTGACTTTCGAACGGATGGACATTGCGGCACTCCTCGGGGCTGGCTGGTTGCGGAAACGCCGTGGCGGCGCGCCAGGGGCTTGTCGTCTGCACCTCTTCGGTCTCGTTGAGGGCAAGACGCGAATAGCCTTACTCCCGATCTCTCCAGTCGCTCCGAACGTTATCGGGCCTCGTGCGATTCGCTGCGTGTAGCGCTCCGAGGATAAAGCCCACGCCGGCGGCAATCGCCAGCGCTGCGAGCGGCCGCTCCACAGTAGACTCGCGTACGACATCCGCAAAATCGGCATAGAGTTGCTGCGCTTTGCCACCCAGTTCCTTCGCTGTTCCGCTAAACTGCGCACCGGCATTGTCCAGCAGGTTCCCGGCGGCTTGCTGTACGTCGCCAGCAACTTCCCGTAGCGTTCCTTCTCCTTTCGTCGTTTCCATTGTCTGCTCCTCGAGTGAGTGCGGCCGGGCCGCACGGGTAAATTACGCCAGTGTGTGAAAATCGCGAACCGCGCCTCTCTGCAAGGCAAAGAATAGGCATCGGGATAGCGTACCAACTGGTGCGCAAGAGTTGGGCCCAGCTCGACAATTCGTTGACACGCGAATACGAACGGCGGGCGCTCTCCGTATCCAGCTGCCGGTGTCATTTCGTTAGTCTGACGCAAGGTGCTGATCCAGTCGTCCAGCTGGACTAGCATGAAAGCAATGCCACGAAGCGCGCATGGCCGGTCCGGCGCGATAACGCGCGGTGGACCCGACAAGCCGAGCGGACGGAAGAAACCCGCTGACTCCTTGGTGTTTTTTAGGAACGCCTCGTCGCCTCTGCGACGTGGCTGTTGGAGTGCGCTTGGGCAGACGGGAAAGAACGCTTCAGTGGCGCCCGCACCGATCGTGCGTTCAGGGGCTGAGCATGAAGCACAACATGGCGAGCGCGGCTGCGCCCATCGCAATCGTTGCAGCCCATCCCGTGACGCGCAGGCGCGTAGGAATGGTGAAGCTACCCATGATTTTTCGATTCACTGCCATGAACATGATCAGTCCCATGATCGGGACGGAAACCACTCCGTTGATCACGGCGCTCCAGTAAAGCGCCTTGATGGGATCGATTTTTGTAAAGCCGATCCCGAGACCGATCAGAGTCGACAGGGCAATGATGCCGTAGAAACGTTTCGCCAGTTGCGGTTTCAGCGCGAGGCTGTTGCGCCAGTTGAACGCGCCCGCCATCGCGTAGGCTGCAGATCCTGCAAGCACTGGCAGCGCGAGCAGGCCTGTGCCGACGATTCCCAGACTGAACAGAGTGAAAGCGAACCGACCTGCAATGGGCTTCAGCGCGACAGCGGCCTGCGAAGACGTCTGTATGTCAGTCACGCCGTGCGCATTCAGGGTTGCCGCAGTCGTCAGGATAATGAAAAAAGCAACCACGTTTGAAAATCCCATCCCGATCCAGGTGTCGATCCGGATGCGACGCAGGTTGGCCCGACCCTGGCCAGGCGCATTCTTGAGTGCACGCTGGCCCGATTCGGCGCGCATCTCTTCTACCTCCTGCGAAGCCTGCCAGAAGAACAGGTACGGACTGATGGTTGTACCCAATACAGCAACGACCGTCGTGAGGTAATCGCTTTTCCAGGACAGGTGCGGAATAAAGGTACGAACCAGCACCGTTTGCCACGGGATCTGGACGACAAACACCGTGGCCACGTAAGCGAACAGCGCGAGTGTCAACCACTTCAGTACGCGAACATAACTGCGATAGGGAACGAAGAGCTGCAGCAGTACGGAAATGAATGCAAGCGCGACGGTGTAAATGCGCATTGGACCGCCGATTACCAGGTTGACCGCCGCGCCCATTGCCGTGAGGTCGGCCGCGATGTTGATTGTGTTGGAAACCAGGAGGAGGACTACGGAGCCGTAGAGCAGCCACGCGGGATAGTGGCGCCTGATGTTTGTCGCCAGCCCGTGACCGCTCACGCGCCCCAATCGTGCACTGACTATCTGGATGGCGACCATCAGCGGATAGGTGATGATGATGGTCCACAACATGTTGAAGCCGAACTGCGCACCCGCCTGCGAATAGGTCGCGATACCGCTCGGATCGTCGTCCGCGGCGCCGGTAACCAGGCCCGGACCGAGCTTTTCCAGCCACGACTGAACCTCGGGATCCGGCTTGTCGGACGGGTCGATGTCGATGTCCATTTCGGCGCCTTTGGGAAAAGTGCGTGGCATGTACTACGAGCGGGGAAAGTCTGCCCCCTGAACCTTTCATGAAGCGACTGCATGTCACGCTGGGCGCGTCGAAGCCTCCCACGGGGTGTCCGGTCCCGCCGGTCAGCAACCGACGCCAGGCGTTGCCTCTGACGCTTCGGACTCGCTTTTTTTTCGCAGCACTTCGCCGGTCTCCCGCAACTCACTGCGTCCGACCACATCATCCGGGCCCGGACTCCGGTCGCACGCCGGGCACCCGGGTTTCATTTCCGCAAACAGTCGGTCTTCTCCGTCGTACGTCCCGGTATGGGTCAACCCGCGCAGCCACGCCTTATGCCAACCGTTTGAAAAAACGCCTGCGTCTATTGTTTCGATGAGGGCTCCGCGATGTCCGCATGGGCATTCGAGGTAAGTGAAGATCCGCGTTTTCATGAAGGCCTCCCGCCGGTTTCCATCAAGCGCAGCATGAATCGGGCCACCAAATAATTCACGAATCCGCGGTGCGCGAGCATCTTTGCGCTATCCAGCTCTGCGCTCCGCTTGATTTCCCGTAACCGGTACAAAGCGGCGGCCAGTACGGCGAAGGCGCGCTGCGCGTTGGCGGCCAAACAGTCGGCTATTACAGCACGGCTGGCGGTTCGTTCGGTCTGCAAATCGGCGCGCAGTCCAAAGCAATCATTTTCCTGTTCATGACACAGGATGCGCTCGACCGCTTCCGCAACAGCGATGGCTGGGCAGTCGGCGCCGACGCGACGGTCGCCGTGGTGAAAGTCGGGGCGAACGGCAATATCGATACGTCAACCGCGACCGCGCCGGTACAGGCCTTGGTGCTGACCAATGCCGGGCTGATGGCCGGCGTGTCGCCGGAAGGCACCAAGGTCACGCGGCTCAGGATCTGACACGCTGAGTCCTGATGGTCCAGGCGACGCGTATCTGAATTCGGGCAACGCTTTCAGCGAGTCCCGGAGGGTGCCCGGCAAACGCATCTGTTTATCGACGACGTGCAGACTGTCAAATGGCACCGCGACCTGGTGGGTGCCGGGAGCGGGAATACCACCGACGGACAGAATGGCGTACATCCCACTATCTTTGGGATTCACAACCAGATCGTCGATCGTTCCGATCGTGTCCATGCTTTCGTTGTAGACGATTGAGCCGATGACTCTGGAGGCCCATTATCCGGACGCCAGGTGAACGACGTCGACGCGGGTCGTGGTGATCGACTGCACCGTCCCCTGGGCCTGCAGGGTGTCGGTGGCAAACGCGGTGGCAAGCATAACCGAGCAGGTGACGATGGCGAACTTCATATCAAACTCGCTACGTGTCAGTCAGTCAACGAAGGAACGAATGGGGCCCGCAGGCGCGATCGTGCCGTTCGCGGTGAAAGCATCGTGCTCACCGCCCGCGCTCCCATCATTCTCATGTTAGCGCCTCGTTGCGGCGACCGGACGATCGTCATGTCTGGGGCGCGCCAATTGTGCCACGCAATGCAATTGCGCACTGCCGATGTACTCACTTCCCGATCCTGCCGGGATGGAGACGATGACGGGGCGCGGCGGCAACGGCGCAGCGAGGCACCGTCGCCAAGAACGAAGGGTAGACACTGTAGCGTGCCGGCATCAACGGATGTGCGAGAAAGAAAGCTCTGGAGCTTATGACGGTGGCGCGTGAGCGCAACTCACGCAAAATCGCGCCCCGTGGTCGACTCGACCGCGACCGCACGACAGCGTATCGCGTTCACCGTGGGTTCCTTGTCCGACCTCCGGCATGGGAATTGCGGCGAATAGAACGCGGGCTCACACCTTCCGGTGCTAACGACCGCTTCGCATTTGGGGAGACTGTCATGCGAGTTGCGACGAGAGGAATGTTGATTTCAGCATTATTTGTCGGTATATCAGGGTCCGTCTACGCACAAGGTGCGGGCGGCGGCGGGGCGGCCGGGGGGCAAGGCGGCACGGGGATGAGCAAACCGAACGCAAGTGGTTCAACCGATACTGTGTCGGGCGCGTCCGGGGCGAATAGCATGGCACCCGCTGGTTCTACTCCGCACAAGAAGATGCACAAGAAGTCCAGCGCAGCCACGCCGGCCTCGGCCGCCAATCCGGGTTCGGGTGGCAGTTGAAAGGTAGGCTTTGACGATGTCTGGCGGTCGCGCGTATTGCGGTTTCAGGCATAGTGAGATGACGCCGACCGCCGGTGTAATGCTTCCGATTGATGAGTAGCTTGTTAGGAGCATCGACCCCGCTCGTCCCGACGTTGGCGTTCGCCGCCGCGACCAAACACCGTTTGCTTCGAGGATTCTCCCTCTACTGAAGCACGCTCTGGTTAGCTCATCGGCCCTGTCACCACCCATGCGACTACGGTCAGGCCAGGCAAAAGGCGACCGGTGAACCGGCCCAACAGGTGACCAGACTCGCGAACTTGTCGAACGCGCGGGCATGCCATCCTTCTGATGTCGGAACTTCGTCGAGGAGTTGCAACTATCGACGTTCGTATGCTCGGCACGGGCGGATTTGAGGTCGCACGCGCTGTTCAGCAAAGCATCGCCGAGCTGAAGCATTACCAGCCGTTAGCCGTGGCCTTAGGGTAGCATCGCCGTGCCGCCTATGATGGGCCGAGGAATTCCCCCGTCCGAAGAGGGAGGAGCTTTGAATACTGCAACCATCAAAAACCTGCGCCCAACCCAACTGACGCACGGTCTGCGCGAAATACGTCAGAAGACCCGGTTTTATCGATCGCTTTCCGGCCATGACCTTGAGATGGCAATAGCGGAAAAGCCTGTTCCTGTTGTATTGGGTCCTGGTGGTTCGCCTTTTGCGATTGATCATCATCACGTCGCGACCGCTTTGTGGCGTGCCGGGATCAAGACGATGCCGGCAGTGCTGGTTGCCGACTTGTCGTCGCTGTCCTACCGGGAGTTCTGGCTGTCAATGGAAAACCAGCGCTGGACCTACCCGTACGACGCCAGAGGTCAGCGCAGAAACTTCGCGGATATGCCGGACCACGTCTGGGCGTTAGCCGACGACGAATATCGCAGCCTCGCGGCGTCGGTTCGGGACGCTGGCGGCTACGAAAAGACGACGGTGCCCCTCGAAGAGTTCCGGTGGGCGGACCTGTTTCGCACCTATCTTCCGTATCCCGGAACTGACGAAGAATTTGCTTCCGTAGAACGACAGGCGTTGAAGTTGGCAAAGAGTTCAGTCGCGGAGGGGTTGCCGGGCTACATCGGCGAGACCCGTTCCTGAGACAACTGCAAGCTACGAAGTGTCACTCCAGGACGGGGTAATTTCCTGCTGCGCCCATTGGGCTCGGGCATGCCCATCATCCGCCGGAATGTGTCGTTCAGGAGGAGACAGATATGCAAATACTCACTGCACTTTTCGGAGAGGGAAACGATCTTTCTTCATTACAGATGGCGATGCGCGCGGCGGCTACGTTTTTTGCCGCTCTGGTCTTCATTCGGATATCGGGGCGACGTTCCTTCGGACAGCGCTCGCCTTTCGATTATGTTGTTGCCATTCTGCTCGGTGCGACACTGAGCCGAGCTATTGTTGGTGCGTCGCCCGCTGTCCCGACCCTTGTCGCGTCGCTTGTTATCGTTCTGACCCATCGCGCACTCGCCTGGGCGTGTATTCGCTCTCGGGCGCTGGAATCGTTAGTGGTAGGGGTTGAGCGAGAGGTCTACGGTGACGGCAGATTTAACGAACGTGAGATGCTGGCAGCGTTGATAACCCGAACCGATGTCCTTGAGACAGTTCGCCAGGAACTCGGCTCCGATGCCCTCGACCGGGTGAAAAGTGCGATTCTCGAGCGCAACGGCGAGATAAGTATTATCCGAAAGACGGACCCTTCGCGACCGTAAGCGCTCGGCGCTGAGGGTTCGCGCTGCCTGCAGTCTGCGGAGCTGAAACTTTCGAGACACACGTCTGCCTGCGAGTGGATCGTCCGACTGTGTGATCGCGTATTCTTGTTCGTTGCGCCGCGGGTTCGCTTACTCCTCGGCGTATTCAACCGTCAGCCACGCGCGATGGGTGTGCGGCAGGCGGCGTTCGAGCACACCTGGCAATTGCAGCACGTTTAGGCCGAGCGCGGTATTGGCCCCCCCCCCGCCAGCGCGATCTGACCACCACCAGCGCATAGTCCGATCACGGTGACGAACCACAGTGTCGCGGCGGTCGTCACACCCATAATGAGACCGTCCTTGCGCAGATTTGCACCCGCACCGGTGAAACCGACGCCGGTCAGGATGCGAAGAGCAGGCGCATTTAATCTAGCACTGCGAACGAATTATCCGGATTGCCGGTCTGCGGCGGCAAAGCGTTCACCTGAACCATTGCGATACGCGCGGCAAGGCAAACCAGCAGGGTCGTGCGCAAACCTGCAGCCTTGCACGATTCGCCGCGATTCAGGCCGATCGCGGTGCCAGGCGACGAGCGCCACAGCGAACCGGATCGCGAAGTCTTGCCAGCCGGGGACGAGCGGCATCGGTTGCATGGTAGTGGGGCTCTCTACTGGGCGGTCGATTGACGCCTCGCATACTGGTGGTTGCCGATCGGCTACCGCGAGCCGGACAAGTCAGACAGAGGACACGCAAGGCACATGCCAAACCGATTCGTCAGTGTTTTCGGACTTCGGGAATACGGATTGCTCTGCCAGATCATGGCCTCCTCGAGTCGTTCACGCTTGCACTTGAAGCAACCCGGTGCACGGCGCGTGCCGGTCGCATAGTCCGCGGCGTCGAGCAGGAAGAGCGGCTCAAGAACATGAACGACGAATCAGCAATGGCGCGACATAAGGCGGATGTTTCCGACGGCGACTTCGAGATTTACGCGAGCTACCATGGCACTGGCGACGGTCGATATATGGGCAGCCTCAGGGTGATCAGGAAGTCTGACCGGAAGATTCTGTTCCCGTTCGACGGCGCGCCGCAGATCGGACCTTTCGCGACGCCGGCGGAAGCGCGTGAGGCGGCAGTGGAGTATGGCCGCAAGATCGTTGCGGCAGACCGGGCTGTGCCCGAAGAGTAACGCCTCTGATGGTACGCGGCATACGTGGCGGCTCTGGCATGTAAGCGCACGATTCGAGGACGTCGTGCCCGAGGTCGATCCGGTATTCAACCTGGTCGGCGGCGAAACGCAGACGCGCTCGTGGAACGGGGTTGCGAAAGGCGGCGCGCTGATTTCGATGCTCGCCGAACCGTCGCAAACCGAAGCGTCCCGCCGTGGCGTGCGCCGCGAACGCTTCACGGCGCGACCCGATGGCGGCCAACCAATCGCAATCTCCGCGTTGATCGACAAGGGCCATATACGCGGACACAACCGCCTTCGCTTCCCGATCAATTCCGCAAAGCGGTGATACGGCATGGATGGAATATCCTGCCGCGCAGGCGCAATTCAGCGGGTGGTGAGTCCCTGTTCGGGCGGCGGCCCGGCACCAATGCCAAAAGACTCATACTGGGAGATCACCTGGGCACCGAACAGCAGCAGCGTGGCAAGCCATTCGAGACTGAAGAGGATCACGATGGCAGTCGTCAACGAGCCGTAAACTACGCTGACTTTTGACAACGTGGCGAAATACCAGACCAGCATATGGCGCGTGATTTCCCACAGTAGGGCCGCCGTCACGCCGCCGAACAACGCGTGCCGAAGCACGGGGCGGCCAACCGGCATGACGAGGTAAATCGATGTCAGCACGAAGATTTCTCCTGCCACCCCCAGCAGATACAGCAGCGCGCGCGAAAATCCCTGCAGCGAAACATGGCGGCCGAACAGATCGATACCTTGCGCGCCGACCGCCTGCAAGCCAGTGGAAACAAACGTGACTATCAGCAGGCCGACGCCGAGAAAGAGGATGTAGCAATACGGCAGCAGTGCCGACAGCATGAAATGCCGCCGGCGGATCGCCACCCGATGCACGAAGATCACCGACATCGCGTTCTCCAACACGGTGAAAGCAAGCGAGCTGAAGAAGAACATCGTCACGAGCAGCACCCAACTGATCACCGCGCGGTGCGCGAGGAAATTAGCGAGTTCATGGACGAGCGCGTCGGCCTGGCCCGGCACCAGCCAGCGCAGCAAACGTGCAAGCGTGTTGAGCAGAAGGCGCTGGTCCACCACGTGCGACAGCACAATGACAATCAGGATCAGAAGCGGAACAATCGAAAGGAGAGCGTAGTAAGCTACGGCGCCCGCCAGCAACATGCCCTGATTGGCGCGAAAGGCCTTCAGCGTCTGCAACAGGAAAGCGCCCGGATGGCGTGCAATGCTGCGCGCGCGGTGCAGCGTATCGACGCTCATGGCTGCGGCGCGAGCGCCGAAACGCGCGCAGTGGGCGCAACGGGCACGGCGGGTGGCGGATGGTCGACAGGCATGAAGGGCTCCTTGTTGGAATGGCGGGTGGACTGAACACAGCGGCCGAGGCAGTTCGCCTGAGTTACCTGTCGGACCCGTGGCGCTCGTGCACAAACTCGCCCGCGTGGCGCAGACCCGAGACGATGGCGCTGTATGTGCGCTCACGCGTGGCGGCATCGGGTGCGCGCAGCGCGAACGACGGGAGATAGGTCGTCACCACGAGCCGTTCTCCATGTACGACCACGTTGCCGAGCGCGTCCCGCGGATGCGCATTGCGGTCTTTCAGCACGGTGACGCCCAACGCGACAATCACCCGCGCGCCCACCGTAGTCAGTTCCTGTTCGAGCCAATGGCCGTACACATCGATTTCGCGTTACGCCGGCTCTTGTCCAAAAGTTCGACGCTCATAACCAAGCAAGCCGCGTTCCGCGTTCGCATGGCGGCTTCGGTGCCGCATGGGCGCGTGCTCGTACTCGACGATTACCCGGGGGCATCCGACGCGCTGCGATTGCTGCTGGACGCCGATGGCTTCGAGTGCCTGTGGTTTGAAAAATTTGCGAGGGGCAGGCCATTGGGCGCAGCCGTCGCGAGACTTCTCGCCGCTCGTCGCCGAAGGCGAGCCCCCGCGCCTACTCAGGCGCGTACTTGAATTCGGGCAGCGCCTCCACGGACTTCTTCGTTGCGTCCGGCAGGATGAGCTGCCGCCGGTCGATCTGGAGATCGCGGAAGGGCACCGCCACCAGATGCTTGCCCATCCCCAGAAAGCCTCCCACGGACAGAATCGCGTAAGTGCTGCTGTCATTCGGCGCTACGACGAGGTCGTCCACTGTCCCGATCTTGTCCTTTTCGCGGTTATAGACGGTTGCGCCTTCGAGCTTGGAGGCTCGGTATCCAGCGGAGAGTTGGACGACATCGGTCCGCTTCTCCGTAATGGATTGAGGCACACCTTGAGCCAGGGCACCTGTGGTGAAAATCGCGGCGAGCAGTCCTGCGGAAACAAGCGTGGTCACTCGTTGAATCATGGTGTTCACCTTCTGTCGGCTAGCGCATGTACAGTGGCAGACGCAAAAATCATGCCGCGCGCTGCTACTGTTCCCGCTGTCGGCGTTAAGCCGCCCAACCTGGCTAGTATTGGACAAACTGGAGGAACGATTGACCATCGACGATGCCGCGCGCGAAGCTTAACGACGTGCCCAGGTGGCAGGACCCAGCAAGAAACAGCGTTTTCTGCACGCCACGTTGCCGCCGCGCAGTCTGTTGCAAACGGCAAGTCGTGCGAGCACGGGGCGGGTTGGCATTGCCTTCACCTTTTTTCTTTCCATTGCAGATCCGCTCGCTCTCGACGCAACGGCAGTAGTAGCTGAAGTGGCCGACGTCGGGAAATCGCGTGATGCTCCCTGTCTCGAGCATGATGGTTGCGGCAAGCGAGTCGCCGATGCCTGGCGTGGTCTTGAGGACGCGAAACTCCGAGCGCAATTTTACTTTCTGATGAAGAATGGCTTCGAGGGAGGGAATCTCCCCGCGTAGCGTGCGCAAGACCGCCAGGTTCGCCATCAGCGCGCGCTCGACGTAAAGCGGCAGCGTGAGTGCCCGCACCGCGGCGTCGTCGAGACGTTATATGTGTTCACCATTGATGCGCAGGTTCAACTGTCTGGCCAGCAGGCTTTCGATACTCAGGATGTGCAGGGTGCGTTGCTGTACAAGCTGCATGCGCTTGCGTGCCAGGTCGTGCAAAGAGGTAGCGCTTCGATTCCGTCGCCCGCCGTTTTCACTTCGAACTGTTCGGACTCGAAAAATAGCCCGACCGCAGCACACGCGGAGTGGTCATCATCTGCTAGCAGAAGTTTCTTTGACAGGGTATCGCCGTCGGCAATTGACGAGGTGTCAGCGTCCACGTGACCCCTCACGCAACGGGCATTCCCGGCCATCAGCGTTCGGTTTCATTCTATAGCCGTATGTAGCAAAGATTCTCGGCTCATTTGCGTATGGCGCTTTCGCCAATGCTTGCGCGTGCCAGCGACCACGACTGTACGTCGCATCTTCTTCCGTTTCGGTAGCGCGAGCGTCGTGTCGACGTCCTGAAGTCCACGCAATTGCAGATCCGTTGTGCGCGTTCACCCGCTGCGATCGTAAGTTTGCGATCTTCGGAAGAGCGCCGCCTGAATGGGAGGCACGGCCCGGGCCGTTGACGACCGGCGGGCCGTGCAATTCGTTGACCGCATTACGGTGCGGCATGCCGATTGCTCGGAATAAGGTCCGATCCAGTAGGAGTACATCATGACCGCACTTGACCCAAGCATCCAGCAACCGTCAACTGGAACAGGCGCGCACATCGTCGGCATCGCGAGCGGCAACGGCCCCGGCCCATACGTAATGGCCGCAGCCACGCTCGACGGCAACAAGGTCTTCACGTCGGATGGTGAACATGTAGGCAAGATCGCGGACATCATGCTCGATGTGCGCGGCGGCCGCATCGCGTATGCCGTGCTGTCGAGCGGAGGCTTTCTCGGAATGGGCGACACGCTGCACGCTATCCCATGGAGCGCGCTCACGTTGGATACGGACGAGAAGTGCTTCCGCCTGTTCGACATGACCGCGGACAGTATCAAAAACGCGCCCGGATTCGATAAGGACCATTGGCCTTCGATGGTGGACCCCCAGTGGGGTTCTTCGGTGCACGATTACTACAACCGCCGGCCATACTGGATGGCCACGCGGGATGTTGTCGAAGGAGACCCCCGCGACCTTTAACTGCACGGCAAACAGACGGTGGTGTCAGAGGAACTGACATCTCCGCCTCACGTGAACTCGCCACCTGATTCAACTCGAGGGGCTTGATTCAGCCTTCGCACACGGATGCAAGTCGGCGTCCGAGTTGGATCATCGTGACCGACTGAGGCACCAATACACTGCAGCACGCCATGTGCCGACGAGCGAAGACCCAGCGTCGGAAGCGATGCTGCCCCTGGTGCGTCAATGCCCAACGCGATGTGGTGGGCTTCAGATTGTCCGAGATCTTGGAAAGCGGCTAGCCATGCTGTCTGATATGTCATGCCAAATTATCCGAATGAATATTCTGTACTTGATGGCGTTCTGGCCAAGCTGGATCTTCCGTGCCGAAGCGTCAACGCACTCGCGGGGGCGAGCGCAGCGCTGACCGGTTCAGGGTACCGCTTGCCGCTGCCTGGCCGCGGCGCCACGCTGGCGCGCTGGCGTGTCCTGGCGACGATCGCCGGCCGTGACCTGTCGCTCGTAAAAATCTATGAGTCGCACACGGACGCGCTCGCGATTCTTGCCGAATCACGCGCTCCGATGGCGCTCACGCCCGGGGGCATCTGGGCTGTGTGGGCGGCCGAGCCTCCTGACGCAGTCTTGCGGGCGGACCGCGACTGCGATGCGGTAATGACACTCACTGGCACCAAAGCGTGGTGCTCAGGAGCGGCCTTCGTCACCGACGCGCTTGTCACCTGCCGCGACTCGCTCGGGGAAAAATGGCTTGCTGCAGTCCACCTTCGGCAACCCGGTATCCATGTAACCGAACGGGGCTGGCATGCGGTCGGCATGGCAGCAACACAAAGTGTTGAAGTCGAGTTTGACGCCGTGCCCGCAACACCTGTCGGCGTATCGGGCCAGTATCTGAGCCGCCCGGGATTCTGGCAGGGTGCAGCGGGTATTGCGGCCTGCTGGTATGGCGCCGCAGCTGCGCTTGGGAACACCTTGCGTCGCGCGGTCGTGCGTCGCGACGATCCTTACAGGCGCGCACACCTGGGGACGGTCGATGCCGCGCTCACCAGCGCCGCCTCAGTACTGCGCGAGACGGCCGCGTGGATCGACGATAACCCGCACTGCAATGCAATGACAGTCGCGCTTCGTGCCCGCAGCGTGACGGAAGCGGCGGTCTGCACGGTTCTGGAGGCGACAGGACGTGCGTTGGGTGCAACGCCCTTTTGCCGCGACCGCTGGTTTGCGCAGATGAGTGCCGACTTGCCAGTATTTGTGCGGCAGAGCCACGCGGAACATGACCTCGCTGCGCTCGGCCAGTCGGTTGCGCGCGATCACGATGAGTGGTCGCTATGACGACGCGCGTACAGTATTTTGACGACAAGTTCCGACGCGACGATGACCCCTGGCGGTGCAACATCAGTTGGTACGAACGGCGAAAGCGCGCGCTCATGCTGGCCGCACTACCACGCGAGCGTTTTAGGCATGGGTTTGAGCCGGGTTGCGGCAACGGATCAATTGCAGCGGAACTTGCCACGCGCTGCGATCGGCTCTTGTGTTCGGATTTTTCATCGCGTGCGGTAGAGCTCACCCGCCATCGCCTCACTGGCATTCCCGGGGCACGCGTCGAGCAGCTTGAGATGCCTGAGCATTGGCCCCATGAACGATTCGACCTGATCGTGCTCAGCGAACTGGCGTATTACCTCGCGCCACGCAAACTCGCGTCACTCGTCGAGCACGTGCTGTTGTCATTGACAGACGATGGTTACGTAGTGAGTTGCCACTGGCGGTACCCGATCGAACCATGGGCGCAGACAGTTGACGACATATCGAACGCGTTCCGTCGGCCCGGATTACTGCATCGAATGGTTGAACACGTGGAACCGGATTTCACACTCGAACTCTGGTCAAAGTGCGCTCGCTCTGTCGCGCAATGGGAGGGCCTGGTGTGATCGGCATCGCGATGCGAGGAATTAGGCCCCTTGACACGCCGCTGGGTATCGTCGTTCGTCAGCCTACCGTCTGTGGCTGCGCGCGCCCAGCGATCGTGCCGTTACAGTCGCTAAGCAGACGCTGGACGTGCTTGTTGCGAAGAAGACATCATCGATCATGCATTGGACCAGGAACTGGGATCTGATGCGTTGACTGCTCGAAAGACCGGTAAGGTCGACCAGGAATACTTCGTCGCATTCAATTGTGGCTCTGTACCCGAGGTGATCGATCACGGCGCCATCGGTTATATCTGCGAGGACGTTCAGAGTGCCATACGTACGTTGCAACATCTCAACGAACTGTCGCGAACGGAAATACTGGCTCGATTCGAACGGCGCTTCGGTGCCAGGACCATGGCGCAGAAATGCGTCGACAGCTTTGGGGCGCTGCGTCACGGCGGGCAACGCACAGCGATACTGCAAACCGTCACCGGTTGATTCGTGTCTGGACGGAGCTGGGTCTGGAGGGGAGTGCGATCCGCTGGCTATGGGTCACGGGGTTGGCTTCGCAGGGTCAAGGTCACAGATCCCGTTCGTTTGCCGCGACGCATTGGGTTCGCACGGAACGGGTCGAATCTACATTCATGATCGTTATGGTGTTCAGTACACCGACGCTGGAGCCCACCTGGCTGAAAGGCGCCGTAAATCGCTCAAGCGGGAAATATCATTTGTCCGTTCGTGGACGATGGAAGTCTTCCCGACATTACTGGACGGGACGTTCTGCAGTGTGGTCTGCCCGTGCATCCAACCGTTGCCGTTGGACGCGCTCGGATAAGCGCGGTTGCACCGTCGCAACTACTCGGAGGCGCGGTGCCCGTGACTCTAGCCGATCGCATGCCAACGCTTCTTCACGGTTCACTTCATTGCAGCCCGGTACGTTGGGCGTTGTCTATTCCATTCCAGGCCGCCACTCTCACCCGTGCTGCACTGCGGGGGCACGTGCCTTGCTGCCGGTTGGACATAAAAATGATCCCACTCGGCCCAGATCGCGGTTCCGTCCAGCGGCAATCAGGTCGACTGAAGGCAGGTTGTACCGTCTGGCGCCGCGATCAGTCTTTGAAGTCTTTACCCGAGTTCAAGTATGCCTCTGTGTGGCTCCCTGCCGTGAGCTGGCGGAGAACACGACATATCGTTCCGCGTTTGCGCCGTCATTCTGGTCGGTCTCAGCGGATGTGTAGATCAATGTCTTTTATTGAAATTTCAAGGAGATTCTCATGTCCCAGAAACCCTTCCTGACGGACGTCCAGACCTTGCGCAAGCGTGCCCGTCAGCATATCGACGAAGGTGCGGTAACGGCTGGCTACGAGGCGGACCGCGAAACTGTCCTGAAATTACTCAACGACTCGCTGGCCACAGAAATCGTCTGTGTGCTGAGGTACAGGCGCCATCACTTCATGGCAAAGGGACCGGCATCCAAAAGCGTCGCAGATGAGTTTCTGGTCCATTCGAACGAGGAGCAGGGTCATGCCGATCAGATTGCAGAACGCATAGTCCAGTTGGGTGGCGAACCCAACTTTGCACCCGACGGATTGGTGAGCCGGAGCCACGCTGAATATGTGGAAGGCACATCCCTCGTAGACATGATCAAGGAAGACCTTGTCGCTGAGCGCATCGCCATCGACAGTTATCGCGACATCATCCAGTACCTCGGCGAAAAAGACCCGACGACGCGGCGCATGATGGAGGGAATTCTCGCAGTGGAAGAAGAACACGCTGACGACATGGCGGATTTGCTCGGAGGCCTGCCGGCAAAGAGCTGAGCGGACGGCCCACGCAAGAGCGGGGCAAAGTCGATTTCAATCTATCTGTAGGCTCCCAGAACTGGCGGCCCGCGCGTTCAGAGTCGACTGTAGCGCGGTGCCGGCGGGCGAGAGTCCCGACTTGGCCATGGTGCACGTCGTTACGTCGGCCGTATCTGACTACATTCCGGCTAGTGCATATCGGCGGCAATGTTCGAGGTATCCAGCTTCGTGACTACTGACGAGTTCGACAATGCTGTTCCATAGCCAAGGGGGGGCATCAATGGTCTTGGAACGGTTGCGCCTCAACTCTTTCAGCCAGGCCCGGCGGGAGCCGTGATCCATCTGTCGGGCGTGTGCTTTACCGACGATCTGCGCGAGGTAGCGCGCCACATCCATCGCTTCGGCCTGACTGATTTGTTCAACCTCGAGTTTAATGTCCTGCGGAAGTAATTCCCGGATGACCACTGACCGGTCCTGCAATCGGTCTGCGCGCATCCGTTCGCCTAGAAACGGCGACAGGTGGCGCGCCCCTTCAAGGACGCGTTCCGCGTTGTCGCGTGGCATACTTGCGCCCGAGTATCGAGGGGCTGCCGCCTTTATCCCTTCCTTTATATCGACAAGGCAAAGGTCGTCTCCCTCAACCACACCGCCGTCCACGTCGAGTAGCACGGCATAGCGCAGGCGGCCAAGCGAACTACACCCTTTCACCCAATAGGCGGCATCTAGCACGGTCACCTGACCGCTATCACTGCGTCCCCGCAGACTGGTGGCGAGCTGGCTGATGGCACCCTTTTCGAACAATGAGGATATCTGTGCAGCTTCATCCTTCGTGAGGGGCCAGAAACGCTTGCCGAGCGGGATCGTCGGCCTGGTGTCTTCAAGGCGTTCGACTGCCAGGTGCTTCCAGGATCGGCGGACCGCTTCCTTCATGACAACCCGCACGGTCTCTGGCTTTTCGCCAAGATCGAGATGCTTTCCCTTTGCGGCCTTGTCGAACGCGCATTCATATCCATCGGCGAGCGCCTCCATCATATGGACCGTGGTCAGCCCGGGCAGGTCCGAACCACGCGCGGCGGTCGCAAGCGATAGCCCTAGCCGAATCAGATCGTGGGCGGGATTTCCGATAACGGTCTGGTCGAGATCCCGGATCTGAACTTCGACGCGGCCCTGGGCATCCGCAACAGGACCCAGGTTGCCGGTGTGACAGTCTCCGCAGATCCATATCGCGGGGCCCTCGGGCAAAGCTTTATTGTCACTTGCATCAAGCCATTCGTAAAACTGCGTGGTGTTCCCACGGACATAGGCATGGGCTGACCGCGCCATTTTTGCGTTACGTGTGGCAAGCAGGATGGCCTGCCGGCTTTTGAAGTCAGGCAGTTTTACACCCCTTGTACGCTTCTTTTCGTCGGTTTTCTTTTTGGCCATGGCGTGATCTCGAGATAAATTGGACGTGGTCCAGAGGCATCGCTTGTTGGATAGAATGCACCAAAAGTTATTGGCGCGCGCGGGCCCGGTATGTCAGGGAGATTGTGCTTAATTCGTGTCCGGCGATATTTCGCTCACTCGCGTGGCAGTTGGCTCACAACCCGCTTCCTTACCCGACCGTTCCGCAAAGTCGCCGGCTGGGCGTTCCGGGCAAGCTTCAGCCCTTCAAGGGCGACAGAGTCGTAGTACTCGACAAGGGGCATTTCCTTCAACAATGTCTCGGCTTGCTGGAGCGCTTCCTGGGGATCGTCTGCCAGTATCCGTTGATAGAAGTTGGTCGGCGGAGTGAGCGGTGGGCGATCCCCGAAAAGCACGTCGATGAATTCCAGTTTCTCGATACAGGTGGCAACCGCCAGAACGATGCCGGTGGTCTCAAGGGGGTTGACGACTGGCGATAGGAATTGCTGTGCCAGGGAGATGGGCGACGCAGGCGGCTCGTGGACCTCCACGGGCATCGGTGCTTTTTCAGCCGGTCGCGCCGACACGGGACTGCCTCCGCCGTTTGCCCTGGTAGGACGCGAGAGACGCTTGAGCGCGTTTGATGCGGTCTCGAGAAACGCGTCGGCTCGTCCAACTGTCGACTCTTGCACACGCGCGATCTTTTTTCTATGGCGGCCTGGTACTGAGGTGCCTCGGTCGCGAGTTGGGCGATCTGGGCGCCGAGCAGGGTTCCTACACCTGCGATCAGAGTCAACGCCAAAAGGACCGCAACTACAACAGAAGGTAGTTGTCCCTGTTTCAGACGCCGAAGCAAATCGACCAACGGTGCCGCAAGAAAGCTGAGCAGGACCGCAAGCGTGATTGGGACTAGAACGACCCGTTCAAGATCCAGGGCGAAAATTACAACGACGGAGGTAACAAGGGACGTCAACGCTCGGAGATGGGGGGCATCCGTAGGCGCCACCTTTGTCGCTGGCCATCGTGGCGGATTCGGAGTCATCTAAGCTTGCAGGAGGGGTATAACGCGCTATTACACGTTCTATCCGGCATAGAACGGGTCTGGCGGTCTGGTACGTATTCGGTTCCGACTGGGCCGGAAATGGCAGGCCATGGACACTGCCTTTCTGTGTCTCGCGGTGGGACACGGATTACAAATCGGGTCAACCGGTACCAACATGAGAGAACCGCGTGGCTTACGAACGAACCTCGTTGCAATCGGGCAAGGGCGCTCAGAGAGCGGGAGCGAACCATCCCGATCGGATTTTCACGGGCACGCCCTAACTTGATCGCTCCATGACGCGTAACGATGCATCGAGCCTCATTAGCCGCGCGCGATGCATTGGAAGCAGCACTACCGCATGGAGGGAATCGAGGCGACTGCGCCAGTACGACGGCGAAAATATGTCCGAACAGATTTTCCAGCTGCAGAATCTCTCGGTTCATTTCATGGTGAGTCATTTTTTGTTCCGAAACTGCTCTGTAGGCAGAAGGCGTCCTGTGGCGCGCCGGAGAGTGCAGTGCGGCGTCGGCCGCCTTCATTCCATAGCAATCGGTCGTTCGTCTCAGGTTAGTTGTACTGCCCTTCATGACGTCGTGGGTTGCCACCCGGTTCCACGTGCGGGCGAATGACTCGTGCACTAACCTAACGCCCTGTGAATCCGCATGAAGGCAAGTGGTACCTGTTGAAACCGCGTGCGGCACCGACGCGCCGCGCGGTGGCGTCAAATATGAAGCGTCCGTGGCCGGCACATGGCAGCTGCCATGCGAGGCAGTGCAACGTGAAGGGCGCTCCCGGAACGCGCTCATCCGACACATGCCGCCATGTGGTCGCAGCCATCATGTCTGCGACGCTGCCGACGATTGACGATTCGCGCGACGATGGGAATCGGCGCTCGCAGGTTCGACGTAGTCGCGGCGAACTCCACCAGGCGTTACCGGTGCTGCGCAACGATCATGCCAGTGCTCGAAGTGGTAAAGACCGTCAACTCGCAGTGCCGCCGGTCCACCGGAAAATCGGGCGATGCCGGTCTGAAAAACGTACGGAACGCCTCCCGACAGTTGCGATCGATCGCGATGGACAGTATGCGCCCGCACTCCACCGCAGAAAACCACAGGCCACATCTCGCGCTCGGTCCAGAAATTGCTGGTCCGTGGGACCATGTAGAGAAGAGAAGACAGGGCGAGCTAGGGCGCGTGTGAGGATGCGTTCTGAGCGCACACATGCTTGGCACTGCCACCTTCTATCCGCCATCAGTACAGCCGGCTCAACGCGGCAGTGCTTTTTCATCGGTCCGTCATGTCCGTGTGCGCACGGACAGAACAACAAAACGGAGTGCAAAATGATCGGCATTATTATTCCGGCCCACAACGAGGGCTGCTGCATCGGGGAGTGCGTTAGCGCCGCGATGCTGGCGGGGCGCCACACGGAGCTCGGCGGCGAGGACGTGCAGGTGACGGTGGTGCTGGACACGTGCATGGACGATACGGGCCAGATTGCCGCGTCACTGGGTGCGCAGATCATCGAGGTCGTGGGCCGCAATATCGGCATGGCCCGTGCGACGGGCGCGCGCGCTGCGCTAGAAAGCGGTGCGCGGTGGCTCGCCTTCACGGATGCCGACTCTGTGGTTCCTGCGGACTGGCTTGTCCAGCAGTTGCGCTGCAGCGCGGACGCGGTATGCGGCATAATCGGCGTTCATGACTGGTCAGGGCACTGCGACGCGGTGCGGGAAGACTTTCTCAGGACATACTGCGACGCTGACGGCCACCATCATATTCATGGTGCGAATCTCGGTGTCTCCGCGACGGCATACCTTAGAGCGGGCGGATTCCCGTTGCTTGAATCTAACGAAGATGTCGCCTTCGTCCAGGCGCTGATTGGCACCGGCGCCACTATCGCGTGGACCGCATCGACGCGTGTCGTGACAAGCGCACGGATGGACTGCCGGGCTCGCCGGGGATTTGGTGCAACGTTGCGGGGGGTCAGCAGACGATTGGCGCCACTGGGCTGGCCCCGCGCCGCATTGCTCGATGAATTCGAGCCAGAGTGAACAAGGAAGGTTGTGCACGGGGCACGGATAGTTCGCCACGCGCGCAGGGTCAATTTCATGACGGACTGACGCAGTACGCGAAGGTGTCTGCTCGAACCTCGAAGCTCGCACTTCGCGTTGATCGTTGAGATCTCGGGAGAACAATGATGCTCAGGAGACAGTTCATTTTGACCGCGAGCGCGGCGCTCGCAACGGGCGGCTTCGGTCTGGCTGGCTGCACGACTACGCCCCCGAAATCCGGATCGGACACGTCGGAAAATGCCGATAAGCGCCGGTCCATCAATGCCGGTGTCGATACAACGCTCGCGCGACTGTACACCGCTGCCAGCGGTTCGCGCGAACTCGTCGCGAAAGCGCGCGGTGTGCTGGTGTTCCCGTCGGTCATCCAGGCCGGTTTCTGGATCGGCGGGCAGTACGGCGAAGGCGCGCTGCGCGTGGGTGGCCAGACGGCCGGCTACTACAGCACGGCGGGCGGCTCGTTCGGTCTGCAGATCGGCGCGCAGTCCAAGGCGATCATTTTCCTGTTCATGACGCAGGATGCGCTCGACCGCTTCCGCAACAGCGATGGCTGGGCCGTCGGCGCCGACGCGACGGTCGCCGTGGTGAAGGTCGGGGCGAACGGCAATATCGATACGTCAACCGCGACTGCCCCGATACAGGCCTTCGTGCTGACCAATGCGGGCCTGATGGCCGGCGTGTCGCTGGAAGGCACCAAGGTCACGCGGCTCAGGATCTGACACGCTGGGCCCTGGCGGTCCAGGCGACGCGTATCTGAATTCGGGCAATGCTTTCAGCGAGTCCCGGAGGGTGCCCGGCAAACGCATCTGTTTATCGACGACGTGCAGACTGTCAAATGGCACCGTGACCTGGTGGGTGCCGGGAGCGGGAATACCACCGACGGACAGAAAGGCGTAGGTCACGCGATCTTTGGGGCTCACGACCAGATCGTCGATCGTTCCGATCGTGTCCGTGCGCTCGTTGTAGACGGTCGAGCCGATGACCCTGGAGGCCCTGTATCCGGACGTCAGCTGAACGACATCGCCCCGGGTCGTGTTGATCGATTGCACCGTCCCCTGGGCCCGCAGGGTGTCAGTGACAAAAGCGTTGGCGAGCATCAGCGCGCACGTAACGATCGCGAACTTCGTAGCGACCTCGCTACGTGTCAGTCAACGAAGGCGCGAATGGGGCCGCCAGGCGCGATCGTGCCGTTCGCGGCGACAGCCATGCTGCTCACTGCACGCGCTCCTGCCACTCTCAGTTTGCGCCTCATTGTGGCGAGCCGACAGTCGTCATGCGCGGAGCGTGCCGGTTGTATCACGCAATTTAATTTCGTACTCCCCAATGCACTCACTTTATCGGTCCGGCGGGGACGGAGACGGCGACATGGCGCAGCGGCAACGGCGCGGCCAGGCACGCCGTTTGCGCAAATTGTTGAGCCTGCCCGGTAGGGGCGGTAACCCATCCATGGATCAGTTTTGCACTGGAGGTCGGCCATGAACAAGGATCAGGTTAAGGGGACGGCGGAGAAGGTCAAGGGCAAGGTGAATGAGGCGGTTGGACACGCAACGGGCAATACGAAACAGGAAGTCAAGGGCGATGTCCAGCAGGCGGCGGGCGAAGCACGGAAGAAGGCGGGCGATGTCAAGGAAGCCGTCAAGGATACGCCCCGGAAGCCCGTCTGAAAAGAGGGTCCTCAGACAGGTCAGGACCGCGCTCAGGACGGCGTTCTGATCTGTCGATGCGCGGGCCAACGTACGGTTTCGCTGGCCCGTTCCGTTTCTCCTGTCGCGTCCTTATACGCGCACGGTCTGCGCGAAGTACCTGAACGGAGTTGCCAGATGCGTATCGCGCAGATTGCGCCGTTGCATGAAGCGGTGCCGCCGAAGCTCTACGGCGGCACGGAACGCGTGGTGTCGTACCTCACCGAGGCACTGGTCGGGCTGGGGCACGACGTCACCCTGTTCGCAAGCGGTGACTCACGGACAGGCGCGCATCTCGAAGCCGCCTGGCCGCACGCCCTGCGGCTCGATCCTGGAATCTCCGATACGTTTGCCCCGCACCTGTTGCTGCTCGAGAAGGTGCGGCGCGTCGCCCATACGTTTGACGTCCTGCATTTCCATCTGAGCTATTTGCCGTTCCCGACGTTTTCGCAGCTCGTCGTGCCGTTCGTGACCACGCTGCACGGGCGTCTCGATCTGCCGGAGCTGCAGCCGGTGTTCGATATGTTCCCGCAGGCGCCCGTCGTGTCGATTTCAGATTCGCAGCGGGTGCCGTTGCCGCACGCGAACTGGCTCGACACCGTCTATCACGGTCTGCCGGAGAAGCTGCTGACCCCGCAGTTGTCGACACAACCGGCCTACCTGGCTTTCCTCGGCCGGATCTGTGCTGAAAAACGTGTCGACCTGGCCATCGATATCGCCGCCCGCGCCGGTCTGCCGCTGAAGATTGCGGCGAAGGTGGACAGGGCCGACGAAGCGTACTTCCGGGGCGTGATCCAGCCGCTGCTGTCGCAGCCGCATGTCGAATTCGTCGGCGAGATCGATGACGCGCAGAAATCCGGATTCCTCTCAGGCGCCCGCGCGCTGCTGTTCCCGATCGACTGGTCGGAGCCGTTTGGCCTGGTGATGATTGAGGCAATGGCATGTGGCACGCCCGTCATTGCGTTCAATCGCGGCTCGGTACCGGAAGTGATTTCACACGGTGTGACAGGCTATATCGTCGATGATGTGACAGGAGCGGTCGATGCCGTGACACGCCTCGACATGCTGTCCCGAACGGAAATCCGTGCGGCCTTCGTGCACCGCTTCACCGCCAGGGCCATGGCACAGCATTACATGAGCATCTATACAGCGCTCGTCCAGACAGCAGGATCGCCGGCATTACGTCAGGCCGTCGTCGGGTGACCGGACGGGGAATGCCATCGCCCCGGACCGTTACTGGTCCGGCCGTGCCGCGCCTGCCGTCAGTAGATCGGAAACACGAAGTCCGGCGTCGGCGTAAAACGGATGCCGGAATCCGGACAGATGACGCGCCCCCTGACGGCGACCCGCTGCCCCAGATAAGGCAGCAGAAGCAAAGGGTCCGGTACGCCAGCCTTGCCGAGCACGATGTCGGTCACGACCCTGTCGTTGCAGGGAGAGGTTGACGGACGGTCCAGCCGGAGTGACGTATAGTCGCCCGGCACGTCTTGTCCGCTGCCCCGCTGGATCGTGCCAGTGATCCAGATGTCCTGTTGCAACGGCAACGTTTTCAGGGGCGGCTCGGCGGCCACCGCCGCAGCAGTTGAGCCGGCGGCCAGCACGGCCGACGCGAGCATTGTCTGCAAGCGTTTTTTCATGATGCGGCTCCCATCTGGCTTGTGCAGTCCCGGGCATCCCGGAGCTGGCTGGTCTGGTTCAGAGTCGGTTCACACCGCACCCTTCACAGCACAACTATTAGCCAGCCTTCACGCCGAGCATACGAAAGCCCGAAGAGTGCTCGCTCGGGTGTGCCCTATGACCCGCCTCGGGGCGGCTGCCGCCGCGAAGCAATGCCATCACCCTACGGTCACTGGATTGGCGGCACAACGCCCAGCTTCTCGGCCAGCATGCGCTCGTACACGCCGAAGTGCAGATTGACTTCATCCTGACTGACAGTCGTCACGGTGATGTTCACCTGCTCCGGCAGCAGGCCGAGCACAACCGCGATGGCCGCCTCCAGGTGCGGTGCACAGACGCTGTCTTCCATCAGGGTCGTGCCGACGGCGATATCGTAGGTCTGTTCCTGCTGGAAGACGATCTCGACCAGCCGCGCGCGGGCGCTCATGTTGTTGTCGATCGCGAGGCATACGACCTCCGTCACGCTACGCATCAATTCCGTCGGAAAGCCTCTGGTCGAGCGCAGCCGGACGCGGTGTCTGCCAAGCGTGAGCCAGTCCGAATCGAATTCCATGGTGTCCTCCGGTTCCCGGTGCAATGCACCGCGATAATAGGAGTTGGCAGGCGATTTTCAAGACCGGAATTTCACCACCACCACTTGAATTTTTCACTGTAGCGCCTATCCTGGAATTCGCTCAGGCAGACGCGCCGGTGGTATCAGGCGCGCTGCGTGTTTCGATCTGTTTGCCAGCAGCTGGCAGGCGGGCTGGAGCGCGTAGGCCCGTTCGCCTCCATGCTGCGTTCAGGAGGATACGACCATGAGTGATCTCTATTCCGGAACCGACCTGTTCAGTGAGTTCGACCGTCTGCAGCGCCAGATGGTGAGCCTGTTCGGCGGCTTTCCTTCCAGCATCCGTTCCGGTCGCTTCGGCGCCTTTCCTCAGATCAACATTGGCGCGACCGACGGCTCGATCGAGATCGTCGCGTTCGCGCCGGGCGTCGATGCCGCCGCGCTCGACGTGTCGATCGACAAGGGGCTGCTGACGATTGCCGGCGAGCGCAAGCCGGCGCGGCAGGATGCCAGTGGTGACACCCGCGATGACCAGGCCTGCGACGACATCCGCACCTATGCGCAGGAGCGCTTCACAGGCGCGTTCCGGCGCGTGATCGAACTGCCGCAGAACGCGGACCCCGACAAGGTGCAGGCGCGCTATACCAACGGCTGCCTGTCGATCACCGTCGGCAAGCGCGAAGCGTCCAAGCCGCGGGCCATCGCCGTCCAGTAACGCCAGTCATTCAAGGAGCAAGCCATGAACGACAGAACACAGGTTGCTGAACGCGACCAGAAAGCCGTAGCACGACGCGAGGGCGACCAGCCGGCACGGCGGATGACACTCACACCGGCCGTCGACGTGTTCGAGGATAGCCAGGGCATTACGCTGTGGGCGGACCTGCCAGGCGTCACAAAGGACAAACTCGACGTGAAGGTGCACGACGGCAATCTCTATATCGAGGCCGAAGCGGTCGTGCCGACGCCCGCCGGTCTGCGGCTGCAGCACGCCGAGATCCGTGAACCGCATTTCGCCCGCGCGTTCTCGCTGAGCCCGGACTTCGACACATCGAAGATCGATGCGAACCTGCAGGACGGCGTGCTGAAACTGGCGATTCCGCGTCGCGACGAAGCACGGCCGCGACGGATCGAGGTACAGACGAACTGAGCCCGCAAGACCCGCAACGACGACAGGAGAAAAGCCGATGGCGACCACGAGGTCGCCACCGCCCGGCTCGTGGGGGCGCGAATACACGATCAGCACCTGGGCTGTGACGCTGCGCCGGTTCGCAGGCGGACCAGGCGTCGCCGATGGATATCTGGCGCCGATCAGCATCAGGTGTGATGCACAGCTGTTGGCCGACCGGTATCTGCCGCGTCAGGGCCAGCGGGAGCCGGTCGCCGCAAAGGCTTAGCGCGACGCCCCGCCGCACGCCGTCAGGCTGACTGCGAGCAGTGCATTCGCGAGCGCAGAACGCGTGGCGACGGTGACCGCCGGGTGGCAGTCCAGGGACGTCAGCAGAAACGTGGCAGTGTGAGCGCAATGATGGACATCTGGCTCTCCTGTCAGACCATCGAGGAGCATACGATGAACACCGACCTGAAAAAGTGGAACCCTTTCAAATTTCTCCGCGGTGCAGGACGCAAGCCGGAGGCGGACAGTGCGCAAAGCCCGCCCGACAGCGAACCGTCACGTGTTCCGTGGCCTGACATTTCGCGACTTTTCCCCCGTGATCCGTGGCGTGCGATGGAGAATTTCTTTCACGATCCGTTCTCGGCGCGCGGCGCGCTTGAACGATGGTTTGGCGACTTCAGTTCATCGCGTTTCCAGCCGCGCATCGACGTGGTTGACGAGGGGAAGATACTGCGCGTGACCGTCGAACTGCCAGGCATGGAGCGGGAGGATCTGACCGTTACCGTCGAGGACGGAGCGCTGGTGTTGCGCGGCGAAAAAAAACAGGATGTGCACAGTGAGGAGGACGGCTGCTATCGGCTTGAGCGCGCATATGGAGCCTTCACGCGTACGATCCCGATGCCGGAAAATGCCGATCCGGACCACGCTCTCGCGAAGTTTGACAAGGGCGTGCTGACGTTGACGGTGCCGAAACAGGAGCAGCAGCGAACCGCGAGCCGCACGATCGATATTGGCTAGCCTTGGGCGGCGACGTGGCGCTTGCGGGGTGACTGGATCGGAGTAGCCCGGGTCGTTAGCTCAGCTGGTAGAGCAGCGGACTTTTAATCCGTTGGTCACTGGTTCGAATCCAGTACGGCCCACCTCCCGATGCGGCGGACTCGAGCAGTCACTTGCCCGAGGAATTGACACATCCATATTGCGTAGGCGCGCCGACGATCCGATGTGCCGGCGTGGGACGGGGCAGAGATGCAGCGATGAGCTACTTCCGCGGCGTTATGAGGCGCCCCCGGGATGGACCGTGGTTTGCCCGCTGGGCGAATCAAACCGTCCGAATGTTCCAGTTGCGCTGCGTCGTATCCATGGTTGCGGTGCGCATGCTTGAACATGTCGCTGTTGTCCGTTTCTTGTTCGAACTGGTTTTCCCGATCGCTGCTCGTCAGTGATGCGTGGCGCAGGTTGTCGCGCACGGTATGTCGATCGGCGCCGCCGTCGGCCTGTGGGTCAACGCGATTGCCGGGGCCAACCGTCCGGAGCCGGGTTCATGGGTCGTGCTTCGCCGGACCGGGCTCCGCGGCAGGCGGCGTCTCCCAGTTCATGCGGTGGCGTTTCACCGTTTCGCGATGGCGTTTGTCCTCTTCCTCGTGCAAGTAAAGGCTCGTGGTGTTCAGCGACACGTGACCGAGATTGTCGCGCACCGTGCGCAGGTCGACGCCGCCGTCGGCCTGGTGCGAGCCCGAGGTGTGACGCAGCCAGTGCGCCGACGCCCGGTCCAGTTCATCGGCGCGATCGGTGAACTCAGGTCCGCGGGCGCGTAACCAGTCCGCCGCGTGACCGAACACGCTTTTGATCGCGTCGTGCACGGCTGAGCGCGACATGCAGCGGCTTTTTCCCCGGAACGGGATGACCAGCGGCGTGTCGTCGGTGCGAGCCGGAAGCGGCGGGAGACCGTTCGCCTTCCGGTAGCGGGCCAGCTCGGCGATCAGTTCGGGCGACGCGGGGACGATCCGTTCCCGGTCACCCTTGCCGAGGATGTCGAGCCACCACTGCTCGCGCCCGTCCGCACCGAGCCGCCGCGAGAAGTCGCCCATCTTGCCGGCGGCGACCTCGGAGAGGCGCATGCCCTGCAGGTAGAAGAGGGTAGTGAGCCACCGGCAGCGGGCGGCGTACGCCTGCTGCACCGCGGTGTCCTGCGGCAACTGCCCGACGAAGGCCTTGACCTCATCCCACAGCGACATCGACAGGTAGCGCGTGACACGCGGCGCCGTATGTTTTCCCCGCTGGCGCAGTAACGCCATCGGGTTGCCGCGCAGGTAACTGGCGTCGACCATCCAGGTGAACATGCCGTTCAGGATGATCAGCGACTGTCGCTGGCTGGCCGGTGACAGCGGTCCGTTGAACGGCCGCCAGCGTGCGTTGCCGCGCGGGTATTTGCCGCCGCTGGCCGACACCCAGCGGTTTTCAGGTTGCGGATTGGCGAGAAATACCTTGAACAGCAGCAGATCCTCGTGCGTGAGCGACGACAGCGGCTTGCCGAGCTGTACGACGGCCCACAGTAGCAGCCGTTCGGCTTCCTTGCGGTAATTGTCGAAAGTCGTCTTCGTGTCGGTGTAGTTGGCAAGCCACGCGCGCACCGCGTCCAGGTCATTGCTGGCCGACAGCTGGGAATGGGCGGTGTCGCCCCGGTTGGTGCCGTGGCGACCATCGAGGCGTTCCGGAATGACGAGGGATTCGACCGTCTGGATGGACGCGATTTGGGTGTTTGACACGGTCCGGGCGGCTCCGACAGGTGTGACACGTTCTCGGTCGGCGCTCCCGACCACATACACGACATTATAGGCCTAATGTCGTGTAATCCGCCATGTGCGTTGTATATATGGCGTTTTACGTTGTATTATTAATGCCACCCAACGAAGTTTCCCGTCCATGCCTGACGCCCTGCCCGCTGTCCAGCCTGACGAGGCCCGCCTCGCCGCCGAAATCGACAGTCTGAAGGTGGAATTCCCGAGGACGCGCGAGTTGTACCGCGAAGTCTGTGCGCTGCTGTTTTTCCGCTTCGGCCAGACGCCGACCGCAAACCGGCTGTACCAGCTGGTCCGGCGTGGCAGCATGGGCACGCCCGCTGCCGTGCTTGGCGAGTTCTGGGCCGAGCTGCGGGAAAAAAGCCGGCTGCGCATCGAGCATCCCGACCTGCCTGCCGATCTCGGTGCCGCCGCCGGCGAACTGGTGGCCATCCTCTGGACCCGCGCCACCGCGTCAGCGGAGGCCGCGCTTGACGCGCTGCGCGACGAGGTCGAGGCGCAGCGTGTCGAGGCGCAGCAGGCGGTCGTCGCCGCGCGGGACGAGCTGGGTCGCACCGAGACCGCGCTCGAGCAGCGCACCGCGGCGCTGCTGGCCGCGCAGGTCGAGATACGGGATCTCGACAGGGCACACGCCGAAGGCCACGCACAGCGACAGGCGCTGGGGGCAGAACTGGCGCGGGTCCAGGCGGCACTGGCCGCGCGCGAGCGCGAACTGGTGGAGGCAAGGGAAAGGTTTTCGGGTGAACTTGAAAAGCTGCGCGCCAGTGCCGATCTGGCAGAAGATCGACTACGGGCAGCCGAGAAACGTGCGCTGCTCGAGATCGAGCGTGAACGGGTTGCCAGCGCGCGCCTCCAGAAAGAACTGGTGGCCACCACGCGAAAGGGCGAGCAGGGCGAGACGCGGCATCGCAGCGAACTGCAGGCCGTGCAGGCACAGCTCGCGAATGCACGGCACCAGGCCGGCGTCCTTGAGGGCAGCCTGGTGGCTGTGCGCGACGCCAGCGCCGGCTACGCGCAAGAGCTCGGGATGCTGCGACAGCAGATGACGGGGGCGGTCGCTCCGCGCAGCTCAGGTCGCAAGGGTGTGTCTGTCACGGTACCCGCCCGCAAGCAGCCCCGTGCGACCCGCAAGGCGGCATCGGCGAAGAAGCCCGGATAAGCGCATGAACCCGACCGCCCGGAAAGGGAAGAAGGCCGTCTGCCCACCGATCGGCGCGCTGATGCGGTATCGCGATCGCATCGTGCGCGTGATCGCTGAAGCGAGCGGTCAACGCGCGGTGATCGAATCGGTCGACGTCAATGGCCGGTCGTTCCGCAGCGTGGTGAAATGGGCTAATCTGGCCGGTCTGAACGATCAACTCCTCTGACGCTGACCACCATGCAGCTCGACATCTTCGCCGACAGCCGCGACGTCATGCTTCGCAACGATGTGCTCGACGCCCTCCACCGGCGCGATGCGGTCTCTGCCCGGCAGGCCTGGCAGAGACTCGCAGGCGAATTCCCCGATGACGACACCCTGGGCGGGTTGGCGACATTGATCGATGTGCTCGGAAACGATGTCCCCGCGCCGCTCGTCGATCATCCGGCGCTGGCGGCCGCCTGTGGTCGCCTCAATGATGAGGTTGAACCAGCGGCGCGGCGGTTACTGGGCGACGCACCCGGACGGGCGTGGATGGCGTCATGCTGGCGGACGCTCGCGCAGCAGGCCGCGGCCCTGCCGTTTCGCGCTGAGGTCAGTGACCTTCACGCGGCGCCGCTATGGCTGCGCGCGGGCGACTGGGGTGAGGCAAGACGGGCCGTCGAGCGGATCGAGTCGTGGCGCCGGATCCCGGCGCCGCTGACGTGGATGGCCGAGGTGCGGCATCGCGCGGATGGCCTGGAATCCGCGTTGCCATTACTCACTGAACTGGCGTGGCTGTCACCTGGCCGGCTGGCGGGTCTGTTGCACCGGCTCGCCGACGCGTCAATCGACACGTTGCGCAGGAAGTTCGACGCGAATTTCGAGGGTGCAGGCCAGACAGCCGACCTCGCGTGGTTTCCCGCGTGGGTGCTGATCGAAAAGCCAGGACTGGCGCCGCTGCTGCGTGACGCGCAGCCGTCGCGCCAGACGGCGCCGGAGCGGGCGACGCGGCTGTTGCTGCAGATCCTGAGCCTCGAGCGGCAGGGCAACCAGCATGAGCTGGTTGAGCGCCGCAAGGCGCTGCGCGATCTGCATGCCGGCCTGTACGCCGCTTATATGAAGACGCGCTGACACGGCATGCCTGAAGATGATGACCCGGCCAACCGCTCACAGGTGGACTTTCCCGGCACGGTTCCAGCGCGGCGCGTCTGGCCGGAAATCTGCGCTGCCGATCCAGCGTCTCAAGGAAGTCGTCGCGGAAATCCGGCAGATCGCCCGAAAGGAGCTTGTTGTCGCGGCCGATGGCGCCGTGTCCTTGCTCGAGAAGCTTTCACCCGCGCTCAAGCGGGTCGACAGTTCGTTCGGTACACCCGGCACAGCCGTGAACCGTGCAGTCGACGCACCGGTACCAGTCATCGCCGGAGTCGATGCGCCAGCCGTCATGCGGGAACGCTGGCTAGAGCGTCTGTTCGATGCGCTGCAGAATAATCAGACGCCGTGCATCGACCGTCTCGGTGAGCGTTGGAGCGAACTGCGTGTAACGCCCGCGATGCCTCCGCATGGGCTCAATTGGCACGGTTAAGCGCAACGCGACGGCAGGCGGCATTTTTACGATGAACAGAAGTCAGTACAGGATTGACATCATGGAAGCGTACAACCCGGAGCGCGGGCCCGAGCCTGAATCATGGCTTGAACTCGACGAACAGGAGCGGATTTTTCTCATTGAAACCTGGCATCGCGTTGCCCGGATCAAGCTTCCCAATGTCACGGCACATGCCGCGCTGCATGTGATCGTCGAAAACCAGATTGCCCTGGACCTTGAGCCCGTGGTCCGGGCGATGGATCGCCTCAGGAAACAGGGACTCACGCGACACGATGCTATCCACGCGATCGGCTCAGTTGTCGCAGAGAATCTGTTTGGCATTTTGAAGGCGGATCAGAACGACGATGCTGCTGCTTCGCAGGCGCGTTACTACGCGGCGGTGGAGCGCCTGACTGCAGCGAGCTGGCGCAGAGGTGAACCCTGATGCGGACACCACCGAAACTTCAGCCCTGGTTTGAAGCGAGGCAGCGTTTCAGGTTGAGTCATGCTCATATCCAGATGGCGCGCGAACTGGGATTGAATCCCCGAAAATTCGGATCACTGGCTAACGACCAGCAGGAGCCGTGGAAGCGTCCTCTCGCCGAATTTATCGCGCACTGTTATAGCAAGCGCTTTGGTCGTTCGACCCCCGAAAACGTGCAATCGCTGGAAGAAGTCGTGAAGCGTGCGGAACAGCGACGCAGCGAGCGGCGGGAGAGAAAAGCCAACAAAGCGGTTCTGCCAGCAGGGCCTCAACGTACCGATAGCGGATCAAACGGAAAGCTGCCTGACCTGCACGAACATGGCAGTGAATAGGTTCGAAGGGAATGGGCACGACAACCGTCTGGGTGGGCGATGTAGACCAATTGTGCCAAGGCTGCTTCCACTTTTACTTCCGAAACGCTTCTAATTTCGCTTCATTGCACGCCAGCTCTGCGTCGTAGGCTAGCCGTGGCGTCCCCGGCAGAATCACGGAGTTTCTTCCCGAACCTATAGTCGTCGGCCGGACTCGGTATGTTGGCAATCTCATTCCGCTTCGCCAAGAAATTGCGCCATGTTACTCCGATAGCGGTTCTGAAATTTGACGGCGCGAAATATTGCTGTGCGCGATCAGCCAGTTGCCTTACGAGACAATGGCGTTGCTTCGGCGGCAGCCTGCGCGGCGAACGGATTACCCGACTGCTTTCTCCACCTTGTTCCGCAAGGTACCGATTTTCCCGATCTGGACCTCGCAGATGTCGCCAGCTTTCATAAAAATCGGCGGCGTGCGGGAGAAGCCCACACCAGATGGTGTGCCAGTGGCAATGACATCGCCCGGTTTTAACGGTATGAGCGCTGACGCATAAGCGATGATTTGCGCGACACCAAAGATCAGGTGGCGAGTATTGCTGTCCTGAAGGGTCTTACCATTGAGCAAAAGCTTGATGTCAAGGCAACTCGGATCGGGGATCTCGTCTGCCGTGACAAGCCACGGACCGAGGCCACCGGTTTGCCAGAAATTCTTGCCTGAGGTGACCTGGCTCGAATGATATTGCCAGTCGCGCACGCTGCCGTCGTTGAAGCAGGTATATCCGGCGACATGGCGCAATGCGTCGGCTTCGTCGATATAGCGCCCACCTTTTCCGATGACCACGGCCAGTTCTGCTTCGTAGTCGAATTCGTCCGATACCTTCGGTATCTGCAAAGGTTGATCATGCCCGACCAGCGATTCCGGAAAGCGGGGAAACAGCGATGGATGCTTCGGTTTCGGGCGTACGATGCCGGCATCCTGGACCTCCTTCAAATGGTCCGCATAGTTGACGCCGACACAATAGAAATGGGGGCTCTGGTGCAAATTACGGGCGCGAGCGAAACGCGGCGTATTCACCGTTACTTCATCGTGCTGAGAGGACCGCCTTCCAAACAGCAGGCGCAGCGGTATCTTTGAGAGGCAGCTTTGTGAGGTTTAACTGACCTTTGCGAATGCGATGCATCAATTCGATGCCGGAGATCGTAACGGCTGCATTCCTGAAGCGTTTGAAGCCGAGCATCGCGTTGACCCTGGACTTGATATTGCGATGATCCTGCTCGATCAAGTTGTTCAAGTACTTCGACGATCGCAACGTCGTGTCCTCGGGCAGCAACCCGTCAGTCTTCATTTCTCGCACCGCGCGGTGAGACGCCGCGTAGCCGTCCAGCGTGATGGTCTTCGGAGCGCGCCCTTGACTCTTGATCGCCTTCGCGAAGAAGGCCTTGGCCGCGGCGACATCGCGCTTGGCGCTAAGCCTGAAATCGACAGTCTTTCCTGCCCGGTCAACTGCACGGTAGAGATAGACCCATTTGCCACGGACCTTCACATACGTCTCGTCGACTCTCCACGACCGACCGGCTGCCGTAGCAAAGCGATCCCAGCGCTTGACGAACTCCGGCGTGAACCGCTTGACCCAGCGCATGATCGTCGTGTGCGCAATCGACAGGCCGCGCTCGGCCATCATTTCGACAAGGTCTCGAAGGCTGAGCTTGTAACGCAGGTACCAACGCACACACAGGACGATGACTTCGCGGTCAAAGTGACGGCCGTCGAACAGCCGGTCAATGTCTATCTGCTTACTCATTGCGTGCTCGCGATCGTCAAAACCCGAGCGTAACCTACCGGCTCCTCCGATTTGCACCAGAGCCCCGGGCAGCACCTTGCACCTTGACGAGATGTTCGTGACACTGCGCGGCGAGCCGTATCTGTTGTGGCGTGCGGTCGACGAGCATGGCGCCGAGCTCGACGTGCTGGTACAAAAGCGGCGCGACAAGGCCGCGGCCAAGCGCTTCTTCCGGCGGGTGCTGCGATCAAACCCGGTGCCGCACAAGATCGTTACCGATCAACTGCGCAGCTATCCGGCGGCGAAGGCTGATATTCCTGAACTCGCTCAGGTGAAGTACGTCTTTGTCAAAGCGGCTGCTCGCGTGAACAACCGCGCCGAGAATAGCCACCAGCCAACCCGCAGGCGCGAACGCCAGATGTGCGACTTTCGCGACGCGCGGCGCACGCAAGCGTTTCTCTCATGCTTCGGCCCGATCCGGCAGCACTTCGCGTTGCCCAGACATCAGATGAGCGCGGCATGTCATCGCGCCATACTAAAAGAACGCCTCGCCAGATGGCATGACTGGACTGTCTCAACCGCAGCCAACCGAGTTATCTGATAAGGATAACTACTCTCGAGACAGACACGTAGCCTACGCTCGTCAACTTGACCGTGCCCTTGCTCTGCACACCCGCTGTGCTTCTCGGAACCGCTGTTGGCATGACCCTCTACAAGCGGCTGTCAGACAATCATTTCGCTCGCGCCGTGAACTTGCTAATGATCGCCTCGGGGATCAGCTACTTCGCGTAGTCGAGCCGGAAGCGGGCTTTTCGCTTCGGGCAACGGGTACCGGGCCAATTTGCCGGGTTCTGTTCATGTTGGCGTCGCCGCAACAATCAGTGCACCTTCAAAACGTATCACGCTGTGATCTAGCCAACTTCCGCCAGTCAGGCTGCCACCGCATGAATGGCAGTGCCGGGCCTGAACCTGGGAAGCAGGATTTTCAGCCGGTAGTCGAACTCCGTTATCAGATGCGTAGCTTTTTTGTGAGCGTCCCCGAGCGAGCCACGCGAAGAATTCGATGACGATAGACACGTGCGGCGATCAGATGAGTGCCGACCAACTTGTTCCAAAGGGCGGCAGATTCAATGTGGTCAATGAGATATCTCGTGGCGGCGGACGTCTGGGGATGCCCCGATTACCGCACGGCAAGTTATCAATGCCTTCGCAACGGTTTCAGATGATCAGGTGCAAGGTGCGGGAGTTCGATTTTTTGGCGTTCGATTGACCATAAAACGCAACTAACGGTCAATGTCTACGTTTTCCCATCCGACCGCTGCTATGCAGCGGCAACTGGGCTTCCAATAAAAGGCCGAGGTTCGCGCTTGCAGAGCCGGTCGGCACAAACTTCGATTCGGCGTCGTAGGTAGAATTTGTCTTTCTAGGATATTGAGAGGTTTCAATCAGCAGACACGCGGCAATGCGGTTGCATCCAGCAGCGGGCGCAGAAATCCGGATTGTCGATGCGAAGGCTGTCGCACCCGTTGCTGGCAGGACTGAGGAGGAGGGTACACATCCTTGATGACCGTGTGCCGTCGGGATCTCGTGCGCTTCAGAAGCAATTGCCGCCTCGACGGTGACCGTTGATAATCGGTGTAATCCGTCGGCAGTTGCCGCACCCATGTTTCGCAGGACTGTATGACCGAAGTGTCTTTCACCACCGCTGACTATATCGCCTGGCTCACCGGCCTCAAGTCCCGCGTCGAGGAGGCGCGGCAGCGTGCCGCGTTATCGGTCAACCGGGAGCTGGTATCGCTGTACTGGCAGATAGGCCGCGAGATTCTTGAGCGGCAGCGGCGGCAGGGGTGGGGCGCGAAGGTCGTCGACCAGCTGGCGCGCGATCTGCGCCTGGCGTTTCCGGACATGCGCGGGTTTTCTCCGCGGAACCTGAAGTACATGCGTACGCTGGCCGAGGCTTGGCCCGGCGATGAATTTGTGCAACAGCCTGTTGCACAATTGCCGTGGTCCCATGTGGTCACGTTGCTGGACAAGCTGAAGGCGCCCGAAGCACGCGAGTGGTATGCCGCCAAATCGATCGAACACGGCTGGTCTCGCAATGTGCTGGTGATGCAGATCGAGAATCGCCTGCAGGAACGCCAGGGCAACGCGGTGACCAATTTCCCCAATCGCTTGCCTCCGCCCCAGTCCGATCTCGCCCGCGACGCGCTCAAGGATCCGTACATCTTCGATTTTCTTGGCCTGACCGAAAACGCCCAGGAAAGGGACATCGAGAACGCGCTTACCCGGCACATCACGCGCTTCCTGCTCGAACTTGGCGCCGGCTTCGCGTTCGTCGCACGGCAATACAGGCTCGAGGTGGCAGGCGATGAGTTCTTCATTGACCTGCTGTTTTACCATCTGAAGCTGCGGTGTTACGTCGTGGTCGAGCTGAAGGCGACGCCGTTCAAGCCTGAATATGCTGGTCAGCTCAACTTCTATCTGTCGGCGGTCGACGCGCAGGTGAAGGCGCCAGACGACCAGCCGACGATAGGACTGCTGCTCTGCAAGGAGAACAATCGACTTGTCGCCGAGTACGCGCTGCGCGGCATTGCCAATCCGATGGGCGTCGCTGAATACCAGTTGCTGCGCGACATTCCTGCGCCGCTCATGCCTGACCTGCCGTCGATTGAGCAGATCGAGGCGGAACTCGGACCGGATGAAGGATCTGAACTACCCGAATAGCAATAAAATGGACTATCGAGTCACCTACGAACACAGTCTGGCAGCCGCACCGGACGATTTCATCGTACACGTTCCTTCGCAGATGATCGGCGGGGTGCCCGCCACTGTGCCCCGGGCATTGCTGCCCGAGTTCGTCACAAGCCTGATCCTTGAACGGTCGCCGTCGATCGGTCGCATCCGCAATTTACGAATTCTTTCGTAGACTCCTCGGGCCTGCCGCGGCATGAAACTTCGTTGTACGCGCACTCCTCGGGGCGTTTCCTTTTACACGTGGTAGCCTGCCTCTGAGTAGTCGTTTAACGATCGGAGATTGACATTCGAGTCAGGCAGTCAGTCTGCGCATAGCCTCGCCTGACATTGGTTCTACCGCCATCACGCCAGTAAGAGAATAGCTCTATTCGCAGTCTCCGTAACCGTGAAAAAGACAACCAATCCCGCATGGGCCGATATCAAGGGCCAGCTTTCAGCGTTCGATCGTGCCGGCTTGCTGCGCCTTGTCCAGGACCTGTGCGCTGCGAGCAAGGATAACCAGGCGTTCCTGCACGCCCGCTTCGGGATAGGCGACGATGTCCTGAAGCCTTACAAGAGCATAATAGGCAGGTGCCTGTGGCCGGATGTTTTCAAGAATCAAACCCCGTCGGTCTCGAAGGCGAAGCAAGCGATCTCGGACTACAGGAAGGCGATCGGACGGCCAGAGGGACTGGCGGAGCTCCAGGTCTTTTATTGCGAGCGGGCCGCCGGTTTTTTGCGATGACATCGGGATGGACGACGAAGCCTTCCTCGCGGCGCTGGTGCGCATGTATGAACAGGCGCTGAAGTCGGCGGTCGCCCTGCCACACGGTGAACGCGATGCTCTTGTCGCGCGGCTCGACTCAGTACGCCGCGTCAGCTGCAACTTCGGTTACGAGGTCAGCGACGACATGAACATGTTTTTTGCGGAGTACGTCTCCGATGACCGCTGATCGCGAGGTGGAGCAGTTGCGCGCGGAAAACGCCCGGCTCGTAGCACTGCTCGCGTCGCATGGAATTGACGCGACACCCCCGGATGTCGCTGCGCACACGGTTGAGCCCTCTCCATTGACCACGGATGAGAAGATCGCGCTTTTCAGGCGCATCTTCCAGGGGCGAACCGATGTATATCCGATACGGTGGGAAAGTAAGGCCGGCAAGTCAGGTTATTCGCCAGCGTGTGCGAACGAATGGCGCGCCGGGGTCTGCGAGAAACCGCGCATCAAGTGTTCGGACTGCGGCAACCGGCTGCTTATTCCGCTATCCGACGATGTGATATACGACCATCTTGCCGGCCGTCACACTGTCGGTGTCTACCCGCTGATGGCCGATGACACCTGCCACTTTCTCGCCGTGGATTTCGATGACGCAGACTGGCGAGACGATGCGCGCGCTTTCGTTCGGTCTTGCCGGGAGCTGGATGTCCCGGCGGCACTGGAAGTCTCGCGCTCGGGAAACGGTGCGCACGCATGGATTTTCTTTCAATCGAGGGTCCCGGCCCGGGACGCGCGCCGCCTGGGCACGGCAATTATCAGTCACACCTGTGCGCGGACGCGTCAGCTGAAGCTGACTTCCTATGATCGGCTTTTTCCCAATCAGGACTCGATGCCCAAAGGCGGATTCGGGAATCTGATTGCGTTGCCCCTGCAAAAGAAGCCCCGTGAGCAGGGCAATAGCGTCTTTGTAGATGACACGTTGCAGCCGTACGCGGATCAGTGGGCATTCCTCGCGGCACTCCAGCCTCTTCCCCCCGAGCAGATCGAATCGGCCATCCTTCGTTGCACCGGAGGGGCACACCCGCTCGACGTGGCGTTCACCACTGACGACGATCAGGCAGAGCCGTGGCGGACGCCGTCCCTGGTCCGGAACAAGCTGCCGGGTCCGATGCCGAAGTCGCTGTCGGTTACCCTGGCGAATCTTGTGTACCTTGAAAAGGAGCAGATCCCGCAGTCACTGCTAAACCGGCTGATTCGATTGGCCGCTTTTCCGAACCCGGAGTTCTTCAAGGCACAGGCGATGCGTTTTCCTGTTTGGGACAAGCCACGTGTAATCGGTTGCGCGGAGAACTATCCAAGGCACATCGGATTGCCACGAGGCTGTCTGGATGCTGCGAAGGATCTGCTGCGCGAAAACGAAATCGACTGCGAGGTTCATGATGAACGCATTCCGGGCGAGCCGCTCGATGTGTCGTTCGCCGGCACGCTTCGCCTTGATCAGGAAGCCGCCGTGTCGGCGATGCTGCGCTACGACACCGGCGTGCTCTGTGCGCCTACCGCGTTCGGCAAAACTGTAACGGCGGCGGCATTGATCGCCCGCCGCGGTGTCAATACGTTGGTGCTGGTCCATCGTACCGAGTTGCTGAAGCAATGGCAGGAAAGGCTACAGGCATTCCTGGGCGTCGGAAAAGGAATGATTGGCACTATTGGCGGCGGGAAGGCGAGGCCAACCGGGAAGATCGATATTGCCGTCATGCAATCCCTGTCACGTCAGGGCGAGACGGGCGGGCTGGTCGAGAACTATGGGCACGTCATCGTCGACGAGTGCCATCATCTTTCAGCCGTGTCATTCGAGGCACTGCTGAAACGGGTCAAGGCCAGATACGTGCTCGGTCTGACGGCGACACCGATACGGCGAGATGGCCAGCACGCGATCATCTTCATGCAGTGCGGGCCGATTCGATTTACCGCGGCCAGACCCGACACGGCACCTCACGATCTGGAAGTTGTGTCACAGATTCGATCGGCGCGGATAGAGCTACCCGACGACGCAGGGATTCAGGATGTCTTCCGTCATATCGCGGGCGATGCCGACCGGACAGAGGCGATTGCGAATGAAGTTGAAGTGGCTTTCTCGAATGGTCGAAAAATTCTCGTGTTGACTGAACGCACCGACCATCTGGAGGCCATTGCGCAAGCACTGGCGGGGAAGGTTGAAAAGTTTTTTACGCTGCACGGCCGCATGTCAAAGAAGCAGCGCGCTCTGGCGATTGACGCGCTGAACGCGCTGCAGACAGATAGTCCGCGAGTGTTGCTGGCGACCGGGAAGCTGGTCGGCGAGGGGTTTGATCACCCGGCGCTCGACACGCTGATACTCGCTATGCCAATCTCCTGGAAAGGCACACTTCAGCAGTACGCAGGCCGCCTTCATCGGGAGCACGCGACAAAGACGGATGTCCGGATCACAGATATTGTCGATGTCGGACATCCGGCATTGCAGAGAATGTGGGAGAAGCGGCAACGCGGCTATCGCGCCATGGGCTACAGAATCACCGACGGTGCTTAAACCATATCCACCATCGCAGAGATGACGTGTTGCGCTTTGACCGGCGCGGATCAGACGGCGAGATCCTGCGTCCGTACGCGGGCCACAAGGATTGCGGCCGATGGGTCGTGCGACTCTATCTGCCATTCCCGCAGTCGTCCAGCGATATGCCCAAGCGTGATTTCACCGCGTTACCAGTCAATACGGCAGCCGACTTGCGCGCAAGGGCCGATCGGCAACCTGCGGGATTGACTACCCTATGGCTCCGGTGGAGCGAGCTTGGAGCGGCCAGTCGGTTTGCGAAGGACGTGCAGGAAAGGCTGCTTCGCACCTAATGTTTCAGTGCAGAGGTCGCGAAGCGTACGGCGCTGACTTCAATAACGTGCGGCTCGAACCCGTCCAGATGATCGATTGTGCCGGAGAGGTGGGTTTTTCAGCTGGTTAAGACCGCCGGTCTTCTCGCTCGCCTGCGCCATTTGCATCACAGCCCCCTAGCGCGGTTGGGAGCTCGTTAGTCCAGTTCACGCGGCTTTGAGCGGATGCTCTTTCAGGTAGGTTCGCAGGGCGTCGTTCATGCGGGTCTGCCAGCCGTCGCCAGTCGCGCGGAACGCTTCGAGCACGTCAGCGTCGTAGCGAACACTAACCTGTTCTTTCGGGTTTTCCTTCGGGGGACGACCCATGCGTCGCGTCGCACCAAGTGGCTTCAATTCGGCAATCTCACGCGCGCTCAGTTCGTACGTGTCAGGGTCGGCGGCGATGCCGCGATTGATTGCCGCGTCTTCATCAGGCGTCGGCGGGATGAGCTTACGATTCTTGAACATCACGGACCTCTCTGCGGTTTGCCTTACGCAGGCTGATAATGTGCATGGTCTCGCCACGCTGCGTGAACACAACGCAGTACAGGCGATCCTGGATCACGGCGTAGCCGATCTCGCGCAGCTCGAAATAGTCTCTGCGGTTGTCGGGCCGTGCTATCACGTCGGACCAGTCGATCTCGCTCGCAAGGACGAGAGACACGCCGTGCTTGCGGACATTGCTGGCGTCTTTGGCGGGATCGAATGTAACTTCCATGCTACTTATTGTAGATGCAAAAAGTCATGGACGCAAGTACTTTCCGCATCTACACAAAATATGCCACTTACGATGACATAACATAATTCATTTTTCGTGAACGCTTTAGTTCAAGTTCCCAGCTGTCGGTTGCGACCCGCTTGTCTGTAATTCGCCACTTGAACACGTAGGTCGGACCAGCGCGCTGCATCGCCCGTGGCCTGCGAGGCGGGCGATGCAGGAGAGGGCGGCGCATTCATGGCGACCAATGAATGGTGTCGAACTGCAGCGTATTTTGTTGAAGGGCAAATCGAGCCCCGATGACAGATCACGAGCGGCCCAGCCTGATTCAGGACTTTGCATAAAACTGAATTTAGTCTATATTCGGTCTAAATGAGGCGGCAAACGGAGGATCAGACATGCGCCTGGCAGACCACGTAAAGCCAATCAGCTACCTGAAAAGCGACGCAGCGCAGATCGTCAAGGATTTGACGGCTTCTGGCGAGCCACTGCTTATCACGCAGAATGGCGAAGCAAAGCTCGTCGTTCAGGACGTGCAAAGCTATGAGGACACCCAGCAAACGCTGGCGCTGCTCAAAATTCTGGCCTTGGGCCAGAAGGACATCGAACAGGGGAAATTCAAGGATGCCGACGAGTTTCTCACCGAACTCGACGACCTTGATCGGAAGGAGCAAATCCGCTGATGGGGCAGACGAAGTCCAAGCTCCTGGTTCTCGACGAGGCGCAGGAGGATGCGAAGGATTTGCGTCGCTACATCCTCAAAAGCTTCGGTGCCGAAACGTGGAAGCAGACGTCCGCGGATTTGGCTGTCACGTTTGGCAATATCCGGCAGTTCCCGCAGAGCGGTTATGTCCCGGCTGAGCTTGCAGATTTCGGCGGTCTGAATTTCCGGGAAGCATTGAGCGGCCAGAACCGGGTTATATATGAGGTGCGCGACGACACGATTTACATTCACGTCGTCACCGATACGCGCCGTGATCTACGAACGCTTCTCCAGAAACGACTCTTGCGTTCCCGCTGGTAAATTCAGCCTTATTGGTGTTTTCACGCTGTAGTGCCGGACCACTCGCCAGATGGTGGCACACGCTTGCTCCCGAAAAAGCTCACCATAACGAGGAATGTTGACTTCCAATACGCAACTAACCGTCTATCCCGATTACGTACACCACAGAACCCAAACCCGTCTACAACACAACGGGCGCCTCAAAAATAACGAGCCCGTATGTCGCCTGGCGATTATCGATAACGGACACCTGGTGAGGCTGAACCGTTGCGTCATTGACGATCGCGCTGCTTTCAACTTCTGAATGATTTATCGCTGAGCGGCGCAGGACAAATACAAAGACCGCGAATGACATTGTCGAGGTACGTCATGGAAGTTCTTGATCGCGCGCCCGCCGTCTCGCCGGACGGACGCGCCGTGGTTTTCATGCTGTCGATCCGCGGCCGCGAGGTCAAAGGCGCAATTGCGCGTGACGCACTCGAAGAGCATTTCTGGCTACCGCGTAGCGCCGACGCGACGCGCACACTCAGAACGTTTGAAAACGGTCGCAACCGCATCGTCGCGGTCGCCCAAAGAAAGTTACTTGCGCGACCCGACCAACCGCTGCGGCTGACCGTCAACGACTTCGTGTTCCGGTAACCGACCGTCGGCTGACGGTGACCGTCGTGTCGATGTGCATCTGACAAACAAAGTAAAAAGCACGCCCGTGCTTTTGTTGATAATTAGGATTATGTCAAATACCACTTCCTACCGCGCTATCGCCACTGGCGAAAACGCGCCGTTCAACGAAGGCATGGCAGCTGACGCGGGATTTCCCCCCGTCCATCAGCGGCCGGTGCGCTGATACCTCAACTCCCTCTGGCTGCGGATGGCAGCCACCAGTACAACGTCCAACTCGGCTATGAAGCGATACAACGCAAGATAGCCATGCGCTCCATTTGAGATGACCAGTTCACGCATTGCGCTGGCGCCTCTAACAGGTCGTCCAATCTGCGGACTTGACTGGAGGATGTCTAGCGCACGAACGATATCATCAATGCGTTTTGCGGCGCTCTCCGGCGCGTATTCAAAAAGAAAGTCAAAAATCCGGTCGAAATCTTCGCGGACTTCAGGTGCCAGAACTATTCGCGCCATCGCTTGACCTTCGGTATTCCCGGGTCTCGCCCTGCAGCTTTTTCGCTCAAATAGTCGCGCATATCAGCCCACTCAACTCCGCGGCCATTCTCCAGCATGTTTGCCAGACGGTCGTTTCCCTCCTTGAGAAACTCGTGCCGCAGCTCTTCACTGGCGACTCGCTCAATAATTGCCTCTAACATGAAGCTGTGCGCCGTTGTGCCCGATTCTTCGGCAAGCTTCGAAACCCGCTCGCGTAGGTCCGGCGGCAACCGGAGAGTGGTAGTGGACATAGGAATCTCCAAATGTGTCACAACTGTGCTACATCGTACTCTTTTCATGGTTAGGTGTGTATAGGTGGCCGCAATCCCAGCGACTGAAACATTAAATAATTGGGGGCAAATTATGTTATGTCAAATTAAAAACGATAGAGCGGCAAAACCCACTGGAGCGGACCACCCCGACAGGCGCTCACGGGACGGCGAGGTCCTCAACGACCTTTGAGGCGCTTGTGCCGTCGACCCTCGCCTGGCGCGATGTGAAGCATCGACAGGCGGCGAGCTGAAGTTGCACGTGCCGGACGATCGTCCATGCGTTTACCACTTTGCGTCGCCGCAATACCTAATTGACCTTAATCTGGTCTTGAGCCTCACAGGCGCTCGAACACCGCGGCGATCCCTTGGCCGCCGCCAATGCACATCGTCACGAGCGCGTAGCGTCCGCCGATGCGCTGCAGTTCGTAGATTGCCTTGGTGGCGAGGAAAGCGCCTGAGCAGCCGATCGGATGACCCAGCGCGATCGCACCGCCATTGGGGTTGGTCTTCTCCATGTCGAGTTCGAGAGCGCGCGCCACAGCGATGGCCTGCGCCGCGAACGCTTCATTGCTCTCGATCACGTCCATCCGCTCGAGCGTAAGGCCGCATTTCTTGAGCGCCAACTTCGTGGCGGGGATCGGGCCTTCACCCATGATCTCGTTGGGCACGCCAGCCACCGCGTAGGACACCAGGCGGGCGATCGGCTTGTGGCCCGCCGCCGCAGCCACAGCCGCGTCGGCGAGCACGAAAAAGGCCGCGCCATCATTGATGCCCGAGGCGTTCCCCGCGGTCACCGATCCGTCCTTCTTAAACGCGGGCTTCATCTTGGCCAGCGTCTCCATCGTCGTGCCAGGCTTTACGTGCTCGTCGGTGTCGAAGATCACCTCGCCCTTCCTCGTCTGCCTGACGATGGGGACGATCTGCGATTTGAAGCGCCCTTCGGCGATCGCCAGCGCTGCTCGGCGGTGCGACTCCACCGCCAACGCATCCTGCTGCTCGCGCGTGATATCCCATTTCGTAACCAGGTTCTCGGCGGTGACCCCCATGTGGCCCACACCGAAGGGGTCAGTCAATGTGGCGACCATGGTGTCGATCAGTTTGGTGTCGCCCATGCGTGCGCCGCTGCGCATTGCGGTGGACAGGTAGCCGCCGCGACTCATCACCTCTACCCCTCCGCCGACGCCGTAGTCGCAATCACCGAGCAGGATGTTCTGCGCTGTCGTCACGATGGCCTGCAGGCCGGACGAACATAGGCGATTCACTGACATCGCCACCGAATCCATAGGTAGCCCGGCCTGGATGGCCGCTACGCGCGCCACGTAAGCGAAGCGGCTCTCGGTGGGAATCGTGTTGCCAACGGTCACGTAATTGATCGCCGTCGGATCAACGCCGGAGCGCGTGACTGCCTCCTTCATCACAGTGCCGGCCAGTTCTGCCGGTTCAATGTCGGCGAGGGATCCTCCGAAAGTTCCGATCGCCGACCGGGCTGCACCCAGAACCACTACATCACGCTTGCTCACGATTACTCTCCTTGCGATTGAATGGTGAAAATTGACCCGTGGACTTATCAAGATGTTACGCCTCCGGGATTGCTCCGGACACCCCTGCCACTCAATGGGTCAATGAATCGGCCCCGCGCTCGAAGGCTCCGGTGCAAATAGGGGATCCGATCGAGGTGTTTCGTATAGCTAAGGATATCTTATCGAGCCGACAGGACGGCATTCCACATAGCGGCCGCAGCGGTATCTTTGAGGCTTAGCTTCACGATTGAGAATGCGATGCATCAACTCAATGCCTGCCAGAGTGATCTGGCGCTCCTGAAGCGTTTGAAGCCAAGCATGACGTTCGTTCTGGACTTGACGTTACGATAATCCCGCTCGATGAGATTATTCAAATACTTCGAGGTTCGGACCTTCGTATCCTCCGGCAGCAAGCCGTCGGCCTTCATCTCGCCCACGGCGCGGTGCGAGGCTGCATAGGCGTCGAGCGTGATCGTTTCCCGCGGCTGGCCTTGATGTTTGATTGCCTTCCTGAAAAAGGCTTTGGCCGCGGCCACGTCATGCCTGGCGCTGAGCAAGAAGCCCGCGGTCTGCCCTGCCCGATCCACCGCTCGATAAAGGTAGACCCACTCGCCGCGAATCTTCAGGTAGGTCTCGTCGACACGCCACGACGTCCCGTAGGTGTGCCCAAACGGTTCCAACGTTTGACGAACTCCGGCGTATAACGCTTCACCCAACGCAGAATCGTCGTGTAAGCCAGCGACAAGCCCCGCTCGGTCACCATCTCCACCAAGTCGCGCAGGCTGGGCTTATAGCGCAGGTACCATCGCACGCAAAGAATGATCACATCGCGCTCAAAGTGACGCCCCGCGAACAGATCCTCCATACTCTCGAGCTTGCTCATCGTCGGGTCTCCAATCGGTCAGCTTGACACTTTAACCGAGTCTCCAACACAATTTGCACCAGGGCCCTCTTTGCCGACCCACCAATTGAATCGTCCTATTCGAGAGCGGAAAGCCAGCCGGCCACGGCGCGGCCAATTTCATCGGGTGAATCTTCCTGTATGAAATGCAACCCTTTGACAGTGACCTCGGTCTGGTTGGGCCAACTGCGACAAAACTCACGTTGAGCACCCACAAGAATTGAACCTGGCTCTGCGTTGATGAATAGCTTCGGTACTTGGGATTGCCGCAACCAATCCGCGTACAACTGGACAACTGCAACCATGTGAGAGGGCTCACCGGCGATAGGGAGCAACCGGGGCCAGTTCAGCATGGTTTGACGGTCGGCTTCGATCACGAAAGGCGCGTAGTAGTGCCACAGTTCTTCGATACTCAATTCACGCAACACGGACCCGGGAAGGACACGCTCGATAAAGAGGTTACGTCGCAGAATCAGTTCCTCGCCATTCGGCGAACGAAATCCCTGAAAGATTTCTCGGGCCTTTTCCGGCCAGTCATCCCAAGAGGCCCATGGTGCGACAATGCTCTCCATATAGACGAGCCCTCTCACCCTGTCCGGATGCAAGCGTGCCCAGTGAAAACCTAGTGCGCTGCCCCAGTCGTGAAGTACCAGCGTCACCCGCGTGTCCGCGTCTAGTTCCGACAGCATCGCATCCAAATACGAGAATGCACGCTCGAAGCTGTACCGTGCAGCCCCCTCCGAGGCCGGAAGTTTGTCCGAATCACCGTGACCTATCAGATCGGGTGCGATGACTCTGCCCTTGCTCGCTATACGCGGAATGATATTCCGCCACAGATAACTAGAGGTCGGATTTCCGTGCAACAGAACGATAGGAGGACCTGATCCGGCCTCCAAATACGCCAATCTGCGCCCAGCAATGTCACAAAACTTCCGCTCCACGAGTGGCACAATCGTTTCCGCCATTCAACAGCGCTCCGTCAGAAAGCCCGAGATGTGAGTCCACCCGATTTGACAGCCGGCCAGACTTCAAGTGTCATGCTACCGCTCTCAATTTACCTGGCGAGAGAGGCTTTCCCAATACGGCTTACGCAATAGATATTTCTGCAACTTGCCAGTAGCATTTCGCGGAAGTTCATTGCGAAATTCAACACGTTTAGGGCACTTGTAGCCAGCCAGATGCTGGCGACAATGTGCGATGAGCTCTGCGTCGGTCACGTGCTGGCCAGCCTCAATGACAACGAGTGCAGTTACCAGTTCGCCCCATTTTTCGTCCGGAATACCGATGACAGCGACGTCTCGAACGGCAGGATGCGACACCATCGCATTCTCGACCTCGACGGAAGCGACATTCTCACCACCCGAAACGATGACATCTTTGATCCGATCGCTAACCGTGAGGTAGTGGTCTGAAATGAAGCCACCGTCGCCTGTTCTAAACCAGTCGCCGTCATGTGCCTTGGCCGTCGCTTCCGGATCATTCCAGTACGAATCGAGAATTCGACTCGAGCGCGCAAGCACTTCTCCGTCGGCCCCCATCCTCAGTTGCACACCCAGAACCGGTACGCCTGCGCGTCCAAGCAACCGGGCCTGCTCGAAAGAATCCAGATCATCCCACTCTGCACGCATACGATTCAGCGTAAGGAGGGGACCAGTCTCAGTTAGGCCATACATTTGTATGAAGTCCCAACCAAGCTCATCGCGCACGCGCTGGATGGTTCGGGTCGGCGGCGGCGCACCACCACAAATGATGCGCAGTCGACCGTATCCTGGAATCGGGCCATTCCATGTCTTTGCGCCATCGAGGACCGCGTTCACCACGGCAGGCGCGGCACATAGGTACGTCACGCCATGCGCCTGGACACGCTTAAGGACCTCGGTTCCGTCCATCTTCCTTAAGACTATATGCTTGACCCCCATCGCAGTAGCGGCGTAGATGTGCCCCCACCCGCTTCCGTGGAATGCTTGAACTGTATGCAGGTAGACATCCCGATCGGAGACAGATGTCTGCCAACCAAACACTGTCGCGTTTAGCCACAGGTGCCGGTGCGACAGTTGCACGCCTTTCGGTAGCCCTGTGGTTCCCGAGGTGTAGTTGATGACGGCGGTGGCTGTCTCATCTTCGATCCACGGCACTGGATCCGCCGTGCTGCCCCAGATCTGATCGTCGTCGTCGCCAAGCACAAATGTTCTTTGGCACGGGACAAGCTCCGTAAGGTGTCGAAACTCGGGATCAAGTAAAAGGACCTCCGCGCCCGAGTGGGCCATGATGTGACAGATCTCGGCGGGAGCAAGGCGGAAATTCACTGGCACCAGCACACGCCCCCACCCTGACACGCCAAAGAAGGCACATATGAGCCGCGCCGAGTTCTGAGAGACGATAGCAACACGAGCACCGACAGGAACGCCCATCTCGTCCAGGGTCGCAGCCTGCGCGCGAGCCTTACGACCAAGTTCCGCGTAAGTCAGCTCACCCCATGACCGGGCGGGCTGAACCTCTTCGTCGACTATCGCAATGCGGTCGGGGTACGCAGCGAGCGCGCAGTCCAGAAAATCGTTGATGACCAGTGGTTTGTACATAGACACTCCGAAATGATTCCTGCCAGCGGGTTCCTCGACGGTTTTGTTTCCCTTCTGTGCTTTAGAGCCGAAATGCAGAAGAGTCCCCGAATGCGCGGTGCGAACGAAATCAACGTGGGCCCTGTCACAGGCACAACGTTCGCCGGGCAACGCGTCTCACTGCTGACTAGTTTGACAAGTCTGAGCTAAAACTCTGTATCAACGGATACGACGCGATGCAGGGGTTTTCCCGCGCGGCCAAATTCCTGAAGAGATTGCACGCGAATGATCACCGTCAGCGGTAGACGGGAAATGCTGAGCCCTGGAGACCCAGCCGGAACATGTCGCCACCCCAGCATCCTCGATGTTGCGGGATTTGCGCGAATGGCTCTCGACAGCACAGTGCGCGGTGCCAAGCAGCCAGAAACACCAAACATGCCATGTGCACGGCAGTGCCATAAGGCCACGTCATAGGTTATTGCGTCGGGGAATATTTCATCGTTCGATGAACGCCGTGAGGCGCTCTGTAAGGTCCTCCGAAGCAAACAGCAGGGCGGCATTTCGCCGCTCGGCCGGCAGATGTGAACAAAACCCGTCATAGATAGACCGCTTGATTTGGCCTATTGCCCGCGTCGCCGCTAAAGCCATTCGCTTTGCAAAGGCGAGCGTCTGCCCGGTGAGTTCCTCGTCACTGAATAACCGGGTCACCAATCCGAGTCGGAGCGCCTCTTCGGCTGCGACCGAGGTCCCGGCAATCAGGAACTCCAGCGCTCCGGCGGGACCGATCAGAGAAGCGAGACGTTGGGTATCACCGGCTGCTGGGAGTAGTCCGGGTTTGACTTCCGGCAGGTCAATCCGATATTTGCCTGTGGACGCGAAACGCAAATCACAAGCCAACGCGATCTCATATCCGTCACCGAGGGCACGACCGCCGATCTCCGCAATGGAGATCTTCTCGCTATGCGTCAGTTTGCTGAGCGTTTCGTGCAGAAGTGTAATTATCGCCATGTTCTCTTGTGGCGTGTCCTTTCGGAACCACTTAACGTCTCCGCCGCCGGAAAAGAATAGAGGTGGCCCCGTTCGTTCGGACAGTCTTTTCGATTTTTAAGTGGAACGCTGGGTGGTCACGCTGCCGTTTTAGTCGCGGGCAGCATCGCGAAGTAAGCTTCGTCCGGGATATGGTCCGACAGACTTGAATGAGGCCTTCGCTGGCTGTACCACGCCAGGTAGTTAGCGATCAATTTCTTGCCTGGCCGACGGACTCATAAGCCTTCAAATAGTTGAATTGCCCGGCGGGGTCGCACCGCTAGGCCCTCCCAGAAATGTACGTGAGCCTCTCGACTCATACAGCTCCTTTCGTCTGTGATAGGCCCATCTCGACCGATCGCAATGGGCCTCGGCCGAGAGCTCCGTCTCGGCGGACCGACGACTAGACAGCCCACATCGGCAACGGACTGGCGCAGTTACTCGCTCATCGAATCTCAACGGAAATTGCTCGGTTACCCTCTGGCCCTTTCTCGACCTCGAACGCTACTCGCTTGTCATCTCGCAGAGCCTCAAACAAATTGCCTTGCGCTTCTGAACGACGTACACGTAAACATTCGCCTCCATCGTCTGGCTCGATGAACCCATATCCTCTCCTTTCGTCGTACCACTTAACAGTGCCGGTTACCATAAGTTTTCCAATTGTCCAATCCGCAGGCTGGCGCTCGCAGGTCTGTAAGTCCGACTGGAAAAAGCACCATCTTGGGGACGCACTTTTTGTCGGCGTCCCGTCAAATTTGACCGCAGCCTTCGAGGCGAAAAACTTGCGAACGTTACTCGGCGGCTACAGGCTTCGCTTTCTTCTTGTGCTTGAAACGCTCTCCTCGTTGATGTGGTCCTCGCACAGTCCAGGCAAGCTGCTGCGGACAACTACAACGAAGCAATCTGTGTCCCTTTCGGCGACCCGACGGCCGCGTCAAAGTCGCGCACGAAGCTGATGTCGATACCGTTGACCGGCCCTCGATTCATTACGATCGTTCCAACCCGGTCATGTCGAACATATGCTACCTGGCCCATGTCTTTTCCCGTCTTTCAGTTGACGAAGGATCTTACGATACCTTCACGATATCTCGCAGCGTCGCCTTGGTCACTTTCCCAATGGGATTCCGTGGAAGCGCGTCCACAAACACGAATTCGTTTGGGATCTTGTATCGGCCCAGGTGCATTTCACAGTGGGCGCGAACGTCTTGCAGTCCGATGGTGCTTGCTTGCCGCCGAACGATAAAAGCGCGACCGACTTCGCCCCATTTCACGTGAGGCACCCCCACGACCGCGCATTCGGCTACATCGGGCAGAAGGCCAAGAACGCGCTCCACTTCAGCCGGGTAGACGTTCTCGCCACCTGAGATAAACATATCCTTCCGGCGATCGACAATGTAGAAGTAGCCTTCATCGTCTCGATAAGCCACGTCGCCAGTTCGAAACCACCCAGCCGAAGTAAATGATTCGCGGGTCGCTTCAGGCCTCCTCCAATATCCCGGAGTAACGGTTGGTCCACGCACAAGTATTTCGCCAAGCTGGCCATTGGACACAGGCTCACCATCCTGACCCGCGATCACTATTTCAACCAGACTGTTTTGAAGACCGGACGAACGATACTTTTGAGCTGGCATCGCGAGCGGCGAAACGACCGGGAACGGCCCCACTTCTGTCATGCCCCAACACTGCCGTACCGGCACTCCCATCTCGACATATCGCTCAATCGTGGAGACGGCGCAGGGAGCTCCAGCGAAAGCGAATCCCTGCAGCGAAGTTGAGTGAAGCCGTTCGAACCCGGGCTCCTTGAGGAGCATCTCGAGAACGGTCGGAACGCCCGTCGTGTGTGTTATACGTGTCTGTTGGTCCGTCAAGAGTCTCAGGACCAGGCTCCCTTCAAACTCACGAACGACGACGTTGGCGCCCCCGAAAAAGAACACGGGATTTGCGAGGGTCAGCAATCCGCCGGCGTGAAACTGGGGCAGCATGACCAGATTGCGACTGTCCGTGCCCAAGCGGAACGCCGAGCCCATTGCAATCGCATTGGCCAGCTGCATACCGTAGGTGAACTGCACGCCCTTCGGACGACCGGTTGTTCCCGACGTGTAGATCAACGCCCAAAGGTCCTCCTCCTTGCGGACGTAGTTTTCCCGCATCGGCTCCGCATTTAATAACGACTCGTATTCACTACTCGCCCCAGCCGTCATTTCAATCGAGTGCTCGATCGGACCGGTCGAGGCTAATTGCTCAGCCACGTTTCGAAACTCAGACCCGTAAAAAAGAGCTACCGGTTCGGCGTCAGCCACGATCGCCTGTAACTCAGTTATTGACAGTCGCCAGTTCAACGGCACAAAGATCGTTCCTGTCCGCATGCACGCGAATTGTATTTCAAGGACGTCGGTATCGTTGCGCGAAAGGACGAGCACGCGATCGTCCTGTAGCGCCTTAAACACCGTTACGAATGTGCGAGTCAAACGCGCAATCCGATCATCGAATTGCGCGTACGTAAGAACGCGCCCCGAGCTCACATCCTCACAAGCGATACTCGCCGGCGACACCTTCGCGTGATTAGCGATCCAGTCCACCGAAAAAATCCCGTGCTCCATTACGTCTCCTCCGTTTGTAGTGCTGCTCGCGTCTTTTTTCGGTTGCCTTCGTCGGGCCCACGCGAGCGGCAAGCGGACCTGCTCGTACGACGTTAAAAATAATTTCGGGTAATGAATTCGACGACACCTGCCGGTTTGTGACCTTCAATCTCGAGCGTCACGTCCCAAACCACTTGCACACCTTCGCCTTCGACATCGATCACGTTCATCACCTGAAAGCGTGCACGTACACGCACCGGCGCGATGAAACGCACACGACTGAATCCGTAGTTGACGATCGCCCGTTGCCGCGACTCGATCGTCCGGCCGAGCAGCGCCACAATCAGCGACAACGTCAGAAATCCATGTGCTATGGGGCCGCCGAACGGGGATTCGCGCAAAGCTCGTTCGGGATCGACATGGATCCATTGATGGTCTCCTGTCGTCTATGCAAACCCGTTGACGCGCGCCTGGCGATTTCGAGCCAATCACACTTGAGCGGCTGCGCCAACCAGTGCGCGAAGAGAATTGGCATCGGAGACTCTCGTGACGTTGCTGGCCCGCTCCATCGTTAACTCCTCCAGCGCTTCGCTTGTTGTTTGAGCAATAGCACAACATCGTTGTGTCCTCGACTTTCCATGGACCTCCGCCTCCACATCACGAGATATGAATCCAAGAGACTGGTCCGCATCTTTCAGAACTTAAGTGTCGTGCGAACGTGTCAGTTCACCTGACGAGAACGGCCCTCCCAGTAAGGCTTGCGCAATAGAAATTTCTGCAATTTCCCACTGGCAGTTCGCGGAAGATCATTGCGAAATTCAATGCGTTTAGGGCATTTGTAGCCAGCCAGGTGCAAGCGACAATGTGCAATAAGCTCTGCTTCAGTTACGTGCTGGCCAGCCTCAACGACGACGAGCGCAGTTACCATTTCGCCCCATTTTTCGTCCGGAATGCCGATGACCGCGACATCGCGCACGGCAGGATGCGATGCCACCGCATTCTCGACCTCGACGGATGCGACATTCTCACCACCCGAAACGATGACATCTTTGATCCGATCGCTAATCGTGAGGTAGCCGTCTGAAATGAAACCACCGTCGCCTGTTCGAAACCAGTCGCCGTCATGTGCCTTGGCCGTCGCTTCCGGATCGTTCCAGTACGATTCGAGAACTCGACTCGAGCGTACAAGCACTTCCCCGTCGGAACCGATCCTCAGTTGCACCCCCAGAGACGGTACGCCTGCGCGTCCAAGTAATCGAGCCTGTTCGAAAGAATCCAGACCATCCCACTCTGCACGCATACGACACATCGTCACAAAGGGGTTGGTTTCGGTCAGGCCATACAACTGCATAACCTCCCAGCCAAGTTCGTCGCGCACGCGCTGGATGGTTCGGGTCGGCGGCGGCGCGCCCCCACAAATGATACGCAGGCGACCGTATCCGGGAATCGGGCCATTCCAGCTCTTTGCGCCATCGAGGATTGCAGATACCACCGCAGGTGCCGCGCATAGATACGTCACACCATGCAGCTGGATACGCCTAAGGACCTCGGTTCCGTCCATTTTCCTTAAGATTATATGTTTGGCCCCCATCGCAGTAGCGGCGTAGACGTGTCCCCACCCGCTTCCGTGGAATGCTTGAACTGTATGCAGGTAAACATCCCGATCCGAGACAGACGACTGCCAGCCGAACACTGTCGCGTTTAACCACAGGTGCCGGTGCGAAAATTGCGCGCCTTTCGGCAGCCCTGTGGTTCCCGAGGTGTAGTTGATGGCGGCGGTGGCCGTCTCGTCTTCGACCCACGGCACTGGATCCGCTGTGCTGCTCCAGATCTGGTCATCGTCGTCGCCCAAAACAAATGTTCTCTGGCACGGGACCAGCTCAGCAAGGTGCCGGAATTCGGGATCGAGCAAAAGGACCTCCGCACCGGCGTGGGCGACGATGTAACGGATCTCGGCGGGAGCAAGACGGAAATTGACCTGTACCAGCACGCGTCCCCACCCTGATACGCCGAAGAAGGCACATATGAGTCGCGCCGAGTTCTGGGAGACGATAGCAACACGAGCACCTACAGGAACGCCCATCTCGTCCAGGGTTGCAGCCTGCGCACGAGCCTTACGGCCAAGTTCCGCGTAAGTCAGCTCACCCCATGACCGGGCAGGCTGAACCTCTTCATCGACTATCGCGATGCGGTCGGGATAAGCAGCGAGCGCGCGGTCCAGAAAGTCGTTGATGACCAGTGGTTTATACATAAACACTCCGAAATGATTCGTGCCAACGGGATCCTCGATGGTTTTGCTCTTCCTCTGTGCTTCGCAGCCGAAATGCAGAAGAGCTCGCGAATGCGCGGCGCAAACCACATCACCGCGGGCCCCGTCACAGGCACACGCGTTCGCCGTGCAACACGCCCCAATGCCGCCTAGTTTGACAAGGCTGTGCCGAAACTCTGTATCAGCGGATACGGCGCGATGCAGGGGTTTTCCCGCGCGGTAGAAATTTTGAAGAGATCACACATGAACAATCAACGTTATCGGTAGCCGGAGAACATCGTCTAACTGCGTGGATCGGGAATTTTTTTATTTAATCGTCAGTTTCGTATCCGCTGATACAGCGAGCTGCAGAACCAGGAAATACAGTGGGCTACATGAACCACACGACACACTCAATCGCGCAATACGTCCAGGTTCCCATCTGAAGATCAGGAGACTTTAATGAGCGACACAACCGTCAGTCAGTCCGCCGTCGAAACATTGGACATCCGTTCCTCCAGTCCCGTCTCTGGCACCAACGCCGCTTTGGGCGAAGAGGTGGCGGTGCACCTGCATCCGCAGGGCATTCCATTGTTCATCACGCCCGTATCCAGGCGCCTCAAGACGGATATTGCGGCCTTTAAGGCGTGGCTGGTCGACCATGAGGAGGCAATCGACAAATTGCTGCTCCGGTTCGGCGCTGTGCGCCTCCGTGGATTCCCCGTCAAGGGTCCAGAGCAGTTCGGCCATGTGATGTCGCACTATCCCGTCGCCGCGATGGGATACAAGGGCGGCGGTGGACCACGCGCAGAGATTGCAGGCAGGGTGATGGAATCGACACGCACGGAAAAAGACCGCTTCATTCCCCTACACCATGAAATGTGCTACCAACGCCAATGGCCGTTGAAGCTCGCGTTTTACTCCAACATAGTCGCGAGTTCTGGCGGAGCAACCACAATTGGAGATATTCGTCGCTTCGAGGCGAAAATTCCGCAGCGGATCCTTGACGAGGTGCGCAAGCGCGGCGTTCTTTATCGCCGTAATTTCCGCGACGGACGGGTACCGACGGAAGGCTGGAGTGGCCAGTTACTCAACATACATCGCCCCTGGCAAGAAGCGTTCTTCACCGAAGACAAGGCCGATGTCGAAGCTGCATGCGAAGCCGGGGGACTGGAATGGCAATGGTTGGATGATGGAAGCCTGCAGACCGAAATCCGCAAATCCGGTTTCGTCACCCATCCGGTACTTGGTACCAGTCACTGGTTCAACCAGATCAGTAATCTGACCGCGTTACCCACAAGCGCCCGGCAGTGGTACACGCTGACACCCGAGGATGAACGCAACGGTGGACGCTACCCCAACGCAGTTCTGTTCGGCGATGGCGGCACGATTCCTGCCGAGGATGTCAAACTTCTGCGCCAGATCGAAGACGAAATTCGGGTGGACGAGCCTTGGGAGGCAGGCGAGATCTTCATCCTGGACAACATTCTGTGCACACACGGCCGCACCCCTTTTGAAGGTAAGCGCGATACGTTGATTCAATTTCTGGGATCCGGGAGCAATGACTAACGCGCATGCGGTAGACGACAGGACGGTCCTGGATTGGCCAGGACCTGGTCCACTAAATCAAACTCAGGCGACTGACGCGGCAGCCAACGATCCGGCCGGTCAGGAGTGGCAGGTACGTGTCGATCTGGCCGCCTGCTACAGACTGGTCGAACTGTTCGGCTGGAGCGACCTGATAGGAACGCATATTTCGGCACGGTTGCCCGGGCACGAGCATGCCTTCCTCATCAACTCTTTCGGCATGACCTTCGATGAGATTACCGCTACCAGTCTGATCAAGATCGACCTTGAGGGTAACGTAATCGGCGAGTCGCCCTACAACGTCAACAAGGCCGGGTTCGTGATCCATAGCGCGATCCATCAGGTGCGTGATGACGCCAACTGCGTCATTCATCTGCACACTGCGGACAGCATGGCGGTGTCAGCTCTTTCCGAGGGTTTGCTGCCGCTGAATCAGACCGCCATGCTCACGACCGGAGACCTCGCGCAACACGACTATGAGGGGCCGGCCCTTTATCTGGACGAACGCGAGCGATTGCAACGCGACCTAGGCGACAAACATCTGATGCTGCTGCGCAATCACGGTACGCTGGCGGTAGGCGCGAGTATCAGCGAGGCCTTCGTACGCATGTACATGCTGCAGCGCGCCTGCTCCGCGCAGGTACGGACCTTGAGCATGGGCCGACCGTTGCATGAAGTCTCGGCCGCGGCGCGAGCCAGCACTGAAGCGATGGGGAGGAGCCCAACAACGCTGAGCCGCTATGGGCAACTGGCGTGGCCGGCGCTGCTGCGCATGCTAGACCGCAGAATGCCGGGTTACAACATCTAGGCAACTGGTGGCGCCATACCCGTGTAAGAGGCGGGAGCGTCCCGTTGAGCGCCTTCACCGCTGAGGGTGCCCGGTTCGGCTGAAGGCCATAGATTGATTGGACTGCGAATATTTTGCAGATTACGGAAATTTTTTTGGGAGACAGGACGTGAGCAAACAAGCCACCTTTTCACATATCGGACAGAGCACGGCCGAAGACTGGGCAATCATCCTCGGAGAGCTCAAACCCTACGCCGCGACGCTGGCAGACCGCGTGCTCGACCATCTCAAGGTGCTCGAAGACGACTGGGGCGGCTTGCCCGTCGCTCGTCTCACGCATTGCCTGCAGACCGCGACACTGGCGCACCGGGATGGGCGCGATGAAGAGTACGTGGTCTGTGCGCTGCTGCACGATATTGGCGACACCCTCGGCAGCTATAACCATCCAGACATCGCTGCGGCCATGCTTAAACCATTCGTCAGTCCGGAAAATGTCTGGATGGTGCAACATCATGGCGTCTTTCAAGGTTACTACTTCTTCCATAATATAGGTCTCGACCCAAACATGCGTGAACAGTTTCGCAATCAGCCGGAACTGTTCGAGCGTACCGTCGAGTTTTGCGAAAAATACGATGCACCAGCGTTCGATAAGAATTACGACACTTTGCCGCTGTCGTTCTTCGATCCTATGGTTCGGCGCGTCTTCTCGAAGCCGAGTCATTCCATGTATGACAAGATGTTCCGTCCCGCGAAATGAACGACAGCGTCGCGCAATAGTCGAAGCGTGACGCACAACGCACTGATTTACATGACTTGTGTCAGATACCCAATGACTCGTCGATGATTGGAACACAGTGACAGCATGTTTGGCCTGGGCAAGGTGAGAGCCCCGCGGCTGATTACTCTGATATGCGCGAATTAATTCCCGTATGACAGGCAAAAACGTCGATCAACTACCTCAACCGGTTGGTTATCGATTCGTTTCGAGGTCTGCGTTGTTTCTCCTTGCTTCTTGGTGCCACCTGAAGGCCCTTACATTCCTGCGTTTTTCCGATAGCGTACCGTTGAACATTTCGTTGAACAGAAAGCGACCAGGGAAGTCGCTTTCCGTCTTATCGTCAAACTAACTAAAATTTGACCTGAAAACCAAGTCGGGCGAGTGCCATGTGATTGCCCGCGGCTGGAGTCAAGGCATTGATATTCGCAACCGCCGCTTGGCCCGTCGAGTCTATACCGCTTGCTTTCTGGTAAAGGCCAGCCAGATACAGCTCGGTGCGCTTCGAGAGGTAGTAGACAGCACCCAACGAAAACTGGTGATACTTGGCTCCAGAATCGTGAACTGTTGCAAGCGTGCTGTTGACGCTGCTGCCTGTCGTGTAATCATAGGCGGCACCCAACAGGAACGCCGGCGTCAACTGGTACTTCCCACTCACTTCGGCGTTGTTGAACGTGGCGGTCCCAACGTAGCGTAGCGGATTCGGCCCTGACGTAGCCGTATCGCCAAGATTCATGAACTTGACATTGGAGTATGTTGCGCCGAACGTGGCGGCGCCAAACTTGTATGACCCTCCTGTCGAAATTACCTGATAGGTATGCGCTGATGCATAGCCGGAGAACACTGGATTGGTGGCCGGCGAGGTGTTATTGACTGTGACACCGCCACCGGTTGGATTGTCGCCAAAGAATGAGTTATTCGGATTGCGGACGTTCAAATAGCCCACTCCGAGCGCGACCGTTCCATTCGTGTAGCCAGCGCCCAACGAAATCACCTGGTTGAGTGAAATCGCCCCCGGCTGACCACCGAAGCTATACAGGCCACCAAAGGTCAATCCGTTATAGTTTGTACTGGTGTATTTGACCGAATTGTTCGTTCGAAAGGAATTGTTCAGATTGTCGAGATCACCGGGGTGAGCGGCGCGGTGCCCCCCCCACTGCTCGCCTATTCCGAGTGGTCCGACGAAGTCCACCACGCTGTCATACTGTCGACCCAGAGTAACGGAGCCGTAGGTTGTACTTGAGAGACCGACATACGCTTGACGGCCCCACTCATCTCCGCCTTGATTCAGCTTGCCTGTGTTAATTTCAAACCCGTTCTCCAATAAAAATATCGCCTTCAATCCAGAGCCCAGATCCTCAGAGCCTCGCATTCCCCATCGCGAACCTAGGGCACCGCTTGTCGAGTCCAGTTGATAAAGCGTCTTGCCTTCTCCCGGACCGGTCTTGACATTGCTGATCATCTCAAAGCCCTCATCAATGACGCCGTATAGGGTGACACTGCTTTGAGCGTTGGCCACATTCGCGAACGCGCCCATGGCTACAACCATGCAAAATGACCTTTTCATCGCACGAGTCTCCATTGTTTAGTATTACTAAGGTAACTACGAAACCAATGACATACTTAATAGACCAATGAGTATTCGATCTCCGGGCGTCGTGAGGGGTGGCCAGTCGCGCAGGCCTACGCTACCGAAGGTCAGCGAAACTCGTTCGTCAGTGCGTCAATTTTCGGCGATCGGATCGAATATCGGCTGTCAGCGTCACATCCACGACAGAAGCTGACCACCATCTACTGGAATGACCGCACCAGTGATATATCTGCTGGCGTCAGATGCAAGAAGCAAAGTCGCGCCGTCAAGGTCTCGCGGTTGGCCAAACCGGCGCTGTGGGATGCGCTGGCGAATGTGCTCTGCCAATCCAGCGCTTTCGAAGTGCTCATGCATGTCGGTTTCTATGTTTCCCGGTGCAATCGCATTTACTCGAATCTGCTTGGATGCCAGTTCCAGTGCCATGATCGAGGTTAGGTGGAGCAGGCCTGCCTTCGCTGCTCCGTAACTCGAAAGCCGACCCGCGGCCCGCAGCCCGGACGTGGACGCAACATTGATGATTGATCCCTCACCAAGTTGCGCCATCCGCCGCGCGCCCTGCTGCGCCATCAAAAAGGCACCTTTCAGATTTGTGTCGAAGATGCGGCTGACCTGGTCAGCATCCTGGGAAAGAAAACGCTCCACGTATGTGATACCGGCACAATTGAACAGGATATCGACAGGCTTGCCCATCAATCTCTCTGCAGTTTTCCAGGCGCTGTCGATGCTTGACGGTTGTGTGACATCAAGCGCGACCGCGCAGGCGTCTAGTCCCTCAGCTCGCATCAATCGCACGGCATCCGCAAGTTTGTCCTCGCGGCGCGCAGCCAGAACGACCCTGGCCCCTGCCTTCGCCAGAGTCCAGGCCGCATGATGTCCGATGCCGCTCGAGGCGCCCGCGACGAGGGCGGTCTTGCCTTTCAGACTGAATATGTCACTCTGCTCGCTCAATTGTGCCTCCCCTGATTTGCTTACGTGCGCTCGTTCGGCAAGACTTGCGGGTCAAATCTGGAATCTGTCGCATTGAATGAATACGGTCCCTAGACTTGTGAATTCATATATCGTTCACGTCACTCACGAGCAGGTCGCCTCAAGCTGCGTCTGCTTCCCTTGCATCAAAACCAGACGTCTTGCATATCGAGCGTGGTGCGATCCAGCGTCTCAAGCAAGTCAAGTTGCGCCGTCACGCGCGGCAATTCCCATTTGAAGAAATACGCGGCGGCGGCCAGCTTGCCTCGATAGAACGCTTCGTCTTCGTTGCTTCTGTTCGCGGATAGCGCGGCATGTGCTTCGATTGCCTGTTCCAGCCAGATCCACGCCAGTACGATGTGGCCGAATGCCTCGAGGTACACCGATGCGTTAGCAAGCGTAAGAGTTGAGTCTCCCGCCGCCCACAGTTGCTGCGTAACGAGCGTCAGCCCCCCCATCGCAGTGCTCAGCGTATGCGCATATTCGTGGATCTCAGCATCCTTTGTGGCAAACGCCCTGATGACACCGGCCCGCACCGTCTCGCTGACGATCCCCAATGCCGTGCCGTCTTTCATCATTACCTTGCGACCCAGCAGGTCCAATCCCTGGATCCCATGCGTGCCTTCGTGGATCGGGTTCAGACGGTTGTCGCGATAGAACTGCTCGACGTTGTACTCCCGCGTGTAGCCGTAGCCGCCGTGCACCTGGATCGCGAGGTTGTTCGCTTCCAGGCACCATTGCGCGGGCCAGCTCTTGGCGATCGGCGTCAGAATATCGAGCAATAACGTGGCGCGCTCGCGCGCAACTGCGTCCCCGGCAGCCTGTGCGGTGCGCTCCTGGTCGACCAGCTTCGCACAGTACAGGTTCAGCGCCAGCGCACCTTCCGTATAGCTCTTCTGCGCGAGCAGCATCCGGCGTATATCGGCGTGCTCGATCAGCTTCACCTGGGGGCTCGAGGGGTCTTTGCCGCCTTTACCGATGGCGCGACCTTGCGGCCGGTTCCGTGCATAATCAAGTGCGTGCAGGTAGCCGGTATAGCCGAGGACTGCGGCACCGAGCCCCACGCCAATGCGCGCTTCGTTCATCATGTGGAACATGCACGCGAGGCCCCGCCCGGGCTGGCCCACCAGATAACCGATTGCACCAGCCTTGTCGCCTGGCCGGTATTTAACGCCTTCGCCAAAATTCAGCAGACAGTTCGTTGTGCCGCGATATCCCATTTTGTGGTTCAGACCCGCGAGCACTACATCGTTGTGCTCGCCAAGCGAGCCATCACCATTGACGAGGTACTTCGGCACAACAAAGAGTGAGATGCCGCTGACCCCAGGTATCAGCTTTCCGTCTGGACCTGGGATTTTGGCGAGCACCAGATGTACGATATTTTCGGACAACTCATGCTCGCCACCGGATATCCACATCTTGTTGCCACGCAGCCGGTACTGCTGGCCGAGCGGCGATTCGCCCTCGTATTCAGCGCGAGTGGTGATGTCTGATAACGACGAACCCGCCTGCGGCTCCGATAGACACATCGTGCCGAAGAAACGACCTTCCATCTCAGGTCGCACGAACGCATCGATCTGCGCCGGCGCGCCGTACGTGAGCAGGAGATTCGCATTGCCGATGGTCAGGAATGGATACGCGGCGGTCGCTGCGTTCGCGCCTAGGAAGTACGCGAAGCAGGCCTTCTCCACAACCAGCGGTAGTTGCATACCGCCGAGTTCATAGTCCTGGCCAGCGGCCATCAAACCCGCTGCGTTAAAGGCATCGAGCGCAGTTTGTACTTCGGGGATGATGTGAACGGTTTCACCGTCGAAATGCGGTTCCTGCTGGTCGCTCTTCTTGTTGTGCGTAGCGAATAATTCGGTAGCGATTTTCTCGCAAGTGTCGAGTGCCGCGTCGAAGGTCTCGCGCGTATGCTCGGAATAGCGGGGAATGCTCGTCAGCTCCTCGACGCGGAGCCACTCGTAGAGCAGGAAGTTCAGGTCGCGGCGGGAGAGAATCAGTGACATGACGGCACTCCGCTCAAAGAACTTCGAAGAGGCCGGCCGCGCCTTGCCCCCCGCCCACGCACATCGTGACTACCACGTGCCTCACGCCACGACGCTTGCCCTCGATCAGTGCGTGGCCAACGAGGCGTGCGCCGGACACTCCGTACGGGTGACCAACCGCAATTGCGCCGCCGTTCACGTTCAGCCGCTCCATCGGAATGCCCAGTTGATCGGCGCAGTAGAGCACCTGCACGGCGAATGCTTCGTTCAGTTCCCATAAGCCGATGTCTTCGACTTTCAGGCCGGTCCTTTTCAGCAGCTTGGGGACCGCGAACACCGGACCGATGCCCATTTCATCCGGCTCGCACCCCGCTACCGCAAATCCGCGAAACACGCCCAACGGTTGCAAGCCTTTCGCAGCAGCCACACGCGCGTTCATCACCACGGCTGCCGACGCTCCATCCGAAAACTGCGACGCATTGCCCGCCGAAATTACGCCACCGGGAGTGGCAGAACGAATTTTCGATACGTCTTCGAGCGTCGTATCGGCGCGAATTCCTTCGTCGGCCGCGACCGTCACCTCCCTGGTCACGATCTGTCCGGTGGCTTCGTCGGTCATACCAGAGAGCACCGTCATCGGTACGATCTCCTCGTTGAAGAGTCCAGCGGCCTGTGCAGACGCGGCGCGTTGCTGGCTGCGTACACCGTATTCGTTCTGACGTTCACGGGGGATCCCGTAGCGGGTCGATACGTTCTCGGCGGTCTGCAGCATGCTCCAGTAAATTTCCGGTTTGCGCTGCAAAAGCCACGGGTCGCTGGCGAATTGCATGTTCAATTGCCGCTGCGTCAACGAGATGCTTTCCACACCGCCTGCAACGTAAAAATCGCCCTCATCGGCGATCACACGCTGCGCGGCCATCGCGATCGCCTGCAAGCCCGATGCGCAGAAGCGGTTCACGGTGGCGCCCGGGACCGTCACCGGGCAGCCGGCGCGCAGGGCGATCTGCCGCGCAATATTGGTGCCAGTCGCGCCTTCGGGATTCGCGCACCCCATTAACACATCGTCTATTTCGCCAGCTTCTATGCCTGCGCGCGCGATCGCGTGCCGCACCGCATGGGCGCCAAGCGTGGCGCCGTGGGTCATGTTGAATGCACCTTTCCAGCTCTTCGCGAGTCCGGTACGCGCCGTGGAGACGATCACTGCTTCATTCATGTCCTGTTCCTTGATATGCTCTGACGTCAGACCCGCCGTCACAGAGCACGGGTTCCACCCATTGGGCTGCCTGGAAGGACGGCAAGTTAGTCGTTAAAACGCGTGCCCGCGTCTACGAGCTGCTGCAAGAGTGGCGCGACCTGCCACGCCTTGCCCTGATAGCCCTTCGCGTAGCGGCGGATCGCCTGCGCAACGTTGTACAGACCGACCTCGTCCGCATACTGCATCGGGCCGCCGCGCCATCGCGGAAAGCCGTAACCGCTTAGATAGACCAGGTCGATGTCCGATGCCTTCGACGCGATCCCTTCCTCGACGATCAGCGCTCCTTCATTGACGAGCGCGTACACCAAACGCTCGACAATCTCCTCGTCGGATATTTTGCGCCGCGTGAGACCAAGATCCTCTGTATGCCGGATAATCATGTCGTTGACTTGCTGGCTCGGGTAGGCTCTGCGGTCATCCTCCCTGTAGTCGTACCAGCCCGCGCCGACCTTCTGGCCGAAGCGCCCCGTTTCGCACAGCAAGTCGGCCGTCTTCGAATACGTAAACGCCGGCTGCTCAACAGCGCGGCGCTTTCTGATCTCCCGGCTGATGTCGTTACCAGCCATGTCGATCATCCGAAAAGGGCCCATCGCGAAGCCGAATTTCTCGATGGCCCTGTCGACCTGCTCGGGCAGCGCACCCTCGTCGAGTAGGAAACCAGCCTGACGACTGTACTGTTCAATCATCCGATTGCCGATAAAGCCGTCGCATACACCAGACACGACGGCGACCTTCCCGATCTTCTTTGCGAGCCGCATCACAGTGGCAAGGACATCCTTTGCGGTCTCCTCGCCACGCACGACTTCGAGTAGCTTCATCACGTTGGCCGGGCTGAAAAAGTGCATACCGACCACATCCTTCGGACGCGTTGTGAATTCGGCGATCTTGTTGACATCCAGCGTCGACGTATTTGACGCGAGAATCGCACCCGGTTTCATCACCTTGTCGAGCTGTCTGAACACGGCCTGCTTGACGCTCATGTCTTCGAACGCGGCTTCGATCGCGAGGTCCGCGTTCTTGATGTCGTCGTAGGACAGCGTGGTCGTAAGCATGCCGATACGCGCTTCGATGTCCTCCTGAGTGAGCTTGCCTTTTTTTGATGTGTTTTCGTAGTGGCGGCGGATAGCGGCAACCCTTCGTTCGAGCGCGTCTGCTTTCATCTCCAGCATCGTCACCGGGATTCCGGCGTTCAGAAAGCTCATGCTAATGCCACCGCCCATCGTGCCGGCACCGATTACTGCAACTTTCGCGATGTTTCGAGTGAGCGTATCGACAGGTACGTCCGCAATCTTGCTCGCCGCGCGCTCGGCGAGGAACGCATGTCGTAGCGCACGCGACTCGGGGCTGGTCAGCAGGTAGAGGAATGCATCGCGCTCCTCCTTGATGCCCTGATCGAACGGTTTGAGTGACGCAGCGATGGCATCCACGCACTTAACCGGAGCCGGATAGCCCCTTGCACTCGCAGCGACCGTATTGCGGACGAATCCCAGATACGCCTCGGCGTTTTCGTGATGCACATTCAAGTCGCGTACGCAGGGATGCGGAGCCCCAGCAGCGGCTGCATCCCGTGCAAACTTCAGGGCCTTCCATAGCAATTCATCCATTGCGAAGCAGTCAAACAGCTTCGTGCCAGCAAGCTCCTCAGACATCATTGTCTTGCCCGACACGATCATATTCACCGCTGTCTCAAGGCCGACCACGCGCGGCAGGCGTTGTGTACCTCCAGCCCCGGGCAGCAGGCCCAGATTCACTTCTGGTAGCGCAACCCGCGTTCCCTTGACCGTAACGCGATAGTGACAGCCGAGGGCCAGCTCCAGGCCGCCGCCCATCGCGACCGAATGAACCGCTGCAACAACGGGCTTCGGTGACGCCTCGATCGTATCGATTATCGTTTGCAGGTTCGGTTCCTGTAGCGCCTTAGGCGTACCGAACTCGGGAATATCACCGCCACCCGAGAACGCATTCCCCGTACCGGTGAGGACAATCGCCCTGACGCCCGCGTCATCCAGCGCACGGACCATTCCGTCCGCGATGCCCACTCTTGTGCTGTGACTGAGCGCATTAACCGGAGGATTGTCGAGTGAAATGATGGCTACACTGTCCTGGACCTGATACTGCGCTGTCATGCCGGTTCCTTTTGACGCCTCGAAATTGTCTGGCAATTCGGAGATTCAGTTCATGCACGAGCCGACTTGTTACGATGTCGATGCATGTCAGCCCGCTGCGGATACTCCCGTCCACCGTCCTCACGCACAACCACCGACGACGTTCCCAGCATTGACTAGCTGCCGCGGAAAATCGGCGAGCGTTTCTCGAGAAAGGCACGCGCACCTTCTCTCGCATCCTCTGTTTCGAAGAGCGGTACTTGCCCGTCGCGCTCACGGTCAAGGGCCTCGTCCAGATGTGACAGCGTCGTGGCCGTAATGGCTCCTTTCATCGCAGCGAACGCCTTGGTCGGTCCGTTCCTGATTTTTTGCACTAGAGCTTCCAATTCCGCATCGTAGGCCTCGTCGGCTACCGATCGGTAGATCAGTCCCGCCGCCATTGCCTCGTCAGCGGACAGCCGATCGCCGAGCATTGCCATGCTGTTAGCACGTGCACGACCAATCGAAGCACCAATCAACTCCGTTGCGCCGCCGTCCGGCATCATGCCAATGTTCACAAAAGACAGAAGAAAGTACGCTGACTGCTTGGCAAGTGCCATGTCAGCAGCGATGGCGATGGAGCAGGCCATTCCAACTGCGGGACCATTGATTCCGCTTATAACGGGCACGCGCGAACGCACGATCGCGCGCACAAGCCGGTGACCGCTGTCCACGGTTTCAATATTGATGCCGCTCTTGAAATCGCCCCCGGCGCTAAAGGCGCGACCCTCGCCGCTGATCACAATTACCCGTACTTCGTCCGACACATCATTGATGGCTTGTGCGGCATTCTCAAACATTGAAGCGTCGAATGCATTGAGACGGTCCGGCCTGTTCCACTTGATGGAGAGAACTCCATCCGAATTGTTGACGAGTACGTGTTGCGTCATGCTCGGCTCCTCTTTCTCCAAAACGGGTGACGTTTGTCTGCAAGACCCGGCCTGTGCTCCCTGTGGGATTAACATGCTCGTTCGCGACGGGCTTATGGGACGAGCACGACCTTACCGGTTGCAATTCTCTGGTCGATCGCGAGCAGAGCTTCGGACGCATCCCGGAGTGCGTAGGTCGCTCCGATGACCGGGCTAAGCACCCCGCTTTGAACATGTGGTTTAATCGCCCTCCACTGAGCCTGCAAACGCCCAGGACGCTTGTAGACGTCCCAGCCGACGCCGATCACGGAAATGTTGTTCAGCATCAGACGATTGACCTGGACGGAGGGTATCGTGCCTGCCGTAAAGCCGAGAACGAGGATCCGACCGCTTTCCTTGAGCGACCGCAGAGAGTCGGTAAAACGCTCACCACCGACGGGGTCAACGACAATGTCCACGCCGCCGAGGGCTTTTACAGCCTTGCCGAATCCTTCGGCCAGAACATACTCATCAGCGCCTGCAGCAACAGCGACAGCGCCCTTCTCGGGCGTCGACGTTACGGCGATGACCCGGCTGGCACCGAAAGCCTTTGCGATTTGAATCGCCGCCGTTCCAACCCCACCGGCCGCACCGTGGACGAGTACCGATTCACCCGACACGAAGTGACCGCGTTCGATAAGTGCAAAGTAGGCAGTAAAGTAGTTGAGCGGAAGAGCGGCGCCCTTCTCGAAGGAGACGCCGTCCGGAAGCGCAAATGTCATGTCGACCGCCGCGACCGCTTGTTCTGCGAAGCCACCAATCATCGGCAGTGCCGTGTAATCCGGTCCCTGGAAGGTTGCGATCGCGGCAACCCGGTCGCCCGCAGCAAATCCTGAATCCGCAGGGGCGGTAACTACGACTCCAGCAATCTCAGACCCGGGCGTATGCGGAAACGCAGGCTTTTCGTGGTAAAGACCTCGCGAACGAAGGAGCTCTGGAAACCCAACGCCAGCGGCGCGAACACTGATTAAAACCTGATCATGCGCCGGCTTAGGCGGCTCAACGTCTACAAGTTCAATCGAAGTCGGACCGTCCAGTTTGGTAATCTGTATTGCTTTCATGAGGTTCGGTGTTCCGCGTGGTTTATGTAACGTCACTGTATTTCCTCTTTCCGCAGCCCGCTGTATCAGCGGATACGAAACTGCCGGCCGAATCAAAAAAAGTATTCCGGCTCAGCGGCAGTTGAAGGATGAACATGAGGACCTGTCGAGCATTGCTAGTAGGGAGATTGACGGGGTTCGGTTAGCGACAACGAGAGCGGGCGCGGGTCTTCAATTGCCCCCATTGCGTGCCGTGCTGTTCGCTTCGTCGCAACTCTGTGCGAGGCTTGTCGTGCGTGCTTCGATGGATTGAATCACGGACATCATATCGAGCCGGCCATTACCCAGGTCTACGCTTTCCCCGTAAAGTTTCCGGCTCAGGTCCAGCAAGGGTGAGGCAATGCCAGCGGCACGCGCCGCATCAGCGATCAACTGGCAACTGGTAAAGGCATCCGCTGTAGCCGCTTGCACGGCGAAATCGCGCTCGACGAGCTTGGGGATCTTCACACGTGTCACGTCGCAGGCCATCGGCCCTGAGTCGATCGCGACCTTAAAAGTATTGAGATCCAGGCCGTTTCGCTCGGCGAAGTGCATCGCTTCAGACAAGCCAACGAGCATCGTGTTCACGTAAAGATTGACTGCCAGTTTCATGAGCAGTGCATTGCCGACCGGACCACACATCACCGCTTCGCGGCACATCGGTGCGAGCATCGGGCGTATCTTTACGACGGTTTCAGGATTGCCACCTAGCAAAGACACCAATTGACCGGTCTCGGCCGGTTTTCGCGAACCAGACACAGGCGCTTCGACATAGCAACCGCCGGCCGCATGAATGTCCGCAGCGAGTCCTCGCGAGTAGTCTGGCGCAACCGAACTCATACTGACGATGGTGTGCCCTGCGACACGCGACGCGAACGCCGGCATGCCGCGCTCCAGCACCGCATCGATCGCCAAGCTATCTGCCAGCATGACGATCACCGTTTTTGCCTGCCGGAATACCTCGCCAGCACTCTCCATCACTCGGGCACCAACGGCGCGCAGTGGCTCGGCGCGTGCGGATGATCGATTCCACACAACGAGCCTGGTACCCGCCTTTGCCAAATTCAGAGCCATGGGCTGGCCCATTCCGCCCAGCCCGATGAAACCAATTTCCTCGTGCGCCCGAGACCCGGCGCTTTCTGTTGCGAATACCATTTTCGATAATCCTGAATTGCGAAACGCGGAGGCGCGACTTCGCTCGGAACGGTTGGACCCGCCAGTCGTGCGGACTTGGCACGCGCTTACTGCTGAATTTCCAGTGGTGGTGCTCCGAGCCGTCCAGCGAACGGTCCATCTTCGTCATCCGCGATGACGAAACCGTGCTCACGGCCTTTCTTGTCGATTGGCGTCGCGACCACTGCCGTTCCGCAGATGAGTGCATCATGCAGTGCGCGCACACCTTCGAGGTCAAATTTTCCCGTCATACGATTCATGTTCTTTCGGATATCGAATCGTCATCAGATAATCGGGTCGGATGCAATGGGAACCTTGACGCACTGCACGATTTAATGTGTCGTGTGGTTTGTGTCACTCCTCTCACTTTATTTCCTTGTTCCTCCGTCCGCTGTATCAGCGGATACGAAACTGGCAGCAAATCAAAAAATCCCGGATACACGGTATTGTGCGATGAACCTGGCCCCCCAGCGTTGCGCCAAAGAGATAGGTGTAATTGCTGATGCTAGTCGCCCAACGATTAGGCATTCTTAGATAATCGACAGATAAAAGTTCGAGGTCTGGCCCAGCTCTAGCCCTGATAAGAAGTAGCCAGTGGTACGTCCGGTATCGAGGGGCAACCTCAGTGTGGTGATCCTATCGATCACGTATTCCAAACAGAGACGCAAAGCCGCATGGGATATCTTCCGCAACTCCGTGAAGAGTCCCTCTTGGCGGGAAGCGAAGGAGACGCTGAATGAGGAGTGCCCAGAGGAACGGATTGTCGCTCGAGTGCGGGGCTGCCCGAGTTCCCGCGACTTTGACGAGATTTCTGCCAGACGAAACAGGAGTTTCGCACGCGCGGTCGTCACCGCGCGACCCAGAAAGTTCGCCGTTTTTGCTCCGGGAGGTAAGGGATATCTCGCGCAGCATTACCAACCTCGGTATAGAACGAACTTTCGCCCGAGGCGCGTATTTATACCGTCAAGGTGAACCTGCCACATCTCTCTACTCTCCGTTGACAGGCCGAATCCGGGTGTTCATGAGCGGAATAGACGGTTCGGAACGGGACATCGCATTCGCGGAACCTCACTCAACAATTGGCGAATACGGCATCTTCGATGACGAACCACGTTACACATCCGCCATCGCAGTGGAAGATTCTCGAGTCCTTGTGATTGATCGTGCCGCGATCATGTCCGCCGGCCGGGCCGACCCGGAAATCTTCATCGAAATCGCGCGTCGACTGGCACAGAGAGAACGCCTCGCGTGTATGCACATCATGTATGGCGGTCTGCCAGCGCGAGCGCGCGTGGCAACGTTATTCGTTCAATTGCTCAACGCATATGGAACACTCAAGACCAGCAACACAGCGCGTCTGTCAAAAAGTCACCGCGTTGAAGACTTTGCTCACCTTGTAGGGGTGACCCGCGTGACAATGAGTCGCGAACTTGCGCGATTTGTGGAGGAAGGAATCCTCATGAAAGTCGGTCGGGAAATCTTTATCTCTGACATCGCTGCACTGCGCGCGCTCGCAGACACTTCTGGACTAGTACATCAACACGTAAATGACGGAACGTAATGCCGTTCGGGCTCTCGGTCAGCATCCTGCCAAGTGATTCGACAACGCGAACATCGCAACTCTCGTTCAGTGGGCATCATGGGGGTGATCGCAATCTACGTTGGACTGCAGGACCGCGCCCGATTGTCCGCATTCCAGCTTTACGTAAGAACTTCTGAGCCGGCGGCTCTCGCAAATTTGATAACGCGTGACACGACAATCTCCTGGATTGACTTGTGAAGCGTGGCGTCACTCGACTCAATCGTTTTCGATGGCCTCTAGAGCACCGGCGAGCACCGACGCGAGGCGTTATGCGGCGGCACCGGGCCTTGCAGATATCTCGTCATACCATCGCTGAAACCCGGTGAGTTCTGCCGAAATCGGCATCTTCAACGCGTTGACGGCAAAGTCGACCGTCACTAGCGTGGTAATGTCCGCCGCTGAAAATTCATCGCCCGCGACGTATCGCACCGTTCCCAGCCGCTCGTTGAAGTCCGCGAAAAAGTTGGCCACACGTTGTTTGCTTCGCTCAACCAATTCGGGAATCTGGTCATAAGCGTGCGGACCGGCCAGCGCACGGCCTTTCAATCCGGCGACCGCATTGCGCACGCCTTCCATCACCGGTACGAAGCCGTCCAGTTCTGCGCGCCGTTCCCACATCGTGACGAGCGCCTTCGACGTAGGCGTCGTGCCGAGCAATAGCGTCTGTGGATACGCTTCTTCCAGATAGCGCCAGATCGCCAGTACTTCTGCGATGACGGGACCGTCGGTGAGAGCCAAAGCCGGTACCTGGCTGCGAGGATTAATTGCGCGGAAGGCGTCGGAGAACTGCTCTTTGGCACCGAGGTCAACAGCCTTCATCGGGATAACAATTCCCTTCTCCGAGATGAAAAATCGCACACGCCGCGCGTTCGGAGAGCCCTTGGATTCATACAGTACGGGAGCGGTGGTTGTCATTTCAAGTCCTCCTTGGTGGTTTAATTGAATGTGGATACCTAGCCCAAAGGTTTCCCACAGACATTGGGGAAATGCACGCGACGGGCCGCCGGTTGATACGACATGCATGCAGCCAACTGTCATCGTGACGAAACTGAAGAAAGTTGGATAGCCGCGGCGGTCTTCGTCGTGGATGCCCCGGCCAACCAGTCTTCCGAAGCATAGAAGCGTTGTGCGCCTTCGTTGAGCACGTGGGTCGCACGCATCACGCGCTACTGCCAGTCTCCGCTCTGGAACAGGACCAGGAGGTCATGGCTATCAACATGGGCGAGAAAATCGCACGTCGGATCGCAGACATTGGCGGGCGCGGCCGCAGCGAACCCTGAGCACTTCTTCACCGCCAGTAGCCACTCACTCGCCTAAACCGTCACAACGATTTTCCCGAATTGGCTGTTTCCTTCGAGGTAGCGATGCACTTCCACCATCTCGTCAAACTTGAAGGTCCGATCGATGGCAGGCTTGAGGACACCGCTGTCTAATCCCTTGAGGACGTAATCCACGGCTGCTTTCCGGCGTGCTTCGTCGGCGACAACGTAAGAGAGGCTATAAACCTTGATGGTTGGCAACCTGCGAAGTAGCTGCAAGATCGGAATAGGCGTCTCTCCCTCATCAAGCAAGCCGTACAGGTAGGCGATGCCCTGGTGAGCCAGCGCAGCAATCAGCTTAGGGAAGTTTGGACCGCCCACTGGGTCGAAGATGACACGTGCACCCTTACCATCAGTGATACGCATCACCTCTTGCAACATGTCATCCTCTTCTGTTGCAATCACATGTGTTGCCCCTGCTTCGAGCAGTCGCTCTCTTTTTGCCGACGTACGCGTAAATGCAATAGGAGTCGCCCCGGCGTAGTTGACGAGTTGAATGGCTGCAAGGCCAACACTGCTGGACGCGGCAGGAATGATGACGAAATCGCCCTTAGTCACCTGAGCATCTAATATCAGCGCACCATAAGCCGTCACGAACATCATCCAGATCGATGCGGCCTCTGTGAACGAGAGCGACTTCGGATGTTTCACGACAACGTAATCCGGCATGAGCACTACTTCGCCGTAGGCGGAGTATTTGTTCATTGAAAAAGCCGGAATCGTGCTAACCGCGTCGCCCACCGCGAACCTGGTCACATCCTTGCCCACAGCATCAATGATGCCGGCGACCTCATAACCGAGCCCTGCCGGAAACTTCACGGGTTCGATGTACGCGTCATTGCGCCACATCACGTCTGCACGGTTTAAGCCGATTGCCTTGACCTTGATTCGTACTTCATGTGGTGCCGGCGCCGCTACTTGTTCGTCGATGAATTCAAGGACTTCAGGGCCGCCGGCCTTCGCGAACTTGATGGTGCGTGACATTTAATGCTCCCGGATAGAATGACATACTGGCTATCTGGTTCCCGATCGGACTGGAACACGCTGCAGCATCGTCCCGATCGCCCAAATAGAACTCTGCCGCTATCGAAGGTCTGGATAGTTCACTCCGGTCGCGGTTACTGGAACTGGAAGATTACCCGGCGGCCTCGGTGTCACTTGCGGCGCCGAGTTTCGATATTCACATTGCCCAAGTCTTTTCTGCCGGAAAGAACGTCGAGACGAGACGCATAAAGAGTCCGGAATATGACTGTGGTCTGAAAGCACTCCGTAATTGGGGGCATTCAGTTGGTTAGATCTGCGCCCGCCCGCCATCGACGAACAATTCGATACCCGTAACGAAACTGGAATCATCGGAGGCAAGGAATAAGGCAGCCTTGGCGATTTCTTCGGGCGTGCCCATGCGACCCATCGGGATAGTGGACACAATTCGGGCAATAGCATCCGCAGGCTGCTGATCCACCGCCGGTGTTTCGGTCGGACCCGGACTAAGGACATTTGACCGGATGCGGCGGTCCTTCAACTCAACAGTCCAACTTCTAACGAAATTGCGTACGGCGGCCTTCGTTGCTCCGTAGACCCAGAAAGCAGGTGTTCCTTTGGCGCTCGCAACCGAGCCGGTGAGGATGATGGAGGCGCCATCGTTCAACAGAGGTAACGCCTTTTGCACCGTAAACAGCGTACCCTTCACGTTCGTATTGAACAGTCCATCGAAGTGCTCCTCGGTAATGCTGCCCAACGCGGCAAACTCACCGTAGCCGGCGTTAGCAAAAATGATGTCGACTCGGCCGTTCTTTGCGACGATCTCGTAGAGCCGATCCAGGTCAGCCAGATTGGCAACATCGCCTTGAACGCCAGTGACGTTGCGACCAATCGTTTTTACAGCCTCGTCAAGTTTCTTTTGGCGTCGACCCATAATAAAGACATGCGCCCCTTCCTTCACGAAGAGCTGTGCGGTCGCCAAGCCGATCCCCGTGGTGCCACCCGTGATGACAGCAACTTTGCCTTCCAACTTTCCCATGGTTAATACTCCGATTGAAAACAAATACGCTTCTCACGCCACTGATTGGCGTGGCGTGATTGAATCGCATCAGTCTGGATAGCGATCTCCGAACATCGGCAGTCCACTCCTGGATTCCGCCTGCGTTGCTTCATCTTGAAGCACATCCCAGTGTTCGGCCAAACGACCGACTTCGATCCTGTCGACATCGGCGGCGATCCACGCAGTTGGGCGACCGATGCCTGAAAACCGACCATGAATGATCACGTAGTCATCTTCCGCGACGATCAACGCGTGCTCATACCGTAGCGTGTCAGGAAGGCCACGAATCAATCTGAAAAGGCCATCGCGGCCCGGTTCAATATGCGCGCTATGCTGGATGTAGTTATCCGACCAGAAACGAGATGCCGCCTCGTAGTCCCGCTTGTTGAAGAGCGTGTTGAACGCCTCAAGCACAAGCGTTTTGTTTTGTTCGGCTGTCGACATATGCAAGAAATGCTCCTTGGTGACAAGTCAGGCAACGGCGCGCTTGATTGCTATCTGTCAAACCACCCCTGCGGACCGAAACATAGATGGACACACCGGCGCCCCCCCCCGGGCCCAGAGACCGCGAAAGTAACTCTCGCCTCATAGACGAGCGTCCCGAACGATCAGTTGGCCGAAGTCCCCAAGTGTTTACGATGGTGGTCACCATCGGTTACTCATCATGACGCCGCCGGTCGCTGGTGTCAATGGTATTCACCATTGTTGTGTGAGATAATCGAGAAAATGACGTACAGACGAGGAGAACAATTCATGGGTGTCTCAAGGCAGCAAGCTACTGAAAATCGGCAGTCCATCATTGCCGCTGCAGAAAAGCTCTTCCGCGAGCGCGGTGTAGATGCGGTGGGACTGACAGAGCTCACTAAGGCCGCAGGCTTCACCCAGGGCGGCTTCTACAACCATTTCGAGTCGAAGGATGCATTGGTGGCAGCAGTGATGTCCAATGCCATGGAAGACGGCAGAAATCGACTTGTCGCGGCCATCGAACATTCCAGAGCATTGGGGTTGGAACCGATCAAGCGTCAGATCGATTGGTACCTGTCCCCCGATCATCGGAGAGCGATTGATTCTGGCTGTCCGGTCTCCACTTTCGCAGGCGATGTCCGGCGATTGGGCGTGGGGGCACGCAAGTCCTACGCCGACGGCGTTGCTTCGAATCTTGAATGCCTCGCCAATGCGCTTACCGGCGCAAATAGAAAAGAACGCAGAAAGAAAGCTATTGCGGTCTTAACTCAATTGGTCGGAACTTTGGTCCTGTCGCGCGCGTTGGTCGACGCTGAACCAGACTTGGCTGACGAAATATTGAAAGACGGTCGTCGACAGTTGTTGCTTGATTTGGCCGACTCATGAGTTCTCTCTAGAACTTAGCCACTCCGGCTTAGTTTTCAGCGGGTAACCAGCACGCTGCAGATACCAGCTCAGGTACACCGCGCGCATAAGTTCATTGACCAGGTGGCCGTTGCCATGTCCGTCGCGGCATGCGACCAGCGCAAGATGACAGGACAGCGACCGTTCACTG
>NZ_JALQCK010000003.1:0-400037 GCF_030464835.1 Paraburkholderia sp. WS6
CTTTGCAGCCGGCAAAGAAAAGTAGGTGCCCCCCCGCACAGGGGGAACGCTAATAAACCACTAACAAAACAAGGAAAGGCCAAAGCCCCAGGAACACGGACAAAAAGCGCCGCGAAGGCAAAAAACCTTAAATCCAAACCCCCTGGAGCAAACCAAAAATGCCGACGCTAGTCCTAAAAGACCCCTCTCTCCTAAAAACAAAAGCCTACATAGCAGGCGAATGGCAATCCGCCGACGACGGCACGACGTTCGAAGTAAAAAACCCCGCCACAGGCGAAACAATCGCCACAGTGCCCCGCATGGGCACACCCGAAACCCGCCGTGCAATCGACACGGCTAACGCCGCCTGGCCAGCATGGCGAGCCACCACCGCCAAACAACGCGCCACGATCCTGCGTAAATGGCATGACCTCATGCTGGAAAACGCCGACGATCTGGCAAAGATCCTGACCACCGAACAAGGCAAACCCCTCGCCGAAGCCAAAGGCGAAATCCTCTACGCCGCCTCGTTCCTGGAATGGTTCGCAGAAGAAGGCAAACGCGTCAACGGCGACACCATCCCCACACCGGCAAACGACAAACGCATCGTCGTGACGAAAGAACCGATCGGTGTCTGCGCAGCCATCACGCCGTGGAATTTCCCGGCAGCCATGATCACTCGCAAGGTCGGCCCCGCACTCGCAGCCGGCTGCCCGATCATCGTCAAACCGGCCGAAGCCACGCCGCTCTCCGCACTCGCCCTCGCCGTGCTGGCCGAACGCGCCGGTGTGCCGCGCGGCGTGTTCAATGTCGTCACCGGTGAGCCGAAAGCCATCGGCGCGGAAATGACCGGCAATCCGATCGTGCGCAAACTGTCGTTCACCGGCTCGACGCCGGTCGGCCGTCTGCTGATGGCGCAGTGCGCGCCGACGGTCAAGAAAGTGTCGCTCGAACTCGGCGGCAACGCACCGTTCATCGTCTTCGAAGACGCGGATCTGGATGCGGCCGTCGCGGGCGCCATCGCGTCGAAATATCGCAATAGCGGCCAGACCTGCGTCTGCACGAATCGCTTCTACGTGCACGATAAAGTCTACGACGCATTCGCCGAAAAACTGCGCGTCGCCGTCGAACAACTCAAAGTCGGCCGCGGCACCGAAGACGGCGTCACGCAAGGTCCGCTGATCAACGAAGCCGCCGTGCTCAAGGTCGAATCGCATATCGAAGACGCCCTCGCCAAAGGCGCACGCATCGTCACCGGCGGCAAGCGCCATGCGCTCGGTCATGGCTTCTTCGAACCGACCGTGCTCGCGGATGTCACACCGGCCATGAAGGTCGCTCGCGACGAAACCTTCGGCCCGCTCGCGCCGCTGTTCCGCTTCTCGTCGGATGAAGAAGTGATCCGCCTCGCCAACGATACGGAATTCGGCCTCGCGTCGTACTTCTATAGTCGCGATATCGGCCGCGTGTGGCGTGTCGCCGAAGCGCTCGAATATGGCATGGTGGGTATCAACACCGGCCTGATTTCGAACGAAGTCGCGCCGTTCGGTGGTGTCAAGCAATCCGGTCTCGGCCGCGAGGGCTCGCACTACGGTATCGACGACTACGTCGTCATCAAGTACATGTGCGTCGGTGGTATCTGAGCCTTTACCGTAAAGGCTTGAATATTGAACTTACGCCGGAAGCTACGCCTACAGAATCCTGTTGCGCGTAGCACTTAGTGAAGTGCACCTGGCGCGCAAATCGGTTCGCGCGCGAACTCCACCTCTCTATTTAGAGTTGCCGCCGAGCCGTTCCGGCGTGGCGTACTGATCCATCGCACGCGCGACCACAGTCTGTTGCAATGCATGGCCGACGCCGGCCTGCCATTCGACGGAATCAGCCCGAATCTTCTCGATCGCGCACTTGGCGTACACGGCGACATCACACCATGCGTCAACTCGATTGAGTCGTTACATGACGGCGACGCCTTTCTGCTGTGCACGGATGGTCTATGGCATGCGGTGCCCGACACGAACATCACGGCAAGGCTACGAGCGGCGACGAACACGTGCGCCATCGCCAGCACAAACGAACCCATCGCGATTTCGATCTCCTTGATGCCGTTTGCATCGAGCCTGGCTACGTAGCGTTTGACCGTTTCGACCGCCACGCCCAGGGTCTCAGCAACACTGTCAGGAGTCCAACCTCTCTCGAACAACTTCACCGCCTCAAGGCGCCGCACTAACGGACGCCCGTTAGCCGACCGGAGTCAACACTTGTACATCGTCTTTTGGGGACCAACGGAACGGAAACTGACCTAAGAAGGTCGGCTGAAATGTCCATTCGGGAACTACGCGACAGTTCGGGGGCCCGTGATACCGAAATGTCTACCGAATGGTTCGCAGACGCCGGCATCCACAGCCTATACTTCATACCAACCGACGAATGCCTGGCGATACCGAAGCGCCCGGCAGCACAGGCTAGCGTGAACCGCAGACCGCCTGTATACGGTCCTGGAGCACTTGCCGTCGGTCTTTGCGAGATCAATGCGAACCCGGAGGAGCACATGAGCACCACCATCGTCGCAGGCGAGCAACTCCGGGCCGTCGGGCTCGTCACCGCGGTAAATGTCTGCCTGCTCCTCAAGACCTCAGCGCTGTTCCTCTCCTATCCGTTTTTCTTTCAAGGTTCCGCCCTCAAATTCGAGAATCACGCGTTCCGCGAAATGGCGATCGTGGCAGCCGCACTGGAGGCCGTTTCGTGGCCTACGTGACGTGGCGCATTACCAGTCATCCAGCGGAGCCGCTGTTGCGCTAAATGACGTTTGGTTTTCTCTCCGGCTGGGAATGATGTCGAACCCGATACGATGGAGGGCATCACATGAACGATTTGACCCCTGAAAAACCGCCGATCCATATCACCGTCATAGCAATTGCTTATGTGATCTGCGGACTGTGGTACTTCAGTTGGCGCCTGACAGCCATCAACTGGCATCTCCCGCTTTTTTCGATCCCGCTCTACGGCGCAGAACTATTCGGTTTCGTCACAGGCTTGCTTTACCTCTTGATGACCTATCGGTTAGCCGTACGCGCGGTGCCAACGCCGATACGCGATGCGACCGTCGACGTGTTCGTGCCGACGTATAACGAGTCGGCCGAGCTGGTTCGCCGCACGTTGCAGGCAGCGCAAAATATCAGGTATCCGCACCGGACCTGGTTGCTCGACGACGGCCATCGCGAGGAAATGCTGGTGCTGGCACGCGAACTCGGCTGCGACTACCTTGCGCGAAGTGAAAACAGTCACGCGAAGGCTGGCAATCTGAACAACGCCCTCGAACACAGCAACGGCGAATTCATCGCGATCTTCGACGCGGACCATGCGGCGCGCAAGGATTTCCTCGACAAGACGCTAGGCTACTTTGCCGATCCGACGGTCGCATTCGTACAGACGCCGCAGGACTTCTACAACGTCGATTCATTCAATCATCGCATGGGAGGGCGTCGCGTCTGGAACGAGCAGTCGCTCTTCTTCAAAGTTATCCAGCGCGGCAAGGATACGTGGAATGCAACCTTCTTCTGCGGTAGCTGCGCGGTGCTACGCCGCAGCGCGCTGGAAGCGATCGGCGGCTTTGCGACCGAGACGGTCACAGAAGATATCCACACATCGATCAAGCTGCACAAGCAGGGATATCGCTCGGTGTACCAGCCAGAATCGCTTGCATTCGGGCTGGCTCCGCATAGCATCGACACCTACCTGCAGCAGCGGATTCGTTGGGGCATGGGTGGTATGCAGGTGCTACGGCGCGAACACATTCTTTCCAGCCCTGGCCTGACGTTGGCGCAGCGGCTGAACTACCTCGCGTCGATGCTCATTTACTTCGAGGGATGGCAAAAGCTCGTCTTCTTCGTCACTTCGCCCGCGGTATTCTTCTTTGGCATCTTGCCAATCAGCGCACCGATGAGCGAATTTCTGACCTATTTCCTGGTGTACTACGCGCTTTCGTCGCTGATGTACACGGAACTGGCACGGGGCTACGGCGCGTTGTTTCTGAGCGAGCAGTACGGCATGGTGCGCTTCTTTGCATTCATGTTAACGACCGCTGGCCTGTTTCGCAGGAAGATCGGCTTCTCGGTCACCAGCAAGGAATTGTCGCTTGCGGGCCGCGCCTGGCTCTGGCTGTCGCCATCGCTAATTGTTGCAGGGCTGACCGCATTGAGCATTCCGGTCGGCTTCTACCGGATGTATCACGGCACGTTACCGGTGAGTGCCGGTGCCGCGAACACAGTATGGGCATGCTCCACGATCGCAACCGCGAGTGTCATCGCATGGTTCAGTTATCACCGGGCGCAGAACCGACGCACCGAATATCGCTTCCCATTGCATATACCGATGATGCTGACTCTGGACGGCAGGTCGTGTCTGGGTCTATCGGAGGACCTTTCGGCAAGCGGTGCGCTTTACCACGGAGAAGTTCCCGTCTGGTTGTCGCCTGAAAGCAGCCCTGAGGTCGAGATCCACCTGCCGAACCTCGTCATACGTACAAAGGCCAGTGTTACGTTCGTCGGAGGCGATCGCGGCATCGCCAATTCTGATCGAACAATCGGATTGCGCTTTAGCTGGGCTTCGGCAGACCTGAGTCGCCCACTTGAGACGTTCCTGTTCGGCAGCAGTCTGCAATTCGAACAGGGAGGCGTGACTGACCAGCGGACAACCCTGTTGACGCGTCTTGCGCGCGGCACCCCCACCAGTACGAGTGTGCTGGGTGCGGGTACTCATTGGGCGCCGGGATTCTTGATCCGGTCACGCGACGCTCATCCGGTACCCGTTGCCGTGGTGTCGGCGGTACGCGATACCGGCGACATGTGGTGGATCCTCTGCAATGGCGAGTTCGACACGAGCCAGGAGGTATTTCTGCGCCAGCGCCAGGCGGGCAGTGAAACGACGCAGCGCGTCTCATTGGGTTCGAGCGGAAGCCTGGATACGCCGACTGGGCAAATGCATCTATACAACGTCACGTCGCGTCATTCGCTGACGCTGCAAAATCTCGGGAACGAAGATGACGAAAACCACGCCGAACAATCGAGCAATACCTCGCCGGATAGCGATCGCAATCGCCGCTTGCGCCCTGCCATTTAGCCTGTCGGCGCACGCAGGGGAGCCGTTGATATTTGCCGGCGCATCGATCGCCGAGCAAGGCGAACGCAACGAATACCTCGGCGGCACGGCACCATTTTTTTCAAGTCGATTCCTGACCGAGCGGCTCGCGATCAGCGACTATTACTATCAGTACGGCACGAACGGAACGACTGTCAAGGTCAGGGGGCAGGCAGTCGAGGCAGCCTTGGGCGCGCAGGCTGCCTGGCAAGGCGGATGGGTTGAAGCATCGACCGGTCCGCGGTTTCGCGATAACCGCGTGACACCATCCGGTGCTAACGCACGTGCCGACGGCAGCCAGTGGGGGCTCTCGCTTGGTTTGCAGGGTGAGCAGCATTTCGGTCAGGAATGGGCTTTTAACGGGATTGGTTTTTACACGATCGGACCGGCATCCTATTGGGGCCGAGCCCGCTTTCTGCATCGAACGTTCGGCGATGCGTGGGCCGGCGTCGAAGTGATCAAGCACGGCGACCCCGACTATCGGGCCACGCAAGGCGGCCTTGTGCTAACGGGCATCAAGATTGGCGAGAAATTCGACATGGGCTTCTATGCCGGCGTGAAGAAGACGAGCGGCCAGCCACGTTCCTTTTATGGCGGTATCGAACTGACCAAGGGATTCTGACCCTGCGCTCCGAAACCACGATCAATGCAATCGGAGTACTACTGGCCAAGGAACCGGGCGCGCTACGGCAAACGCTCGGCGAGCGTGGCGAATGGCAATTATCCTCAAAGGCCCTTGCCGAACTCACCGCTACGGCATTTTCAGCGTATCGCTCAGAACGAATGGCGAATGCCGGCCATCACGCCGAGTTGCCCGATGCCCGGCGCCGGCGTCGTGCCTCCGCCACCCTGGCTCACCGTATAAGCGGCATGCGGACTGTTGAACAGATACGCCCCTTGCAGGTAAACCGCGGAACGCTTCGACAACAGATATGTGGTGCGTAGCGCAGCGATTGTGCCGCGGGTGTCGTCGGCACGATTGATGATGCGGTACACGCCGCCGTCGAGAATGAATGCAGGCGTCACGTTATAGGCCGCAGTCACGTAGTACAGATTCGAGCGCACATCCGGCAACGCCGGCGACACCGTCTCGACGTGACGGCCAAGCCAACCCGCCCCGAGTTTTACCGGGCCGATGTGTCCGTAGCCGTTCAACTGCATCCGCACGTCCTCGTCGCCAGGTTGTGTCAGCGCAAAAGGCGCCGTGCCGTCGAACAGATTCGCGGCCGCGCCCGGGCCGCCGCGTTGCTCGTCATAGGCGCCCGCCACGCCGTAGCCGTTCATGTCATAACGCAACATCGTCGACCATTCGCGGCAACTCTGCGAACTGCCCGGAATCGACCCCACACAGGTGCCCTGCCCCGGCGAATTGCCGGTACCCGCTGAATCGCGGCCGAACGAATAGGTCGCGCCGAACGTGAAGCCCGAGAACGTGCCTTTATACGCAATCGTGTTGTCGCTGCGCGCGCTCGGCATGTACTGATCGAACGAACCCGTGCCACCGTATATATCAGGGCCGAGCAGATCGGAATCGAGTATCGCCCAATAGGTCATCGTGTACTGGCGGCCGAAAGTCAACGTACCGTAGGGACTCTCGAGACCCACAAAGGCTTGCCGTCCAAACAACCGGCCACCCTGATTGAGCGTGCCGGCTTTGGTGTTAAAGCCGCTTTCCAGTACGAAGACCGCGGACAACCCGCCGCCCAATCCCTCCTTGCCGCGAATCCCCCAGCGCGACGGAAATTCGCCGGTGATGCCCGGCATCCGCACGACGCTATCGCCCGCTGCGTTTGCATGCGTCACCAGTTCGATGCCGGTATCGATGATTCCGTACAACGTCACGCTGCTCTGCGCGAACGACGATGCACTGATACCGAGCAACATACTGCCCAAAGCGAGTTTGTATTTCATTATCTCCGAGTCTCCTGGACTAGTGCTTTGTGTGAGCGCACACCAATCCGTATGCGTCCCGCACGCAGCGTTTTTATGTAGCGATACTAATGACAGACGTGACGATACCGACCGCTATTCAAGCCGTCCGATACGCTAAAGATTGACTGCTTCAGATAGCGGCGATCCGCGTGTCAAACCCGGTCACCGCGATTCAGGACATTGCGTCCTTCAACCGCCCGGCTTCGGAATATGACGTTTGACCACCATCAGCGCGACCATCACGATCACCATCGCGATGCCGAGCATCCACAGGTATGACGATGCACCGCCCGCCGTAATCACCACCGCACCCGCGAACGCACTGGCAATCGCGCCGAGCCGGCCGAACGCGAGCGCCGATGCGGTACCGGTTGCACGCACACGGGTCGGATAGACATAAGCGCACAACGCAAACATCGTCGACTGGACCGCGTTGACAAACAGGCCGTGTACGCCAAGACCGAATATCAGCAAGCCGGTGTGGTCGGAGATGTTCACACCGAGCAGCAGCAACGCGCTCGCCGCACCACCCGCGCTGCAGATAATCAACGGCCAGCGCGAACCGGTACGGGCGATCACCACCGCGCACAGCAACGCGCCGACCACACCGCCGAGGTTGTATGCGGTGAGCCCCGCCCCCGCCACCGACACCGACAAGCCCTGCGTGCTCAGCATCGTCGGCAGCCAACTGAAGGCGCTATAGACGGCCAGCAGGCACAGGCAGAACGCGCACCAGATAGCCACCGTATCGAGCGCGAGGCCCTCGCGGAACAACGCTGTAAAACCCGTATGTTTTTCAACAGCCTGTTCGCGCGAGTCGGTAAACACGCAGCCGCTGGCCACCGGACGCGACATCCGGCCAAGCAGGCGTTTGAGTTCCGGCCAGCGCCGCGGGTGCCGGGCGAGAAAGCGCGGCGATTCGGGCAATGTGAAGAACAACAACACGCTGAGCGCGAGAGGCAGCACACCGCCGATCATGAACAAGCCGCGCCATCCATACGTCGGCAGAATTTCATGCGCGAACAATCCCGCCACCATGCCGCCGAGCGGCACGCAGACAATCGTCGCGGTGACCGCCAAGGTGCGGCGGCGAGCCGGCGTGAACTCCGCGGTCATGGTCGTCGAGCTCGGCAACGCGCCGCCGATACCGAGCCCCGCAATAAAGCGCAGCACGGCAATCGTCACGATGTCGGGGGCGAAGCTGATGCCGCAGGTGGCGGCGCCGAACACCAGCACGCTGCCGATCACCGCCCAGCGGCGGCCGAAGCGATCGGCCAGCAGCCCGGCACACGCGCTGCCTATGCCCATGCCGATCAAACCGGCCGCGACCACCGGTGCAAAAGCCGCGCGCGTGACGCCCCATTCCTTGATCAGCACGGGAATCGCAAAGCCGATCAACTGGCTGTCGAAGCCGTCCAGAACGATCGACAAGGCCGCGAGAAACACCACGATCTTCTGCATCGTGGTGTAAGGACCTTCGTCGAGCGTGCGGCCGATATCGACGGCATAGCGCCCCTCCTCGACTCCCGCCTGATGGCCGGCAAGTGGCGCGTTGGCCTTGCCGGTTGCCGCACTGGCCGAGCCGGCCGGCGGTACATAACTCGTCATGAAGCTGTCTCCTGGTTTGTGTGCGCGATCTGGGCGCCGCGCTTTTGAGGTCACGTTTTTTAGTCAGTATGTGAGCGAGCGAACGGCTTTTGACATTGCCGTTTCGCGCAAAAGCCATGACATGTATGCATGGCTTTCACGACACTTCGTATCGCTGCGGAGAAATTGCGCGTAGCGATACGCAGCGGCCGCAACGGCACTCCGCCCTTCAGAACGGATAATGACGCGGCGTGGTCTGCACCGTAATCCAGCGCAAATCCGTAAACTCTGCGATCCCCGCCTGCCCACCGAAGCGTCCAAAGCCGCTGCCTTTCACGCCGCCGAACGGCATTTGCGCTTCGTCGTGAACGGTCGGCCCGTTGACATGGCAGATCCCCGATTCGATGCGCCGCGCGACATTCATCGCGCGCGCGATATCGCGGCTGAACACAGCCGACGAAAGCCCATACTCGTTGTCGTTCGCACAGGCCACGGCTTCGTCTTCGCCGTTGACGCGCACGATGCCCTTAACCGGTCCGAACGATTCGTCGCCATAGATGCGCATGGCACGTGTGACGTGGTCGAGCAGCGTGGCGGGCATCAAGGTGCTGTCCGCCTTGCCCCCGCAGACGAGCGTGGCGCCTTTGGCCAGCGCGTCGTCGATCAGCGCATTGCAGCGTTCCACCGTGCTCATGTCGACGACCGATCCCAACACCACTGGTCCCTTGCGTGGATCACCGAGCGGCAGGCCGCGCGCTTTCTGCGCGAACGTTGCAACGAACTGATCGGCGATCCGTTCGTCGACGATGATCCGTTCCGTCGACATGCAGATCTGCCCCGAGTTGGTGAACGCACCGAATGCAGCAGCATTGACGGCTGCATCGAGATCCGCGTCGTCGAGCACGATCAACGGCGCTTTTCCGCCGAGTTCCAGCACCGACGGTTTCAAATAGCGCGCACACGTCGCCGCAATAATCTTGCCCACATGCGTGGAGCCGGTGAAATTGACACGCCGGACTTTCGGATGCGCGATCAGCGCCTCGACGACCGCGCCAGCATCGGCCGGCGCATTGGTGACGAAGTTCACCACGCCCTTCGGCAAGCCCGCTTCCTGCAGCACTTCGATAATCAGTCCGTGTGTGCCGGGGCAGATTTCCGAACCCTTCAGCACGACCGTATTGCCGCATGCGAGTGGCAACGCGATCGCACGCACGGCGAGGATCACCGGTGCGTTCCACGGCGCGATGCCCAGCACGACGCCGGCCGGCTGACGCACGCCCATCGCGAGGCTGCCGGGCACGTCGGACGGGATCAACTCGCCGCCGATCTGCGTAGTAAGTGCTGCCGCTTCCATCAATCCGCCGGCAGCGAGATGCACATTGAAGCCGGCCCACATTGCCGACGCGCCCGTCTCCGCTGCCATCACCGCGGCGAACGCCTCGCTGCGTGCTTCCAGCGCATGCGCGGCCTTCATCAGCAGCGCGCGGCGCTCGCTCGGCCCCAGCGCGGACCATGCCGGAAACGCCGCTGCCGCGGCATCGGCGGCGGCTACCGCGTCGGCAACCGTCGCCGCGGGAGCACGCGTCGCGACTTCTCCATCGAGCGGATTGCGGCGCTCGAAGGTGGCGCCGTTGCTCGCTTGCACGGCTGCGCCGTTGATCAGCATCGAAATACTCTGCATCGTGTTGTCTCCTGCGGAAAGTTTTATGAATGCGGGCGCGACGCTCGCCTGAGCTCAAGCCACGACGACTTCGACCAGCATCGGTCCAGATGACGCCAACGCGTCGCGCAGCACGTCGTGCAGGCGTTCGGCGTCGGTCACGCGCGTGCCCTGGCACCCCATGCCCGCAGCAAGTGCTACGAAGTCGAGTCCCGGCAGATCGGTGCCTTGCACCGGATCGCTCGGACCAAAGCCGAATTCCGGGGCAAAATCCTGCAACGCGGCATAGCGTGAATTGTTCAGGATCACGAATGTAATCGGCAATTTCATCTGCACGGCGCTATAGATGGTCTGGATCGAATACATGCTGGAGCCGTCGCCGATCAGGCCGATCACGCGTATGCCGGGCTTCGCCAACGCCACGCCGACAGCAGCCGGCATGCCGAAGCCCAGGCCGCCGCTGTCCATCGTGTAGAAGGTGCCGCTGCGTGTGAACGGCAGATAGTTCTGCATGACCGGCCGCGAACTCGGCGCCTCCTCGACCACGATGTCGTCCGCTTGGCGCACTTCGGCGAGGGTCTGCAAGGCGAACGCTACCGACATCAACGGAGACGGCTCTGCACGCGGCGATGCGGCGCGTGGCGCGGGCAAGGGGCGCGTCTTCGGCGCGGGCCGCGTCAGCAGATCGGTCACGCCGAGGCGAATATTGCCGACCACCGCGGTGCCGGTCGGCGCCCATGCCGCAATGGCCGGGTCGTCGATCAACTGGCACAGCGTTGCACCGGCAGGCAGATGCGGGCCGTGACCTTCGACGTGATACGTGAAGGCCGGTGCGCCGATTACGAAGATCAGGTCATGGCCGCCGAGCAGCTCGACGATCTTCTCGCGCATCGCCGGCAAGAAACCGGCGAACAGGCGGTGGTCTTCGGGGAACGCGCAGCGGCCCGTCATCGGCGCGACGAACACGCGGGCGTTGTGGCGTTCGGCAAGACGCACGACTTCGTCCCAGCCGCCAGCGCGGTCGACAGCGCCGCCCACCACGAAAGCCGGCCGTTCACAGGCATCGAGCGCCGCGCCGATCTGCGCCAGCACGAACGGCTCCGGCCGCGTCTCGGTGCTCACTACGCGTGCCGGCACCGGCTCCGCGGCGCGGTCCCAATCGTCGACGGGAATCGACACCAGCACCGGCCCGCGCGGCTCCTGCATCGCCACGTGATAGGCGCGCGCGATCGCCAGCGGCACGTCTTCGGCGCGTGCCGGTTCGATGCTCCATTTGACGTACGGTTTCGGCAATTCGGTGGCTTGCGCCGACGCGAGGAACGGGTCGAACGGCAGAATCGAACGGGCCTGCTGCCCGGCGGTAATCACGATCGGCGTGCGATTGCGGAACGCGGTGAAGATGTTGCCCATCGCATTGCCCACGCCCGCCGCCGAGTGCAGATTGACAAACGAAGCGTTGCGGGTGGCCTGCGCGTAACCGTCGGCCATGCCGACCACGACTGCTTCCTGCAAACCCAGCACGTAACGGAAATCTGGCGGGAAATCGCGGAACAGCGGTAATTCCGTCGACCCCGGATTGGCGAACACCGAAGTCATGCCGAGGCGCCGCATGAGATCGATGACGGCGTGGCGCACGGTGAAGGGTTCGTGTTGAGAAGATCCCGATGCATCTGAACGGGGCGCGTTGCTGGTCATCCATGTCTCCTAGTGATGAGCGCCGTTTCTTGATGGCTCATTATCGGAAGCTCGAGGTTGATTGAAAATTGCCTTTTTTGAGAAAAGGCATTACTTTTGCGCATGACTTTCAATCTTCAGCAATTGCACGCGTTTGCAACCATCGTCGCGAGCGGCAGCCTGGGCCGTGCCGCGGAGGTGCTGCACGTCACGCAGCCCGCGCTGAGCCGCACCATCAAGCGGCTCGAGGATCAGGTCGGCGCACCGCTGTTCGAACGGCATTCGAAGGGTATGCAGCTTACTGCGATCGGCAGCGCGCTGCTGCCGCACGCCACGCTGCTGCAACGCGAAGCCGATCACGCGCGCGAGGAGATCGACGCAATGCGCGGCCTCGCGAAAGGGACGATTCGCGTCGGCGCGGTGGCGAGCATCGCGACGCTCGTGCTGCCGCTCGCGGTGAGCGGCGTGCTCGCGCGCTGGCCGAATCTGCGTGTGGAGATCATGGAGGGGGTATGGGACCGGCTTGCTGACAGCCTGATGAAACACGAGATCGACCTCGCGCTCAGCATGGCGGTGCCCGACACGGACGAGATTACCGCGATTGCCGATTGCAGATGGGAGGACACGAGCTATGTGGTCGCCGCGCTCGATCATCCGCTGCGAGGCAAAACGGATTTATCGCTCGCTGACACACTCGATCAGCAGTGGTGTGTGCCGCCTCGTGGGACGGGTCCGTTCGAGCATATGCAGCATGTGTTTGCCGAGCATGGGCTCGGCATGCCGCAGATTGCCGTCGAGACGCGCTCGATCACCGTGTTGAAAAGCCTGGTGACGCGTGCGGGATTTCTAAGCTGGATGGCGACGCCAATGTACGACACCGAAAGTGCGGCCGGCGTGTTCGATACGCTGCCGATTCCGGGTCTCGTCGCGCGCCGTACGTTGACGGCGTTTCGGCGCCGTCAGGGGATTCTGCCGAGTCCGGCGGTGAAGCTGCTGGAGCAACTCAGGCAGTTGACTGCCGTTCAGGGTTAAGTGCCCGCATGAGGCCAGGAGCGCCGAAGGCCTCATTCAACGCTCAATAGCACAGCGGCCCCGCTTTCACATTCAAGTGAAAGCGGGGCCGCTGTCAATCGCGGTCAATCAAGCGGGTGCGAGACTACTGCTCGCGCCACCGCCTATTAATGACCGACGTTGACAACCGGAGCCGAATACGAGCTCGGCGTCGTTTCGGTGCGGCTGCCTGCTTGCGACGAGCCGTTCGTTGCCGTTCCATAACCGCTGGTTTGGGCGACGCCGTTTTGTGCAGCGACGCGGGCTTCAGCAGCCTGAATGTTTGCCGGGTAGTCATCCGCATTCGACAAAGCCGGGTTGTAACCCGCTTTTTCCAGTTGCACCAGCTCCGCACGCACTTGGGCGCGGGTCACCGGCTGATTGGATTGAGCAAAAGCAGCGAGCGGCGCAGTAATGAGAGCGGCGATAACAACAGCTTCGATCAGGGATTTCATGACGACTACCTCCAGAGATTGTTTTTTGCGGCGCTGCAAACGTGTTTGTTTGCAGCCAGTGACGACAGTCTAGGAGGCAGCAGATATAGGGTAAACCCCTAATAAGCGAATTCACTGTTGCTAGAAACGGCACAATTGCGGTGAACGCTTGTTGAAATATGAGTCATCAAGCCGGCAGATCAGGCTCTCAATGTTTGAGGCTTCGCGCGCAACGAAGTCAGCTTTCCGACAATGCGGGAGTCGATGCCTGGGTTGCCTCACTTGATGACAACACCGCGCTACCATTTCTGCCGCCCGTCACCTGCCGGTCGCTTCTCGGGCTCACGCCGAACCGCGCGCGATACGTCCGCGAAAAATGCGAGGGCGACTCGAATCCGCATGCGACGCAAATCGATGTGATCGACATGTCCGTCTGCTGCAGCAACTCGCGCGCACGGGTGAGGCGCAGTTGCAGATAGAAATGCGTCGGCGTGTCCTTCAGCGACGCACAGAACAACCGCTCCAGTTGCCGCCGCGTCACGCTGATTTCCTCTGCGAGCTGGTCGGGCGTCAGCGGCTCTTCCATATGCTGTTCCATTGCGCCGATCACCTGAATCAGCTTGCGGTTGTGCACGCCGTAACGCGCCGCAATTTCCATCCGCTGATGGTCCGAACGCTGCCGGATCCGGCTCACGACAAACTGTTCCGACACCGCCGAGGCCAACGCTGCGCCGTGCTTGCGGCCGATCAGGTCGAGCATCATGTCGATCGACGCCGTGCCGCCCGCACAGGTAATACGCCGCGCACCGATTTCAAACAGCTCCTGACTTGCGTTCAGCGACGGATAGCGCTCGCTGAACGCCGACAACGCTTCCCAATGTACGGTCACGCTGTCCGAGCCGCTCAGGAGCCCGGCTTCCGCAAGGATGAAGCTGCCCGTGTCGATGCCACCAAGCGTCGCGCCCGCGCGCTCGAGCCGCTTCAGGCAATCGCCGAGCACGCGCGTATAGCAGGCGAGCGGCTCGAAGCCCGCGACGACGAATACCGTCTGCGCCTCATGGACATCGGCGATTGCCGCTTCCGCATTGATCGAAATACCGTTGCTGGCCGCGACTGGGGCACCGTCGAGACTCAGAATGCGCCAGCGGTAGAGATCGCCGCGAAAGCGGTTCGCCACGCGCAAAGGCTCGACCGCCGACATGAAGCCGATCGCCGAAAAGCCAGGCAGCAGCAGGAACGACATATCTTCGGGCATCGTGCAGATGACTCGATCAGGGACACAGAGGGACACAAGCCGCAAGCGAACGCGGGGTTCCGGGCGAGCGTAGCAAGCAGCGCGCAAGCCGGCAAGGCGCACCAAAATTCACTGCTGCAAATCGATGCTGCACCGCAATGACGAACGATGCTGGTTTTCCCTCGTTGTCGCGTGGGAGCAAGAACGGGTCGCTGGCGGTCGCTTTGGCAGGAATATGGGGCATTAACGTTACGTCACTCGTGCAACTCAAGCCCTGCTCAAGCATGGCTCGAGCCGTATCGCGCAGGTCCGGGGGCCGCTCGGTTTTTTTCTTGCAGCGGCCATTTCGTAACACGCTGTTCAACGTGTCCGAAGGGGGAACGTCATGAAGTTACGCGTCAAAGCCTTGCTTGCCCATCTTGCCTGTCTGGCGGCTGTCGTCGCTGCGTCGCCTGCACTCGCACAGGATCCCGCCACCTGCCGCGCGGTGCATTTTGCCGACATCGGCTGGACAGACATCACGTCGACCACGGCGCTCGCCTCGACCGTATTCGAGGGACTCGGCTATCAGCCTGTGACGACCGTCGCGTCGGTGCCGATTTCGTTCGCGGGCCTGAAGAGCAAACAGCTCGACGTATCGCTCGGCTACTGGTGGCCGGTGCAGGAGAAAGCGATCACGCCGTTCATCGATTCGAAATCGATTCAGGTGCTGCAACCGCCTAACCTGACCGGCGCTAAAGCGACCTTCGCCGTGCCGAGCTACGAATACGACGCCGGCCTGAAGACCTTCGCCGACATCGCCAAACACCGCGATCAGCTCGACGGCAAGATTTATGGCATCGAACCCGGCAGCAGCGCGAACGCGGCGATTCAGAAAATGATCGCCAGCAATCAGTTCGGCCTCGGCGATTTCAAGCTGATCGAATCGAGTGAAGCGGGCATGCTGGTTTCGGTGGATCGCGCCATTCGCTCGAAGAAATGGGTGGTGTTTCTCGGCTGGGAACCGCATCCGATGAATATCCAGATCGATATGAAATACCTCACCGGCAGCGACGGCGTATTCGGTCCGAACGATGGCGAAGCACGCGTTTATACGCTGACGTCCCCCGACTTTCTGACGCGTTGCCCGAACGCCGGCAAGCTCGTGAGCAATCTGCGCTTTTCGACGCAACTGGAGAACGTGGTGATGCAATCGGTGATGAACAAGGAGAAGCCTGCCGATGCCGCCAAAGCGTATCTGAAGAAGAACCCGCAAGTACTGGATGCGTGGCTCTCAGGCGTGAAGACGTATGACGGTAAAGACGGTTTGCCGGCGGTGAAAGCCTATCTCGGGCTTTGAGGGGGCCGGCTCTAACCCAGTCCGATTTGCATCCATCCAGTCACGCATTTCAATCCACAGGAACTAGCACGCATGAATCATGAAGTCATCGTGACCTGCGCGGTCACCGGCGCGGGCGATACGGTCGGCAAGCATCCGGCCATCCCCGTCACGCCGAAGCAGATTGCAGAAGCCGCTATCGAAGCCGCAAAAGCCGGCGCCACCGTCGCGCATTGCCACGTGCGCGATCCGAAAACCGGCCGCGGCAGCCGCGATCCGCAGTTGTATCGCGAAGTTGTCGACCGGATCCGTTCGTCAGGCACCGACGTGATCATCAATCTGACAGCGGGCATGGGCGGCGATCTCGAGATCGGTCCCGGCGAAGATCCGATGCGCTTCGGCGCGGGAACCGACCTCGTCGGCGGCTTGACGCGCCTTGCGCACGTCGAGGAACTGCTGCCGGAAATCTGCACACTCGATTGCGGCACGCTCAATTTCGGCGACGGCGACTACATCTACGTGTCGACGCCCGCGCAACTGCGGGCCGGCGCGCAGCGTATTCAGGAACTCGGCGTGAAGCCGGAGCTGGAGATCTTCGATACCGGGCATCTGTGGTTCGCAAAACAATTGCTCAAGGAAGGTTTGCTCGACGCGCCGCCGCTGTTCCAGATCTGCCTCGGCATTCCATGGGGCGCGCCCGCCGATACCACGACGATGAAAGCGATGGCGGACAGCCTTCCGCCTGGCGCGCAATGGGCCGGCTTCGGCATCGGCCGCATGCAGATGCCGATGGTCGCGCAGGCGATGCTCCTCGGCGGCCACGTACGTGTCGGCCTCGAAGACAACATCTGGCTCGACAAAGGTGTGCATGCAACAAACGGCACGCTGGTGCAACGCGCGGTCGAGATCATCGAACGGCTCGGCGGGCGCGCGCTGACACCCGCGGAAGGCCGCCGCAAACTCGGCTTGCCCGCGCGTGGCGAGCGGCAGTTGGAGCGGCGCGTGGCCGGGCAGTACGCGTGAAGATGTCGCGTACCCATTGCGCTTCATATAGCGCGCTGCGGAACCTGAAAACTCATAGGCAAAGGAAACATTAGCAATGGCAGTGATCGTCGATATCAAAACATTTGCGGCAATCGGCGCGGGCGTGATCGGCAGCGGCTGGGTCGCGCGCGCGCTCGCCCACGGACTCGACGTCGTCGCGTGGGATCCCGCTCCCGGCGCGGAGAAACAATTGCGCGAGAACATCGCGAATGCTTGGCCAGCCTTGGAGCGCGTCGGCCTCGCCGAGGGCGCAACGCCCGACAGGCTGCGTTTCGTCGATACGATTGAAGCCTGTGTCGAACAGGCGGATTTCATTCAGGAAAGCGCGCCCGAACGCGAAGAATTGAAGCTCGCCTTGCACGAGCAGATCAGCCATGCGGCGAAGCCTGATGCAATCATTGCCTCATCCACTTCCGGCTTGCTGCCGAGCGATTTCTACGCACGGGCGGTGAATCCGCAGCGTTGCATCGTCGGGCACCCGTTCAATCCGGTGTATCTGCTGCCGCTCGTCGAAGTGCTCGGCGGTGAACGTACCGCACCGGCGACCATCGACGCCGCGATGCAGGTTTATCGTTCGCTGTCGATGCGCCCGCTTCTCGTACGCAAGGAAGTGCCCGGCTTTATCGCCGACCGCTTGCTCGAAGCGCTGTGGCGCGAGGCGCTGCATCTGGTCAACGAAGGCGTGGCGACCACGGGCGAAATCGACGATGCGATCCGCTTCGGCGCGGGCATCCGCTGGTCTTTCATGGGCACGTTCCTGACCTACACCCTGGCAGGCGGCGATGCGGGTATGCGCCACTTCATGCAGCAGTTTGGACCCGCGTTGGAGCTGCCGTGGACTAAACTGGTAGCGCCGCAGCTCACTGACGAATTGATCGACCGGGTGGTGGACGGAACATCCGAACAGGTTGGGCAGCGCTCGATCAAGCAGCTTGAGCGCTATCGGGACGATTGCATTACGAGTGTGCTGGCGGCGATTGGAGAAGCCAAGGCGCGGCACGGCATGCTTCCTGCGGAGTGATACTGTGTGCCGGAAGACGCTCCGCCCAGCATCCACCGGGATGCGTCTGCGGCACAAGATCGCTGTGGCCAGCAAGGCTCATAGGGATAAAGGAAACGATTGCATATGCCTACGCCGCACCATGCTTCACTGCCCTGCTATCGCGACGTCGTGCGCGCCGAGTGGGTCGACTACAACGGCCATTTGCGCGACGCGTTCTACATGCTGATTTTCAGCTTCGCGACTGATGCCTTGATCGATGTGATCGGGCTACCTGATTCGGTGCGCAAGGAACGTGGCCGCTCGATCTATACGCTCGAAGCGCATATCAACTACCTGCATGAAATCAAGGAGGGTGTGCAGGTTCGCGTCGATATGCGCGTGCTTGGGCATGATGCGAAGCGGCTGCATCTGTACCTCGAAATGTTCGCTGATGAGGGCATTGAACCGGTGGCCGCAGGCGAACAGATGCTGCTGCATGTGGATACCGGCGGACCACGCGCTGTTGCCTTCGACCCGGATGTCGAGGCGCGCGTGCGGGCGTTGGCAGAAGCGCATACTGGGTTGCCGACGGCCAGGTTTGCAGGCCGCGTGATCGGCTTGCCTGTCAAGGCGCCGCGTATGAGTAGCGAGGGGAATGAGCATGCTTGAGCCCGAGATCGCTGCGTTCATCGAACGGACCGCCGCCATCTATGCGGGGCATTCGACTTCATTGCCGCCGAGCGAACAGCGCGCGATTTACGATCGCTATGCGGCGGCACTCACGCCGCCTTTGCCAGCCGATGTGATAACCGAAGACGCTGTGTTTCAGGCGAGCGCGGGGCATCTGATCAGGTTGCGGCTTTATCGAAATCGTAGAAAGGCGAGCGGGACACCCGTCGGCACCGTGTTGTACTTTCACGGTGGCGGCTTCGTGCTCGGCTCGCTAGATAGTCACGAGATCGTAACCGCACGAATTGCCACGGATACCGGACTCGATGTAATTGCGGTCGACTACCGGCTGGCTCCCGAACACCGCGCTCCGGCAGCGCATGAGGATTGCCTGGAGATTACGCTCGCCGCACTGGCCGGCCAGTTGCCGTTCGAGTCGCTCTCAGGTGGCGCACTGCAGTTAGCGGGTGACAGTGCCGGCGCCACGCTTGCTGCCAGCGTCGCGATGCGGTTGCGCGATGACGGTCTACAAGGCGTGCGCGGACTTGCGCTGATCTATCCAATGCTCGGCACCGAGCCGCAAATGCCCGCGCGCGAAAGCGAAGCGCACGCGCCGATGCTCACGCTTGCCGATGTCCGTGCGTTTCGCGATCTGTATTGGGGCGAACGGCCACCCTATCCTGCGTGGACGATACCGCTCGATGCGGCACGCTTCGACCGACTCCCGCCGACACTTGCCGTAGGTGTTGAACACGATCCGTTGCGGGACGACGCGACGGTGTTTGTCGAACGCGTTAATACGGCCGGCGGCCAGGCCCGGTTGTGGATTGGAACCGGACTCGTACATGGGTGCTGGCGTGCGCTCGAATCGAGTCCCGGCGTAAAGGCAATGCATCACACTGTCTGCCAGTTTCTAAGCGAGCATTCAGGCATGCAGTGATGGCTCAAGCCATGCACGCGTCACGTCTGTGCCGCTCCGCCACTCCGCTTGAATGAACTGGCAAAGAACAGCACTTGGTATTGCACCGCATTCGCCCAATACTTCCACGTATGCCCGCCAGGCCGCTCCGCGTAATCATGCGGCACGCCCAACTCGACGAGCCGCGCATGCAGCATCCGGTTCGACTGAACAAGCGAATCGTTCACCCCGCAATCGATCGTCAGCGCAATATGCGCATTTCCCAGACTACGGGCGTTCTCGACAATCGCCTCGTTGTTCCAGAAGTCGGCGTGGCGAGTCGGATCACCAAATACCTGATCGATCCCGGGCTCATCCTCACACCCGCGCGGATCGACCGCTCCGCTAATACTTCCTGCCGCGCCGAATTCGTCCGGCCGATCTAGCGCGATATGCAGCGCCCCGAAGCCGCCCATGCTCAACCCCGTAATCGCGCGCGCCTGGCGCGTCGCAATCGTACGGAAATGCGTGTCGATATATCCGACGACTTCTGTACCTACATAGGTTGCGTAACGGCTGCGCGGATCGACAGGGCTGTCGATATACCAGCTCTCGTGACCGCCGTCCGGCATGACGAGGATCACGTGATAGCGGTCGGCCAGTTTGCCGATGTGCGAATTCGTGGTCCAGTCGGTGTAGTCGCCGCCCGAGCCGTGCAGCAAATAGACGACGGGAAAGCGATCGGCCGCTTTGCCGTGCGTGTATTGGTCAGGCAGCACCACAGTCGCCTCAAACGACCTATGCATGGCCGCGCTGGGAATGGTGACGACCCTGGACTGGAACGCCCAGACCGGGTTCGTAAAAAGCAGCGTCAGAATGAGCCAGAACACACGATTCATTTTCATGGTTTGTCGCTCTCCCCCTTTCTATGTGTCCAAAGAACACTGTCTGGCATCTAGCGGCAAAATTCTGTCAACGACTCTAACAACGGCGACTTACAACCAAATTTCAGCGAAGCATACGGTCTCGTCAGCTTGGCGCCATTCCAGCGGGAGCTGGAGTGGCCCAACCCGAACCTCTATTTAACAGTTACGCCCTGCGCACGAATGTGGGGAACGCAACGCATCTATTCAATGTGCGCTGAAAAGCCAACCTGATCCGTAGCAACATCAGGTCGCAATGTAAGCGCCGGGATGTCATATGCGCCGGCGTTCTGCCGGCGAAACGGTATCGGCGCAGTCTTCCAAAGGTCATCGAGACGTTGCCCGAGTTCGTCACGGACTTCTGAAAATCGTGCTTCGTCAATCCGGCTTGTCCGATGAATCACGAACGGTGGCAACACGTCGAAACCAGGGTAATACAGAATGCCGTGCTGGATGGGGAACAAGACATCGTCGATCGGCCCGTTGATACCGCGCGGGCTGTAATGTGACTCCCAGCCACCAGTTGTCACGACCAGCATTGCCCGCTTGCCCGCCATGTTGCCTTCCCCGTAACGGTCGCCCCAGCGCGCGTCGGAGTGCTCCCCGACTCCATACGCGAAGCCATATGCATAGACGCGTTCCACCCAGCCTTTCAGGATCGCAGGCATCGAGAACCACCACAGCGGAAACTGCAGAATCACTGCGTCCGCCCACCTCAGCTTCTCCTGTTCAAGTGCGATGTCCTGGCTTTGCCGTCCGTCTTTGAAAGCACGCTTCGAATCGAGAGAGGCATCGAAACGCGCGCCCGGTTGCCTGTCCAGGCTGTCGTTTGCATCGAGCGATGCTTTCCAGTTCATCGCATACAGATCGGATACCTGGACAACGTGGCCGGCGTCCTCGAGACGCTTGACCGAAAAGTCCTTAAGGGACCCGTTCAATGACCGGGGTTCCGGATGTGCATAGACGAGAAGAACATTCATGACCTGACCTCCTTTGCGAGAAAGCGCCACGATAGGTCTCTTGCCGGTATATTGGAAATGAATAACCAACATGTCAGGTATTGCCATGAATAATCTCAGAAGGCTGGATCTCAACCTGCTGGTGACACTCGATGTCCTGTTGTCGGAGCACAATGTGACCCGTGCAGCCGAACGCCTGAACTTCTCTCAGCCGTCGGTCAGCGTGCATCTTGCCAAGCTGCGGGATATCTTTGGCGACCCGCTGTTGCTGCCGGGTCCCCGAGGCATGCGCCCCACCGCGAGGGCCGAAGAATTGCGCGAACCTTTGCGCCAGGCGCTCGATGCGCTTGAGCACGCGGTGTCGCCGGCCAGCCCGTTTAATCCAACCGAAGCGAGTCATACGTGGCGCGTTGCCGCGACCGACTATGCCGAATCGACGATCCTGCTGCCCGTCCTGTCCAGCTTGCGCACGGCGGCGCCCGGCACCCGGCTCGCGATCGTGGAAGCTGTTCCGCCACGCATCGCGAAGCAGGCGGAACAGGGAGACATCGATCTGGCATTCCATACCAGCGAAGGCGCGCCGCCCGGATTGCGCGGGCGGCTACTTTTCAAGGAGCGGTATGTGCTGGCAGGCCGCGCGGACCATCCGCGCCTGAAGCGCCGGCCAACGCTTGCGCAGTTCTGCAAACTGGAGCACGTGATCGTGTCGCCGGATGGTGGCGGGTTTAGCGGCGTCACGGATGAGGCACTGGCTGCGGTGGGTCTCACGCGCAGGGTTGTGCTTTCGGTTCCGCACTTCCTGTTTGTGATGTCAGCCTTGGCGAGTACGGACCTCGTGGCGATGGTGCCGGCGCGATTGGTGCGCGGCAATGGCGCGCTCAGAGTCGTCGAGGCGCCGGTTGAAGTGCCGGGCTATGAAATGGCGATGCTCTGGCACGAGCGCTCTCATCGAGACCCGGCGCACCAATGGTTGCGGGAATGCATCGTGGACGCGGTGGCGACTTGAACGCCTGTGCATGTGCCGTGGCCTAGGTCGGTGCCAACGCAATGAGTGGTTGAAAAGGCCGTGCTGGTCGATGCGCTGCGCTACCGGGCGGGTCCATCGGCGCACGGACATCGATAGCATCGACCCGAAGCGGATCGTGCGCGCAATCCAATAAGTGCGATTACGCCTTCTCATTCCTGCCGCCAATTGCGTCCAGTTCAGCGCGCACCTCGTCGGTCAATCTCAAGTGTGCTGCCTGCATGTTCTCCCGCAGATGCCCGAGCGACGAAGTGCCCGGAATCAGCAGGATGTTGGGCGCGCGATGCAGGAGCCAGGCGAGCGCCACCTGCATCGGCGTCGCACCGATCGTTTGCGCGATCGTGGAAAGCGCTGACGACTGGATCGGTGTGAATCCGCCAAGCGGGAAGAACGGTACGTATGCGATGCCCTTCACCGCCAGTTCATCGACCAGCGCATCGTCTTCCCGGTGAACCAGGTTGTAGTGATTCTGTACGCAGACAATCTCCGCGATGCCCTGTGCCTCGGCAACCTGGGCCGCGGTTGCGTTGCTCAAGCCGATATGGCGAACCAGCCCTCGCTGTTGAAGTTCGGCAAGCGCCACGACCTGCTTTTCGATCGACCCTTCGGACGGGGCATGCACGTCGCCCATGATTCGCATATTGACGACGTCGAGTGCGTCGACACCGAGATTGCGAAGGTTGTCGTGGACGCCGCGCTCGATATCTTCCGGCTCGAGCGCCGGCAACCACGAGCCATCGCTGCCACGAACCGCGCCAACCTTCGTGACGATCATGAGGTCGTCCGGATACGGATGCAGTGCTTCGCGAATCAACTGGTTGGTGATGTGGGGCCCGTAGAAGTCGCTCGTATCGATGTGATTGACGCCCGACGCCACTGCTTCGCGCAGCACGGCGATCGCCGCGTCGCGATCTTTCGGCGGTCCGAATACGCCGGGTCCGGCCAGTTGCATGGCGCCATAGCCCATGCGTTGCACGGGGTGGCCAGCCAGCGGAAATGTGTCCACAGGGGTGAAGTTCGACATAGCGCGCTCCTTGAGGTGAGGGTTTGAGCAGCAGTATGACGAGGATTGCGTTGTTCGATAATCCGGCCTAAATTGCACGGGTTGTTAAACATTTTAAACAATGGCCATGGAATTCAACGATCTTGCCGCCTTCGTATCAGTCGCGCGCACTGGCGGCTTTCGCGACGCCGCGCGCATCAGCGGCGTCTCCGCCTCCAGTCTCAGTATTGCCGTGCGCCGTCTCGAATCGAAGCTGGGTATGCGCCTGCTCAACCGAACCACACGCAGCGTGGCCCCGACCGAAGCCGGATTGCGTCTGATCGAAAAGCTAACGCCGTTGTTCAGCGAAATGGAAGCCGCGCTGGACGTCCTGAACCGCTTCAGGGACAAGCCGAGCGGCACGCTCAAACTCAACGTGCCGTCGAGCGCCGCACGCATCGTGTTGCCGACCGTCATTCCCCAGTTCTTGAAGGCCTATCCCGACATACGCGTGGAGGTTGTGGTGGAGGACGGCTTCGTCGATGTGCTGTCGATCGGTTGCGATGCGGGCATTCGCTACGACGAGCGGCTCGAGCAGGACATGATCGCGATGCCAATCGGTCCGCGTGTGCAGCGCTTCGCTACCGCCGCGACGCCGGGCTATCTCGACACGCATGGCAGACCCGAGCATCCGCGCGACCTGCTGGCTCATGCGTGCTTGCGTGGCCAGTTTGCCGGCGGCGCTACGCCGACCTGGTATTTCGAGCGCGACGGCGAGGTAGTGCAGTTGAATCCGTCGGGACCGCTTCTCGTCAGGCCCGGCGCGGCAATCGACCTTGCAATCAGTACTGCTGTCGCAGGCGTAGGGGTGATTCACCTGTTCGAGGACATGCTGCGCCCGCATCTCGATAGCGGGGCATTGGAGCCGATTCTGGAGCCGTGGTGGCAGCGCTTTTCAGGGCCGTTTCTTTACTATCCGGGCCGCCGTCACTTGCCGGCACCATTGCGCGCATTTGTCGATTTCCTGAAGGCGGGTGCTTAGCGCGAGCGTTTTAACTGCGCCTTATATTGGCTCGACTGTTGCCAGACCACCGTGAAGACCACCCTACTCGTGAAACTCTCAGTGTCGACGGATACCTGCCAAGGTGCAGGCATCCGTCATAACAGATCACGTGACGCGAGGCCGATCAGAATGCGTGACGCATCCCCACCGTGACGGCCACTTGCGTATTCGACGACGAAGGCGAGAGCGTGTTGATCATGGCATGCGAGAGCACGGAATCAGCCGGTGCGCCGTGCACGTTCTGATAGACGCCTTCAAGATAGAAGTCGGTGCGCTTGCTGATCGAATAGTCGGCCTGAAGCATCCCCGTATTCCATCCCGGCGACGAGCCGTTATACGCACCATGGGTGTAGGTATAAGCGCCCGACAAAGTCAACGCAGGCGTGAGCGCGTACTTGACGTTCGCTTCGTAGTTGTCGAGGCGCAGCGAGCCACTCAGGGTTCCGGCAGAAGCGTCGTTCGCACCGAGGTAAGTGCCGGTTCCGAACGAGAAGACGCCCGACGCGTTGTCCATCTGCGTATGGCTCCACACCAGGCCAACGGTGGCGGGTCCGAACGTGTAGTTGCCACCCAGCGACCAGATACGCTGGCGTTGCGCAAGGAAGTTCGCGCTGGTGTCGCCCGTGGTAACGGCGCCGCCTGCGCTGCCTGCGTTGTTCAATTGCAGGTATCCCGCAGCAAGATTGACGGGCCCTTGCGTATAGGAAACACCGAAGCCGTATGAACGGTTGTTCGCGAAGCTGCCTGCCTTATTGCTGAAGGCATACATCGTTTCGAACGTGACGCCGCTGAACGTCGGGCTCGTGTACTTGACCGTGTTGTTGAAAACGACCGAATTGCCGGCAAGGTTATCGTTTTCGAACGGATGCGCAGCCATGTTGCCGCCCCACGTGTTGAACTCCGCCGTGAGCGGACCGACGAGGTCGTTCATCACATCAAACTGGCGGCCGAACGTCACCGTGCCGTATGGATCGCTTTGCAGACCGACCCACGCCTGAGAGCCGAAACCATCGCCGGAGAACGCCTGGGCGCCGTTATTCAAAAGGAATCCCTGCTCCAGCTTGAAGACCGCATGCAAGCCGCCACCGAGATCTTCCGAACCCTTGAGACCGAAGACCGTGTTTTGCGTCGAACTGGTCACTTCCTGCCAGTTGCTATGTCCGCCCTGATTGTTCGTGTAGATCAATCCTGCGTCAATGAGACCATAGAGCGTCACGCTGCTTTGCGCATGCGCTGAAATAGCAAAGGCGCCGGAAAGCGCGACCACGAGTAGAGACTTTTTCATACCTGTTGGCTCCGTGATTTAGCGGTGATGGACGTAATCAATTGTGTGCGCTCGACTCCCACTGGCTAGCGCGTTGGCCGCCAACAAGATCTACGGACGCATAGGCAACGGATAGGCAACGTATTCGCAGGCCGGCGCCGTGCGAATTGCGAAAACATCCGATATTGTTTGTTGATTATTGCGTGTGGCGCATTGAATAACGTGTCGATAGCGCGTGCTGACTACAGCATGGTTTTCAATTGAATTACACAGGCGCATCTTGCGAGGCGCTGCCGAAAACGAACAGTGCAATCATATGACGGCGAAAATAAATTCCGCGTCAAAAATAAAAAATTGCGTGGTGCGAAAAGAACACGCAAATGGCACGTTCAGAAGACGTGCAGCATCAAGCGAAAAAGGTGCGCATGCTTATCGCCACGCTTGAGTAAACTCCCCCACCACGCGCGCGAGATGCGCCTGCATCGCATCGCGCGCCGCCGCCGGATCGCGGCCCATGATGGCAGCAAAGATACGCTGATGATCTTCCTGTGAGGCCGCACGCATCGCCGGCGTATGAAAGTGTTCCTCGATCTTGGTCCACAGCGGATCGCTTCGCGCACAGTCCCACATCGCGGTGACCATATGCAACAGCACCGCATTGCCGGTCGCTTCGGCAATGCGCATGTGAAACTGACGATCAGCCGCGTCGTTAGCCTGCTTGTCGTTCGCCGGCGCCAATGTGTGGACCCTGGTTGGCGAAGTGGCGCCGACACCCGCTCATGTGGCATCGCTCGGCGGCATCCAGAACTTTGCAGGGAATCTCGCCGGCATTTTCATCACCACATTTACCGGGGTCATGCTGGCGATCACAAAGGGTTCGTTTGTGATTCCGCTGATGGTTGCGGGCTCGCTATGCGTGGTCGGTGCCCTGTCGTATCTGTTCGTTGTCGGTAAGGTCGAACCGTTACCTTCACTCCCACGCGCCCGAACGGCAAAGATTGCCGGACACGAAGCCGCTTGAACAACAACATCGGGACCGCCGGGTTGAACCTCGTGTTCATCTGGCCCGGGTTACGCAAGAGCGTGTTCCACAATCAGCAATTGCGGCCATAATGGGGCAGAAACTTTTGTTAGAAACTTCACCCCGATGTAGCCAATATGACCGAAACACGCGTTAGCCCGCTGCGCAAATTTGCCGATTTCGTTCGCGAGCAGCGGACGCGCCTGACCGCGCAATGGATGAAAACCGTTTTCGGCGATGTCGACCTCGTCGAAGCGGACAAGCTCACCTATCAACAGCTCGCCGATCACTTGCCGGACCTTCTCGAAGGACTATGCCTTGCGCTCGACGTCGAAGATCTCGAACGCGTCGAGCCGGCGATCGAACGCGATGCGAGAAAACACGGCCTGGTCCGCTGGCGTCAGGGCTACCGGATCGAGGAACTCGTGCGCGAACTCGATCTGTTCCATCAGGTGCTCGCTGACGCGCTGGAAGAATTCGCCGACCAGGACAGCACGTTCACGCGCCGCCATGAAGGACGGGCGCGGCGCCTGATCGCGGAAACACTCAGCATGGTGACGCTCACGTCGATCAAGGAGGTGGTCAGCGAACGGGACCGCAAGATCGATGAGTACACCGGCAGGCTCGAGCGCGCCAATCACGAACTGACGCTCAAGCAGCGGCTGGTCGGCGATCTTTACGAGTCGCGCATGCAGATCACCCGCAGCGTGGTCCACGATCTGCGCAATTTCCTGAACGCGTTTTCGATTGCGCTGCAACTGATCGAACGGGCGCCTTCAAAGGCCGATATGGCGCTGACGCTGGCCAACCGGCAAGCCTCGGATATGAAGCAACTCGTCGACCAGATGGTCGAGTACTCCGTTGTGCTCGGCGACGGCACACCGAACACATTCGAGCCGGTTGAGCTGCATGCGCTTTACGATGAGCTCGTCGCCTCCTCGCGCCCGGCCATCGAGGCCAAAGGACTGAAATTGCGCACAGCGTTCGATCCGGCGCTATCCGTCGTCACGTCCAGTCGTCTCAAGCTTAAGCAGATTGCCGTCAATCTGCTCTCCAACGCGACGAAGTACACGAAGTCCGGCGAGATCGAACTTGCCTTCGCCATGGCCGATGCGGAGCACTGGTCGATTCGCGTGTCGGATACCGGCGTGGGCATCGCACCTTCGGACGCGAACCGCGTTTTCGACGAATTCGAGCGCGCTGCAGGCGACGACATTCCTGGCACGGGCCTCGGCCTCGCGATCGTCAAGGAGCTCTGCCGCGTGCTGAACGGTCGGATCGATTTTGCGTCACACGAAGGCGTTGGGACGACGTTCGAAATCCGGTTCCCGCTCGTGCTGGCCGAAGCCGAATAACCGCCTGCCGGCCGCCGATGCCAGAACCGGATGATCAGTACATTTTAATTATTACGATTAACAAACAAACACATTTAACCTCGTAATAAATAATCGATTAACTCACACGGGCGCGACGCCCAGACTGGCCGGCTCTTACGCGACTTCAAGCACAATTTCCCGAAGTTGCAATTACGGAAATCCGGTACATCCTTGACAAACGCCAGTGGCGTCACCTATTTTTCATCTGCCGCCAATATACGAATTTCCGATTGCGGAAATATGCCCCGAAAAGAACCGGAATACCCAAATCGGATATTTAGTTATTCTACGCATACTGCATAGAGATCTGAATCTATGCGCTTTGAAGTAAGTTGGTCTCACCGCTGCAAGCCGACGATGCATCACTGATATTTCGAACTCCGATCTATTTTCATCGGCGCTAGCGGCCTTTGTGAAACGGTATCTGAACCCACCACCAAGGATAGAGATGAAACGAGACGAGCGTCTTTCCGGCAAAAGCCAATATCGCCACAGCAGGCTGCCGGGTCTGGGAACGGGCCTGGGAACATTAACGGTCGCGATCCTGCTTCTCGGCGGATGCGGCGGAGGGGACGGCGGTTCGTCCTCCGGCACGGCTGTGAGCATGCAGCAGACCGCAGCGAATCAGCAACTCAGCGCGCAGGCCGCCGCGCAGTCGCAAGCGCCAACGGCCAATCAAACCTATATCGACCCGGTCGCCTATTCGGGGAATGCCACAGATGGCCTCGCACCGGCTCAAGCCTCCGAAAAAGCTGCAGTCATGCATTACCAGTGGACCCAGGGCAGAACACCGATCAACTACACCACCACGACCGGCCATTTGACCGCCACCGACTCGAGCGGCAATCTCGAAGCCACGATGTCCTATGTCGCGTACACCGTGCCGAGTACGAACGGCTCGCCGCGACCTGTCACGTTCGTCTACAACGGCGGCCCGGGGTCCTCTTCCATCTGGTTGCGGCTCGGGTCGTTCGCGCCGACGCGAGTCGCCACGCCCGACCCGGTGTTCGGGAACTGGCCGAATTATCCGCTCGTCGACAATAAGGAGAGCCTGATCGACACCACGGACATGGTCTTCATCGACCCGCCTGGAACAGGTCTTTCCGAGGCGATTCTGCCGAATACGAACCAGAAGTACTGGACGACCGACGCGGACGTCAACATCATGCGCGACTTTATCCAGCGCTATCTGACGGTCAACAGCCGCAGCAGTTCGCCGATTTATCTGTACGGCGAGTCGTACGGCACGCCGCGCACCGACATGCTCGCATTGGCGCTCGAATCGGCAGGCGTGCATCTGACCGGCATCGTCCTTCAGTCTGCAATCCTGAACTATTTCGCGGATGCGATCGAGGCCGTCGCCATCACGAACTCGACGAGCGCGCTGGCATTGGATACGGATACGCTGGCCGGCTATTTCCCCGCCTACGCGGAAGTCGCGGCTTACTACAACCAGGTGTCGCCGGCGCCGCTTAATCAGGACCTTTACGCATACCAGGCAAGCCTGTTCGTCACGAACGAATACAACAAGTTCAGGCGGTATTCGCAGTCGTGGGTGCTCAGTCAGCTCGGTATACCGGACGCCCTGGGTACGCCGGTGTTTCCCAATGCGAAAACGCTTCAGTCGTGGACCTTGCCATCCAGCTTGACCGTGCAGGCGCTACAAGGCTACTTCGGCGCCAACCCGTTCTCGACGAGCCTCATACCTGGCACGACGATCGGCCGGTACGACGGACGCGTGTCATTGCCGAACTCGGATCCGCGTCTGCAAAACGACGGGGACCCGTCCGACATCCTGATCTCCCAGCCGTTCACCACGGCTCTGGCAACGCAGATGCCTGACTACCTGGGATACACGGCGCCGAACGCGACCTATTTGCCGCTGAACGACAACATCATCCAGGTATGGGATTTCTCGCATGATGGCCAACCCCTGCCCGACACGATCCCGGATCTGCTGGGCGCGCTGACGCTCAACCCGCAATTGAAGGTACTCGCGGAAAACGGCTTTCATGATCTCGCCACCCCGTTCTTCAATACCGAGAAGCAACTGGCACGGCTGCAGACGGTACCCGGTCTGAATCCGGACTTGCAGGTCAACTTCTTCCAGGGCGGACATATGACCTATCTGGATGACGTCGCCCGTCCGCTGATGAAACGGGATCTGGTGCGGTTCTACCGCGGCACGCCGCTTCCGGATGCGCTCGCCCTCTGGACGCTGCCGCCGCCGTGGCGCGACGAGAGCCCCGCCAGTCAGCCGACCGCTACTGCCACGGCGCAAGCCACGGCACCCTGACTGAACTGACGCGATGTGCCTCGTTCGCGACACTCTATTCACTCAATCAATGCGAGTCATCATGTCCCTTTTCGATATGTTGCGGCGTGTCTCCCCGTTGATCGTCCTCGGCTGCTTTATTGGCAGCGCGCATGCGTTACCGCCGCAAGCGGTAGCGCCGGCGACGCCGCCAAACGGGGCCAGAGGAGTCGACGGTCCGTTCTTTCCTCAAAACCGTGCTGCTCCCGTCACGCCGACGACCGGCACGGCACTCCAGCAGGAAGCTCAGCAGCGGCTTGAAGCGCGACTGGGGGCGAACACGGCTCTCAGCAATGGCGCCGCGGTCACGAAAACGGAGGCTCAGACCGCGGGGCTCGGCTACGTCGCCAAGCACTTCGATCAGATCGACACGAGCCACAAAGGAAGTGTGACCATGAGCGACGTCAGACAGTATCTGCAGCAACAGGGCCGGTAGCGGCCGGCCATGGGTCAAAGGTGTGCCTTCTCTGGAGGACCGCATTTGACAAGCGCGAATGGCCGCTCCGGCCATTCGCGCGTTTCGTTTACCTCGCCGCGACGTTCCCGCCAGTCGGCAAACAGTCGCCCATTGCGCCGCCGCGGTCGCTCAGTCCACGCATCACAACTTCGGATGACTTGCCGTCACGTCTCGCCAATTCGGCGAGGTCGAGCAACGCTGCGTATTTCGCCGAACAGTCCTGTTCAGGTTCAATCGCTCGGTGCACAGCAGGTGTTTCGGTGCTTGCGACGCCCTCACCGACTGCAATCGCCATCCCTATTGCGACGATCATCGTTGCCAACACACCTACCTTGCATAGCGTCCGTGTGCGTACCGCGTTGAAACGTGGCCGCAGCGTCTGAGCACTTCCCTTCTCGCTCTTCCACTGCGGACCGGTCCGGCCGGCCTCCTCGCCGGTTCTCGCTCGCATGTTTTCACTCATGACCAGTGCGCCGGCACCCACACATGCCCCACCCAGTGCCCCGGCACCCACACGACAGGGCGCGGCGCAGGAGCCACATAGACAACACGCGGCGCGACATACACAGCAGGCGGCGGGGGCGGCGGAACGTAGACAACCGGAGGCGGCGGCACATACACAACCGGCGGCGGAACAACGACTGGAGGCGGTACGACAACAACCGGCTTCGGTGCAACCACCACCGTCGTGCTGCCCGTCGTGACGACTCCGGTAGTCGTGACCGTTCCGCTTGTCGTCACGGTGTTGCCATGCGTGCCCGTCGTGCTCGTCGACGTTGTAACGACGCCCGGTGCTACACGCGTTGCCGTGCCGGAATGATTGACGGTTCCGCCATCAGACCCGGTCACCGTGCCGGAACGTGAGCACGACGCGCCCGCGCAATTAGCCGATGCCGAGTGGTTGACCGTGTTGCCGTTCGAGCCCGTGACCGACCCGGATGACGAATACTGGCCGGGCGCGGTTTTGGTTACATCGCCTGAGGTCGTAGCTGTTTTACCGTCCGGTCCGGTGAGGGTGCCGGTGTGCGAACACGTGCCGCCCGCGCAGTTGGTGTCGCCGGCGTGCTGGACCTGGTTGCCGTAGCGTCCGGTCGCGGTGCCCGAATTCGAGAACTGGCCCGGCGCGTTGCGGGTCACCGTGCCGGTGTTGGTCGCCACGCCGCCGTAGGGGCCGGCCACGCCGCCAGCATGCGAACAGCTACCGCCGCCACACGAGCCGTAACGCGCGCCGTTATAGGTGCCACGCGACGTGTAGGCGGTGCCGTGCTGCGACCAGGCGAAAGCGGAAGCGCTGCTGAGCGCGAGCACGGTAACGGTTGCGGTGAGCGCGAGCTTGCGCAGCGCGCCACGTACGGATGCGGCGGGCGTCACGGAGGCAGGGGAAGCGGCGGTGGCTGCGACGACGAACGAACAGTTTTTCACGGTATGTCCTTCTTGATTTCGGGCCACTTCTGCTCACTGCGGCGTGGCGACAAACGGACTATAGAAGGACGCCTGGATTTAATCAGCAGCGAAGATATGTCACCCTGTTTCACCATGACAGAGGCCCGCTGGGCAAGGCTTTGCGGGCGATTCGGAGGCGCCGTGACATAAGCTGACATAAAGTGTTTCAGGGCAGGCTCCGCCCGTGTCGCGCATGGGGCGCAAGCGCGTCAGCAGGCCAGCTTCGACACCGCCACGACACTTTTCCGAAATTCGCATGTCGTAGGGTTCGATGAACGCAACGGCGAAAGCCGCTTGCGTGTCCCCCGCTTACTCTTCCTCAAGAGGTGCTCATGTCGGCAAAACGCGAGTCGAAATCCCAGGCCAAGGCAAAAGAAAGCACGGCGAAAGCAGAAGGCAAACCAAAGTCGCGCGGCAAGGCAGCGGCACCCGGCAAAAAGGCTACTGCGCTCGCCAGCGGCTCGAACCAGCCCGTGGGGACCGTCGGCGCGACGGCACTCCGTTCCCGGATGCTGGACAAGCCCGTGTTCGCACAGCCCCAACCGACCGCGGACCCGACGGTGTTTCGTGTGCCTCATCCATCAGACGATGCGGCCTACAAGGAAATCGACAAGCTCAATGCGGAGCACAAACTGTTTCCGTTGCCGTTTCCTGCGCCGAGAGGCGGCGTCGAACCCCAACTCACGCTGGCCGAGGTCATGGGCGGCAACGCAACCGCCATCGACAGGATCACAGCCGCCGGACAACTGGTGTTTCACGCGCTGGGAGATTGCGGCAATACGAAAGGTCCGGCCACCCAGAACGAAGTGGCCGACAAATTGACCGCCGATTTCAACGAAGCCAACGCCAGCGAGGTGCCACAATTTGCCTTGCTGCTCGGCGACGTCGTCTATAGCTTTGGCGAGAGCCCGTACTATTACGATCAGTTTTACGAACCGTATCGAGACTATCCGGCGCCGATCCTCGCCTGCGCCGGCAATCATGACGGGATGGTTTCGCCGGAAGCGCATGCCGCGAGTCTCACTGCATTCCTGCGAAATTTTTGTGCGGAGACGTTCGCCGTTACGCCAGAAGCCGGCGGCTTGTCGCGCACCGCGCAAATCCAGCCCGGCGTCTTCTTCACGCTCGAGGCGCCGTTCGTGCGCGTGCTGGTGATTTACAGCAACACGCTCGAAGATCCCGGTGTGATTTCAGACCCGAAGATCGGGAGTACTCAGCTCGACTTTCTCGACGCCGCGCTCAAGCGCGTCAAAACCGAGCAGTTCACCGGCGCACTGCTGATCGCGGATCATCATCCGCCGTACAGCGCAGGCGGACACGGATCGAGCGTCGATATGCTGGCGCAGATCGACAAGGTGTGCGAAGCCAACGGTGTGTGGCCACATGCGTTTCTGTCCGGCCATGCACACAATTATCAGCGCTTCACGCGTACGCGAAAGGCGGACGGCACGCAGATTCCCTACCTCGTGTGCGGTAACGGCGGACACGGTTTAGTCAAGCTCGCCGCACAAGGTGCGCCCGCCATCCGCGCGCCGCAAATCATGCAGGCGGCGTCGGCCACCACCGATCAGGTCGTGCTGGAAAACTATGACGACACCAACTACGGCTATCTGCGCGTGGTTGTCACCGCGACGCAGTTGCGTATCGAGTATCACTCGGCGTCCGACGGCCTCAACACGAAAGCGCCGAACGACTGCGTAACGATCAACCTCGCCGAACGCAAAGTGGCTCATTTCGTTGCATCAGACTTGGGGCATCCGATGGCGGCAAGGGCCGTGCGAGCTTTGATGCGTCGCTAGCGGCGAAGAACGCGGGACGTGTTTCAGGGACCGCGCTCACGGTCACAACACGTATTGCGCCGCGAGGCGGGATAAAAAGCATCAGGACTACGTTTTTTCGCAAACGCGCGTTTTCACCAAATCACCTGTTTTTACCGGGGCAAAACCATGTAATCTCTCGGTTTTCTTTCTGCATCAAAACCGATGAGTCGAGCGTTGGCGAGCGAACAACTTCAACAAACGGCGGCGCACACGCGTCGCCAGCCCATCGTTCTTCGTTTGCGCTGCACCGTGGTGCTGCTGGCGTGTGGGATCGCCACCTTCGCACGCCCCGCTCTCACAGCCGAATCCGCGTGCAGCGCGGAAGCCGGGCCCGCCGGCCGCCCCTCCGTCGGTCTCGTGCTGTCGGGCGGCGGTGCGCGCGGCTATGCACACCTCGGCGTACTGAAGGTGCTCGAGGAAAACCGCATCCCGGTCGATTGCATCGCCGCCACCAGCATGGGCTCCGTGGTCGGCGGCCTGTACGCGAGCGGTATGACGGCGCAGGACATGCAAAACCGCCTCGCGGGCATCAATCTCGCGGACATCGCGTTCGACGTCACCGAGCGTGCCGATCTGCCTCAATCGCGTCGTGAAGACGAGCGGCTGTATGTGAACAGCCTTTCGCTCGGCTACGGCGCCAATGGTTTCCGCTTGCCGGTCGGACTCGTCCAGGGCAATCGTTTGCAAGCGCTGCTGCAGGACTGGACGTCCACCGTGCCAGGCAACGTTTCGTTCGACCGGCTGCCGATCCCCTATCGCGCGATCGCAACCGATCTGCGCACCGGCCAGAAGGTGGTGCTCGATCGCGGTTCGCTGCCGCAGGCGATTCGCGCCAGCATGGCATTGCCCGGCCTGTTCGCGCCAGCCGATATCGACGGACGCACGCTGGTGGACGGCGGCATCGTCAGCAATCTGCCTATCGAAACGGCGCGCGACATGGGCGCGAAAGTCGTGATCGCGGTCGATATCGGCTCGCCGCTGCGGCCACTGGATGCGCTGGCTTCGCCCGCCGACGTGATGCAGCAAATGATCGGCATTCTGATTCACCAGAACGTTGCGCGCCAACGTGAACAGTTGCAGACCGGTGACGTCCTGATCGAACCGGCGCTCGGCTCGCTGAGTTTCACCGATTTCGCCAATGCGAGCCAGGCCATCGCCGCCGGCGCCGCTGCCACGCGCGCGGCCATGCCGCAGCTTCAGCATCTGGCGCTTTCGCCCGCCGACTACGCCGCGTGGCGCGCCCGGCACGGTGCGCCCGCAATGCATCCGGTGCGGATCACGCAGATCGAGATCGCCTCGCAGGGCTCCGTACCTGAGGCACGCATTCGCGCCGCGCTGCATGTCAAAACCGGCGATGTCTACGATCCGGTCGCGCTCAATAAGGACCTGCTGGCGCTCACCACCGCGGGCGACTTCGACAGCGTGAGCCAGCAACTCGTTGACGACGGCGACGCGCACACGCTCATTGTCTCCGCACAGCAGAAGCTGTGGGGACCGAATTTCCTGCTGTTCGGGCTGGGTTTATCGAGCAGCTCGACGGATGAAGGCGGCTTCCGGCTGCATCTCGGTTATCGCCGGCCGTGGCTCACGTCGTCAGGGCTCGAAGGGCGAGTGGACGGGACCGTCGGCAGCGATCTGATCGACCTGCACGCCGAGCTGCGGCAGCCACTGTCGAGTTCTTTCGGCTATTACGTGGCGCCATATCTCGAGTTTCAGCGTCGCTATGCCAATCTCTACGACGATTCCGGCAACGTCAAGATCACCCAATACAGCTTGCAAACCGAGCGCGCAGGGATCGACTTCGGTGTACCACTCGCCCGTCTCGGCGACTTCCGTATCGGCGTGGCCTACGCACATGGTTTCGCGTCGCCGCAATACAACTTGCCGCTCGAGGATGCGTTTAACTCGCCGCTGCTGTTCCCCGATATCTATGGGCGTCAGCTTAGCGCGCGCGCACGCCTCGTGATCGATCAGCTCGACGATCCGCTGTTTGCCCGCAAAGGTTACTTCGGCGAACTACGCGTGGAACGTTCGTTGTTCGCGGGCAGCGACAGCTTCACCGAGGTATACGGAAAGAGCCTTGTCGCGGCAAGCTATGGACGACACAGCATCAACGCGAGCATCGAAGCCGGTAACGACTTCGGCGGCACCAATCTGACGAATCCGTTCGGCTTCACGCTGGGCGGTTTCCAGCATTTGTCGGCCTACGCTGCCGACCAACTGTCCGGCAACTCGATGGTGTACGGTCAGATCACCTATATGAATCAGCTTGCCACGTTCAATGCGTCGCCGATTCGCGGTCTGTTTGCGGGGCTGAGCCTTGAAGCCGGCAACGTCTGGAACCGCGATTCGCAGTTCGGCAGCGGGCCGCTGAAGCGCAGCGTGACGGTCTTCACCGCGATGACCAGCTCATTCGGACCGATCTATCTGGGCGTAGCGTTCGCACCGGGCGGCCGTCATAACTTTTACTTCCAGTTGGGACATACCTATTGAGGCTCTGTGAGTACGGTGTGTTTCACACCACCGTGCCCACCGGCCAGCTCATTTCGAAGCGTGCTCCGCCTAGCGTCAAGGGATCAGTCACGGCGATCCGGCCATGGTGGGCGCGCAGCACCTGCTGCGTAATCGCGAGACCCAACCCGTAGCCGCCAGTCTGACGATCGAGCCGCACGAAGGCATTGAAAATGCGTTCGCGTTGGTCGGGCGGCACGCCTGTGCCATCGTCTTCCACGTAGATTTCCACATTGCCATGTTTGACGCTCAATCCGACCATGATCCGCGAGTGTGCGTATTTACCGGCGTTGCGCAGCAAGTTTCGCATTGCGTAGGACATGAGGCGCTTGTCCATCACCACGCGTAGCGATGCGTCGACGTCTGCTTGCGGGACGAGTTGCTTGTCCGCGTAAAGCAGCGTGGCGTCGGTGACCTGGCTGTCGAACCATGCCGTGAGCAGCGTGGATTCCAGGTTCGATTGCAGGGAACTGTATTCGAGGCGCGCGTAGGTCAGGCTCATGTCGATGAGTTCGTCGAGCTCGGTGACGTCCTGGTCGATGCTCGCCAATGCGCTGTTGTATTCGGCCGCGGACGCGGGTTCGCGGAGGTTTTCCAGCGCGAAGCGCACGCGCGCCAAGGGTGTGCGCAATTCATGGGAGATGCCGTTGGTGAGTTCGCGCTGCGCGGCGATCAGGCGTTCCATGCGTTCGGCCAGGGCGTTTAGTGTGCGGGCCAGTGGGCCGATTATGACGCTGTGTGATTCGCGGGCGCGGGTGTTGAAGCGGCCGCCTGTGAAGTCTATTGCGCGTTCGCGGACCATTACCAGGTCTAGCCAGACTGGGCGCATCCAGCGGTAGGCGGTGACTGCTGGTAGCAGTAGGGTTGCCAATGCGATTGGGATTGATGCTTTTGCTGTTGTTAGGGTTTGCCAGATTGATGGTGAGGTTTTTAGTGTCAGGGCTAGGGTTGCTATCGACGCTGCTAGTACTAGCACTGTCAGTGTCAGGAGGCGCGTGTAGACACGCAGGTATAGCCTCGACCAGCTCGGGATTCTGTCCGCCCTTGTGTCCGTCCACGAGCGGCGGAAACGGTGCCAGCGCCATTTTCCATAACGGTAAGGGGTTAGTTTTTTTTGCTCCGCTGGGCGTGGCATTTTTTTCTCTTCGATTTCTTTAATGCGGTTGTGGTCTATTAGTGTTGCCCCTGTGCGGGGCGGCACTTACTTTCTTTGCCGCCGCAAAGAAAGATAAGCAAAGAAAGCGGCTCAAACCACTCCTGCTAAGTGGGCACCGTAGCTTACGCAGGGTAGTGGTGCATCTGGAATCTGGGTTCGTGCACCTGCATACGCCAGTGACAAGGGCGTCATACTTCCGGCGGCGCTGCGCGCGCCGAAGAGTATTTCTTGAAACCAAGCGGCAGTTTAGCTCGGTTCCTTCGGTGCGGCACCGTGGTTTGCTTTGCGCTGGGCTGCGTTTGTTTGCTTGCTCTTCCGCTCGTCCCTTACGCCCTCTGTACGAATGCCAGGGTTTGCTCCGCTACTGTGTCTCGTTCGTTGTCCAGTGTGATCATGTGGTAGCTGTCGGTCAAGCGTACGAAGGTCACGGCGCGGCTTCCCAAGTGTTCGCACACGAATTCCGCGGAGCGGATGCTCGTCACTTCGTCTTCCTCGGAATGCATGACCAGGGTCTCGCATGTCACGCGGCTCAGGGCTCGCTTCACCGCGAAGCGCATCCAGTCCACCTGCTCGATCGCCGCCAACGGCACGTACGGATAGTGGACGCCACTGCCCTTCTGCAGGTGGCGGCGGATCAGGTTGCGTATGCGCGCGTTCTTGATGCCGAACGGCTCGCCCTCCGGGACGCGAATCAATCGGCGCAGGCCCGGCACGCAATACATCAGGTAGCGCAATGGACGCAGGCGTGAACCGCCCCAGCCGTCGAGGAATAACGGCGGCGAGAGCAGAATCAGGCGCCCTGTCGTCATGCGCTCGCGCGCACTCAACATCAATGCAAGCAAGGCCCCCATCGAAATGCCCGCCACGTCGACTCGCTCATAACGTTTGACCAGTTCGCGGTAGGTGCGGCTCAGCAACTGCATGTAGTCGCTCAACGTCACGCGGCTCAACGCGTCAGGGTTCGAACCGTGGCCCGGCAGCGACGGCAAATGTACGTCGCAACCGATCTGCTCGAACTTGCGGTCGAGCGCGCCGAAATCATCCCCGTCTCGCATGACTGTCGATTTGCTGCCGCGTTTGTGGAGTTTTGTCGGCCGATATTTCGACGTATTACTCAACTGAAACTCAATGCCGACTCAGCCGAATTGCAACCGCAACTCAACCGCGACTGCAACCGCCGCATGCGTCTTCAATCCCACGCCAGCTTGCTGAACTGATAGCCCTTGCCGCGTATCGTCTTGATGCGCTGCGGGGTGCCGGCGTCGTCATGCAGCTTGCGGCGCAGCTTGGAAATGCCGCCGTCGATCGTGCGGTCGAGGCCGTCGAATTCGATGCCGCGCAGTTGCCGCATCAGCTCGTCGCGGCTCACCACCTCGCCCGCGCAACTCACCAAAGCCCACAGTAAATCGAATTCGGCCGATGTCAGATCGGGCAGACTGCCGTCCGGCAGCTTGACCGTGCGGCTGGCCCGGCTGATCTCGAACTTGCCGAAGGTATAGCTCTCCGGTCGGCCAGTCTCCGGCGTGCGTGCGCTCACGCGGCGCAGTTGCGCCTTGATGCGCGCGAGCAGCACGCGTGGTTCGACAGGCTTATGCACGTAGTCGTCCGCACCGAATTCGAGGCCCAGCACTTCGTCGAACTGCTCATCGCGCGCGGTCACCATGATGATCACGCCGTCGAATTGCTCGCGCGCCTCGCGGCAAATCTGGAACCCGTCCTTGCCGGGAAGGTTCACGTCGAGAATCACCAGGTCCGGGCGGCGCTTGAGAATTGCCGGCACGGCGTCGTTGCCGTGCAGCACGGTCTCGACTTCGTATTCGTGTTTGCGCAGATAACCAGCGACCAGCGCGGACAGGCGGTCATCGTCTTCGACAAGCAGGATCCGGAATGGCATGGACAAATCGTTCAGGGCTAACTCATTTAATAGCGGCGGGCAACGGTACGGCGCGCTGCACGGCCAGCAAGCGATGGCGCCGCTCTACATACGCATCCGCACGGCGCGGACCCGGTCGGCAACGAGGCGGCTCGACGCACAGCATAGCGGATGCGCCGCACATCATGCGACACACACGACAAAACTCGACAAACACTCAAGCAATTCGACACGGAAGCGCGATCCCCCCAACTAGCATCGCCTCGTTGAAATAGCCAAGGGATGTGCCATGACGACCGTTTCCAACCAGGGGGCTCGGGCCCGCTCGCCGTGGTTCGCGAGAGCCACTGCGTCCTTTGCGGTCATTCAGCAAGCCGCTCATGCACTCTATCCCGGCACCAGCGTGTTTCATCGCTGGCGCCGCCTGCGCTTATGGCTGCGCTCGCTGATGTCGTGGCGTTCGACGCAAGTATGGCTCAAAGGCTGCGCCATCTCACCCTTGCAAGATCTGGTGCGACGCCATCCCACCGCGCTCGAACGCATGCATCGGCCGTTCCTCCATACCCGCTTCAGTCCGCGCGAACGCCTCACGGCGAGCCTCGATCATCATGCGCTGACCCAGCAGCGCGTGCCGCAACTCGCCGCGCGCATCACCGCAGCCGGCTCGGCGCCGATCGCATCGTTCGAGGTAGGCGCCGAGCGCTGGCACGTGTCGCTCGAGTCGATCGAACAGTTTCAGAAGGAAGGCGACTGGACCTTGTGCATCCGCGATGCGCGGGACCGGCGCATTGTCTCCTGCACCTTCAGCCTCGCCTATCTCGGCGGCAAAGTGCGGCGGCCACGTCTTTGCATCGGCTCCGTCCAAGGTCCGGACACGTCGGTCAACGGCCGCGAGCTCTTTCGCGCGCTCACCAAACGGTGGTATGGACTGCGGCCGAAAGTGCTGGTGATTTATCTCGCGCAATGTGTCGCCGCGGCGCTCGATGCAGGCGGCACCTTCATCGTCTCGAAGCAGGCGCACATCTATGCGAACTGGCGCTATTGCCTGAGAAAGCGTCGCGTGGCTGCAGACTATGATCGGCTGTCGATCGAGTGCGGAGCGCTCGCGCGCTGGAATGGCTGGTTCGTTCTCGCGCCGCCGGCGCGCTATCTGGCCGAACGCCAGGGCGACAACACCGGCTGCGCAACCCGTCGCAAGCGTTACGCATTGCGAAACGCACTCGCCGCGCAGATTCGCCTCAGCGTCGCAGCAAGCAAAGCGAGCCGCCCCTGCGTGCCTCGTGTTGTCGTTTGAATCCATTGCGATTTTTTTATTGACAAGACATGCGGCAAAACGGCACACTCATTCGCATGTTGACGCACACCTCCATCGCAGTCGCGATTAAAAACCCAACAATGCATGCCATCATCGGCAGGCGTTTGGGAGCATGTGCGCGTTAGCAGTCTGAATCTGCAAACAAGACCCAAAGGCCCCGCCGGTAACGGAAGGGGCCTTTTGTTTTATAGGTGCCTCCGTCCGCCGGCTCGATGACGGAGAGCAAGATGGATCAGGCAAGCCCGCAGTGCATGGATGACGACTCAAGTCTGTCTGCATATCAACCGGACGAGCGTCTGCCGAAGGTAGTCGTGCATTTTTCCGTAGTGCAAGGCACAACGCTGACGTGGCGTGTCGATGCCGACAGCACGCTCAGTGTTCAAGGCGCGCGCCTATGGCTCACGCGCGTCAACTCGCCTTACGATCATTGGCTCGAACCGGGCAACGAGTTCCGGCTGCAGCGCGGCGAACGCGTGTGGCTCAGCACGGATAGCGAACGCAGCGCGCGCGTGTCGTTGAGTTGCGCGCTGCCTGCCAGACGCGGTTTCGTCAGGCGATGGCTGGGGCGGCTCGCATGGTTGGGCCTGGGGGCACCGGCGACTCGATAGCGTGCCCCCTCGCAACTCGATGGTCGACTTTCGTACCGTACAAAAGCAAACACCCCTGCGATGAGGGGTGTTTGCCGATCAGCCATACCGGCTGCGAGGAGCCAGTCATGCCGTGTTGCGCGGCTGCTTGATACTGCTTGAACGCGTGCCGCTTACTGGCATGACATTGACTGTGCCGCCTATTGCGGCGTCACCTGCACGGCCGCTGCCGAAACGAATACCGCGTGAACCGTATCGCCAACCTTGACGCCCTTCAGATCGACGTCCGGTCCGACTTCGAGCGTTTGCGTCTGATACGCGCCGCGCAGCGTGACGAGGCGCTTCTTGTGATCGATCTTCTGCACGGTGGCGAGCACCTCGATCTGGCGCGCGGATGCAAAGCCGCCCGAGGCCGGGGCATACACTTGCGTATCGACGCGCTCACGAATGCCCTTGTCCGGGCCGGTGACCTTATCGGCCTTCACCAGCAACGCATTCTTGTACAGCACGTCCACCCGATCGCCGACCTTCAGTTGATCGAAGCCCGCGACTTCCTGGCTCACCAGCACGACCACCGCGTTGCCGCCCGGCCCTTTAAGCGTGAGCGTGCGGCTGCCCTGATCGATACCGACGATCTGCGCCTTCACATGCACCGGTTGCACCGCGCTGACAATGCCTTGCGCGGCACTGGCCATCGCATCTTGCGCGGCACTGGCCATCGCATCTTGCGCCCACGCCGGTTGTGCCGCGGCGAAAGCCGCTACCATCAACGCTGCTCCAATCGTCGCTGCCTTCATTTACTCTCTCCTCGAGAAATTGTTCGATCTGGCGTTACGGCGATCTGAAACCGCAGGATGCCGATTAACGCCACGAATGCATACAGCTTCAGGGTGACAATGACTAAATGGGTACGGCGCAACGATTGTACATGCCTTACAAGATGCTACGACTGTTTATATTGTGATTTTCAAATCAGTGAACGGCATGTTGCGAAATGCCGCAGTGTGGCGTCGCAGCGGCGTCTAGCGTGTTGACAGCACTGCTTTACCTGCCAGACCTATCTATATAGGGCGACAATACATACTATGCATAAAGCATTAAACGCATACTGCATGACAGCCCGATGGTTTCATTATTCTTTTATCGACGACATTCGCCGCAACGCAATATAAAGTCGCATTAACACCGATTAAACATCAATTCAATAGCCGGTGAATCAACGCGCTGCGCAAAATAAAACAGCCCCGTCGCCTGAGCGAAGGGGCCGTTCATGATGCGGCTACAGGAGTCGCCATACGCGAAGCGTCGACACTCAAGATGCCTCAGCGCTTCCCTGCACACGCGCTAAACCATCACACACGTTCGATCGCGATCGCGATGCCTTGACCGACACCGATACACATCGTGCACAGCGCAAAACGGCCTTGCGTGCGGTGCAACTGATACATCGCGGTGGTCACCAGACGCGCGCCGCTCATGCCGAGCGGGTGGCCGAGCGCGATCGCCCCGCCGTTCGGATTCACGCGCCCGTCGTCGTCCGCGACGCCGAGCGTGCGCAGCACAGCAATACCTTGCGAGGCGAATGCTTCGTTCAGTTCGATCACGTCGAACTGGTCGATGGTCATGTTCAGACGCGCCAGCAACTTCTGCGTGGCCGGCGCCGGGCCGATGCCCATCACGCGCGGCGCGGCGCCTGCCGTTGCGATACCCAGCACGCGTGCACGCGGCGTGAGGCCAAAGCGCTTCGCGGTCTCTTCATTCGCGAGCAGCAACGCCGCTGCGCCGTCGTTCACGCCCGACGCGTTGCCTGCCGTGACCGTGCCGTCCGGGCGCACCACGCCCTTCAGTTTGGCAAGCGTTTCAAGGCTGGTTTCGCGCGGATGTTCGTCTTGCAACACCGTGATCGGATCGCCCTTCTTCTGCGCGATAGTCACGCCGACGATTTCCTGCGCGAGCGTGCCGTCGCGTTGTGCACGTGCCGCTTTCTGCTGACTGCGCAGCGCAAACGCGTCCTGATCGGCACGGCTGATCTTGTAGTCGGTCGCGACGTTTTCGCCAGTCTCGGGCATCGAATCGACGCCGTACATCTGCTTCATTAACGGGTTCACGAAACGCCAGCCGATCGTCGTGTCGAAGATATCGGCCTGGCGCGAAAACGCGCTGGTGGCCTTGCCCATCACGAACGGCGCACGGCTCATGCTTTCGACGCCGCCGGCCAGCATCAACGCAGCCTCGCCCGACTTGATCGCGCGTGCGGCAATGCCGACCGCGTCCATGCCCGAGCCGCACAGGCGGTTCACCGTGGAGCCCGGCACACCTTGCGGCAAACCGGCCAGCAACAGCGACATGCGCGCGACGTTGCGGTTGTCTTCACCGGCCTGGTTCGCGCAGCCATAGATGACGTCGTCGATCGCGTTCCAGTCGACGTCCTTGTTGCGCTCCATCAGCGCTTTGAGCGGCACCGCGCCCAGATCGTCGGCGCGAACCGACGACAGCGAACCCGCATAGCGGCCGATGGGGGTGCGAATCGCGTCGCACAGGAATGCTTCGGTCATGTGATGTCTCCAGTTGATGTGCTGCATGCGCTGCGCCGCTAGCGGATATCGGTTCGTGACGCCGGCCGCTTGCGCGTGACGCGCGCTGGATACCGTGCGATATAGGCCCGGTTGACGCAACGGGAACGGTCACATGGCAGCCGTCGCGACAGATCAGCTTAGCGCAGGATGGTGAACGATGGGCTCAGGACTGCGGCCATTTGTTCTATATACGAACACAAGGTCATATATCGAACAACTAGACTCGATAATAGGCGTGTGCCTGAAACCATGTCAAGCAAAGCCGGCCTCGGACCAGGGAATATCTGCAGGCCGGTGGCGTTTAGCCATGACCAGTCAAAAGGTCTGAAGATTGACGCGCTCGTGCCGGCAAGCGTGTTCTTACGCCTGTCGGCACGAGCCTTTGGGTCGTTCTGCTGTCCGGTCCGGGATGCCGTTGAAATACCCGCCCCAGCACGCGCGTTATCAGCGGATCTGAATACCCTCGTCGGCGATATAGCCTCGAATCACATCGGCGAAGCTGTGGTCGCTGGTCAACCCGAGCCGTTCGGCACGCGAGGGATCCCACTGCCCCGGCCAACTGCCGACGATCCTCTCAACCCGCGCATCCGGCTGCCACACGATCCGCATCGCGGTCTCTTCCCCCGCGACTTCGCGCAGCGCCGCCACCATTTCGTCGACGCTCACCGAAATCCCCGGCAGATTCAGCACGCGCTGGTTGCCGAGCGCAGCGGCATCGATTTCGAGTCCGGCGATCAGGCTTTCGATGGCCTTGCGCGGCGACAGCAGCCACAAACGCGTCGTGCCCGCTACCGGGCATACCGCCGCTTCGCCGTTCAGCGGCTCGCGAATGATGCCGCTCGCGAACGACGAGGCCGCCGCATTCGGCTTGCCCGGGCGCACGCTAATCGTGGGCAGGCGCAACACCCGGCCGTCGACGAAACCTCGCCGCGTGTAGTCGTTGAGCAACAATTCCGCGATCGCCTTCTGCGCGCCGTACGACGATTGCGGATTCAGCGCGGTGTCGTCCTGCACGACTTCGGGCAGATCGCCGCCATACACGGCCACTGAACTCGTGAACACCACACGCGGTGCATGCCCGCGTTGCCGGCACGTTTCCAGCAGCAGGCGCGATGCGTCCAGATTGATGCGCATGCCGAGATCGAAATCCGCCTCGGCCTGCCCGCTCACGATCGCGGCAAGATGGAAGATGGCCGACGTCTTGTCGTCGATCACGCGCTCGAGCACGCTGCGCTCGGCGATATCGCCCACTTCCGTGCGTACACGCGTGTCGCCGAAATCGCTTCCGTGCACCACGTCGAGCAGCACCAGCTCGGTAATCGCTTGCGGCTTGCCGTGTTCATCCTTCACTGAACCGCGCGTCAACAGTTCACGCGCGAGACGCTGGCCGAGAAAACCTGCACCGCCGGTAATCAGTACTTTCATGATGTGCTTTGTCCTTGCTTTATCGCTTGCTAGCGCGCGGCATTCAGATACGGCTTCAGCCAATCAAGCCCAGCCGATGTGCCGGCCCGCGGCCGGTACTCGCAACCGATGTAGCCGTCGTAGCCCAGCGTGTCGATCAGATCGAACAGATAGGGATAATTCAGTTCGCCGATATTGGGCTCATGGCGTTCCGGCACGCCGGCGACCTGAATGTGACCAATGCCGGCCATATCGCGTTTCAGCTTCACCGCAAGGTCGCCCTCGACGATCTGGCAGTGATAACAATCGAACTGCACCTTGAGATTCGGTGCGCCCACTTCCGCGCAAATCGCTTGCGCGTCATCCTGGCGATTCAGAAAGAAGCCCGGCATATCGCGCGTATTGATCGGCTCGATCACGACGGTGATGCCGTCCTCTTGCGCGGCCTTGGCGGCATAGGCGAGATTCTTCAGATACACCCCGCGATGCTTTGCCCGCGGCTGATCCGCGCCGATCAAACCGGCCATCACATGCAGTTTGCGATTGCCGAGCACGCGCGTGTAATCGAGCGCGGTTTCGATGCTGCGACGAAATTCGTCTTCGCGCCCCGGCAGCGAAGCGATGCCGCGTTCGCCCGCGGCCCAGTCGCCGGGCGGCGCATTGAAGAGCGCCTGAGTCAGGCCGTTCGCTTCGAGCCGCGCCTTGATTTCTCCGGCACGGAAATCGTAGGGAAACAGAAACTCCACCGCGGTGAAACCGTCTTTTGCCGCAGCGGCGAAACGATCGAGGAAAGCGTGCTCGTTGTACATCATGGTCAGGTTGGCAGCAAAGCGAGGCATGGCAGCAACTCCTTTAAAACGGTTTCGTTCAGCGTGCGCAAGCAGCAATGAATGCATGCTCCGGGCACAAGATCTCGCGATGGCGTGTGCGTCTACCAGCGCGCGCCGAATACGGTTCGCAGTTCCTCGAGCGCCGCATCGTCGAGCGGCACGGGTCGCGGGTTCGTCATCAGCCACAGGCGAGCGGTCTCTTCGAGCTCCTCAAGCGCATACGACGCCTGCGCCACCGAGCGCTCCCACACCACCGGGCCGAGGCGCTCGAGCAAAACCGCACGAACGGTGCCGGCGAGTGCGGCGATCTGCTCGGCCACTTGCGGGTCGCCGGGGCGCCTATAACGAATCAGGGGGACGTGACCCACTTTCATCACGAAGTACGGCGTGATCGGCGGCAGAACATCGTCGTCGTGCCATACGCCGGCGAGCGTCAACGCCACCAGATGCGTCGAATGCGTGTGGACGATGCCGCGTGCTTCGCCGTTGCGTGCATAGATGCCCCGATGCAGCGCCAGTGTTTTCGACGGCTTGCCGCCGGACACCGCATTGCCGGCGAAATCGACCTTGGCGATATCGGCGGGATCGAGCCGGCCGAGACAGGCGTCGGTCGGCGTGATCAGCCAGCCGTCGTCGAGGCGCGCGCTGATGTTGCCCGCGCTGCCCACCGTATAGCCGCGTTGATAGAGACTTGCACCGGTCACGCAGATTTCTTCGCGCACGCGTGCTTCGTTCGTCGTGTGGAGTGCGGGTGTGCCGGTCATTGCACGCCTCCATCGAGGTGACGCAGGGCCTTTTCGAAAAAGTCGGTCGTGCCGAAGTTGCCGGATTTCAATGCGAGTGCGAGCGGGTCGGCGTCCGTCGTCGCGGTGGCAGGCACGCCGGGATCGATCTGCGCACCGATCCGCAACGTGTGCACGTCAAGTGCCTGCACTACGGCGCCCGAGGTTTCACCGCCCGCCACCACGAACTTGCGCACTCCGCGTTCGCGCAAACCGCGTGCGATCGACGCCAGCGTGGATTCGACCAGGTGTCCCGCTTCGTTGACGCCGAGCTCGCATTGCACCGCTTTGACTTCGTCGGGCGTGGCGGTGGCATAGATCAACACAGGCTCGGCTTTATCCAGGTACGGCTGCGCAAAGGCCAGCGCCTGCTCGACCACCGGCTCGCCGCGCGCCACCGCCAGCGGATCGATGCGGAACGCGGGCCGTGTTTCGCGCCAGGCCGCCACTTGCGCATTGGTCGCTTTCGAAGCGCTGCCGGCCAGCACCGCCGACCATCCTTCGACACGCGGCAATTGCGCGGCATCGTTGTCTTCCGCAAGCAAACCGGCGCGACGGAAATTGGCGGGCAGGCCTAGCGCCACGCCGGAGCCGCCCGTGATCAGCGTGAGGTCGGCACATGCCTCGCCGAGCACGTAAAGATCCGCGTCCGATACCGCATCGGCAATCGCTATTCGCACGCCGTCGCCGCATAGTGCATCGAGGGAATCACGTACTGTCGACACGCCTTTTGCCACCGTGTCGTAACGCACGAGGCCGACTTTCGATCCGGTCTGCCGCTGCAGCACGCGCACGAGGTTCGCATCGCGCATCGGCGTCAGCGGATGATTTTCCATGCCCGATTCGTTCAGCAAGGTATCGCCGACGAACAGATAGCCGCGATAGATCGTGCGGCCGTTCTCGGGAAACGCCGGGCAGGCAATCGTGAAAGCCGTTGCGCCCACCTCAGCGGACAAGGCGTCGAGCAAGGCGTCCGTGACCGGACCGATGTTTCCGGCGTCGGTCGAATCGAACGTCGAACAGTATTTGAAAAAGAACTGGCGACATCCTTGCGCGCGCAACCAGTCGAGCGCGGCGAGCGATTGTGCGACCGCGTCGGCGGCGGGGATGGTGCGCGATTTCAGCGCGACGACCAGCGCATCGGCTTCTACGGCATCGTTCGACGCGGGCACGCCGATGGTCTGCACCGTGCGCATGCCGCCGCGCACCAGCATGTTGGCGAGGTCAGTGGCGCCGGTGAAATCGTCGGCGATACAGCCGAGCAGCGCGCGTCTGGACGGAGTAGTCATGGCAGGCTCCGCGCTTACTTCGCCGCCGGCAAGTCAATGCCGGGGAAAATCTTGATCACCGCGGAATCGTCCTCGCCGCCATGCCCCGCCGTCGACGCCATCATGAACATTTGATGCGCCGCCGCCGACAACGGCAACGGGAATTTCGAGTGGCGCGCGGTATCGAGCACCAGACCGAGATCCTTCACGAAGATATCGACCGCCGAGAGCGGCGTGTAATCGCCGCTCAGAATATGCGGCACGCGGTTCTCGAACATCCACGAATTGCCGGCGCTATGCGTGATGACCTCGTACAGCGCGTCGGGATCGACGCCTTCGCGCAAGCCGAGCGCCATCGCCTCGGCGGCCACGGCGATATGCACGCCGGCCAGCAACTGATTGATGATCTTCACCTTCGAACCCGCGCCGTGCGCCGAGCCGAGCCGATAGACCTTGCCCGCCATCGCGGCCAGCACGTCCTCGCACGCGGCATAGGCGGTGTCCGGACCGGACGTCATCATCGTCATTTCGCCGGACGCCGCGCGTGCCGCGCCACCGGATACCGGCGCGTCGAGCATCTGCAAACCGGCCGCTTCGATGCGCTTGCCGAGTTCGACCGCGAAGTCCGGTGCGACGGTTGCGCTTGCAATCACCACGCTGCCGGGTGTCATCGCGGCGACCGCGCCTTGCGCGCCGAATAGCACCGCTTCGGTTTGGGCGGCATTCACGACCAGCGTGACGACCACCTCGCATTGCGCGCCGAGTTCGGCAGGCGACGCACAGCCGACGCCGCCTGCCGCCACGAACGCTTGCAGGATCTCGCTGCGCAGATCGCACGCGTGGACCTGAAAGCCCGCGCGCAGCAGCGAGCGCGCGACGCCCATGCCCATCGCCCCGAGACCGATAACGCCGACATTTCTGGACATGCCTGACCTCTATATTGGTTAGCTGCGAGCGCCCGATGAAACCCAACCCGGCAACCCGCCTCGACTTGGTTCAGCTCAACAAATGCCCGCGTCCGCGAGCCGCCGTGCCGCATTGTTCATATGCGTGCTCGCCGCATTGCGCGCCGCCATCGAATCGCCGGCCCGGATCGCCGCGACGATGGCCGCATGCTCTTCACGCACCTGACGTGAGAAGTCATCGCGCAGCGCTTCGTTGCGACGGGTGACCAGGGTGCCGGCCTCGAGGTACTGATTCAGGAAGGTGAGCGTCTTGAGGAAATACGGATTGCCGGTGGCCGCGGCGATTGCGCGATGGAAAGCGACATCTTCGGCGACGCCGTTCTCGCCTTCGGCCACCGCTTCGTCGATCTTCGAGAGGGCGGCGTCGATCGACACCATGTCTGCGTCGCTGCGGCACATGGCCGCCTCCGAAGCAACTTCAGCCTCGATCGCACGCCGCAACGCGAGGATTTGCAGCACCGAGCCCGTTTCGACCGCTTCCGCATAGTCGATGCGCAGCGGCCGGATCGCGCCATGAGTGGCGATAAATACACCGCTGCCCTGGCGCGGCTCGACCACGCCTTCGTTCTTCAGCCGCGAAATCGCCTCACGGATCACCGTGCGGCTCACGCCGAACTGCTGCGCCAGCACCGCCTCGGTCGGCAGCTTGCCGACGCGCGCGAAGGTGCCTTTGTCGATCTGCTTGAGCAACTGCTGCGCGACCGTATCGCTCAGCGCCCGGGCAGGAATCTTGTCGAACATGAGGGCCCCGATGAATCAGGTTGTCGGGTCATCATACAAATTTGAGGCTCGGGCGGCATCGATGCAAACCCTGAGTTTTCCGAGCGCGGTCGCGCGACGTCTACGGCGCACGCGTCGTAACGCCGATCGAACATCAGCCGGCGGTGGCGTGCCTATCCTTCATTGGCGGCTGCACCGAATCGAATACCTGCCCATGGTCGTAGATAAACAGGAACACGCACCCCGTTTCGCTCCTGAACCCGTGATCGACGGTTCCCGCGCTGGCAATGCCAACCCATCCTGCTGACAGGATCTCGCCGTTCTGAACAGCCTGCCCCTCGAGCATGTAAATGAATTCCGGCCCCGTATGGTAATGGTCCGGAAAGGTCACGCCCGGAGCGAACTTCACTAACTGAATGGCACGGCCGTCCGCGGTGCCGAGATTTTTGACCTCAACACCAGGAGCGACGGCCGATCGCTGCCATGGGACCGCTTCGCTGTCGCGGCGGCTAAAGGAGGGAAATGAGGCGATCTCTTTCATCTGGATGTCCCGGCGACGTTAATCCCCAAGCCTGAAAGCCCGTCAAGCGCCCTGACTACGTGATCTCGTGCGCAAGCGCTGAGATCGACCATGCTAGGCTAAGCGTAGAAATGTCCCGCATGGTATAAATTCCGGCGTCAGGAAAAGAAACATCGAAAGTTCAAGTTGCCTGAATATCCGCGTCCGCTCCGTCGTTTAGGTTAAACGCAAGCGATATAAGGTGGATCGATGATCGACGTTATCCAGCGTATTGTCCGGCAGCGGCGCCTGTGGGTCGCGTTATGCGGCTGCACCGCAGCCGCCGGCTGCATGGTCGGTCCCGATTACCGTACTCCCCCCGCGCCCGCTACCGACACCTACACCGCCTCGCCATTGCCCGAGCAGACGGCCTCTTCTCCAGGGGCCGCCGGCTTGCCGCAGCGCTTTGTGCCGGGACAGGACATTCCCGCCGCCTGGTGGGCGCTCTTTCATTGCGAACCGCTCGACGCGCTGATCCGTCAGGCCTTCGTCAACAGTCCAAACATCACCGCGGCGCAAGCCGCATTGCGGCAGGCACGCGAAAACTTCTCGGCGCAAGCCGGCGGCACGCTTTTGCCCAGCGTCGACGCGCAACTTGGCGCCACGCGCGAAAAACTGAACGGCATCGCGTTCGGCCAACCCGGCGTGGTCGATGAGTTCAATCTGTACAACGCGTCGGTGAACGTGTCGTACAAACTCGACGTGTTCGGCGGCTCGCGGCGCGAACTCGAAGCGCTGCACGCGCAAATCGATTACCAGCGTTTCCAGTTGCAGGCCGCCTATCTTGCGATGTCCGCCAACATCGTGACCGCGGCCGTCAAGGAAGCGTCACTGCGCGCACAGATCGAGGCAACCGAGCGGATCGCCGCGGAGGAAGACGAGCAACTGGGCGTACTCGGCAAGCAGTTCGAACTGGGCGGCGTGGGCCGCACGGCGGTGCTCGCGCAGCAAACCCTCCTCGCGCAGACCCGCGCCACGCTGCCGCCGCTGCAACAACAGCTCGACCAGACGCGTCACCAGCTCGCCGTGCTGGCCGGCAAATTGCCCAGCGACGCCACATTGCCTGAATTCAGGCTCGAGATGTTTTCGTTACCCGAGGCGCTGCCTGTGAGCCTGCCGTCGGCACTGGTGCAGCAGCGGCCCGACATTCTCGCCGCCGACGCCGTGCTCCATCAGGCCAGCGCGCAAATCGGCGTGGCGACAGCGGCGATGTATCCGCAGATCACGCTGTCCGCCAGCTACGGCGCCGAGGCCCTGACGCCGGCCCAGGTGTTCAAGGCCGGCAGCACGATCTGGAGCCTGGGCGCCGGCCTGCTGCAACCGGTCTTCCACGGCGGGCAACTGAGCGCGCAGAAGCGCGCGGCCGAGGCGGCGTACGAGCAGGCCGACGCGCAATATCGTGAAACGGTGCTGCTGGCGTTCCAGAACGTCGCGGATTCGCTGCGCGCGCTCGATCACGACGCGACCGGCCTGAAAGCACAGACGGACGCCTGGCGCTCCGCCAGTGACTCGCTGGAACTCACGCGCGGGCAGTATCGCGTCGGCGGCGTGAGCTACCTGGCGCTTCTCGATGCCCAACGCCAGTACCAGCAAACGGTGGTCAGCCTCGCGCAAGCACAGGCCTCCCGCTACGCCGACACCGCAGCCCTCTTCCAGGCGCTCGGTGGCGGCTGGTGGAACGCCGCCGCGCCGACCGCCGCTGCGACGACGCAATGACTGACGCATTGACATAGCCAGACAGAAGGCTCGCCGTACCGCTCTTTGCAACACGCGCTGTCAGATACGAAGGCATGCAAAGTCCGGCGCTTCGCCCAATGCCGTGCAAGGACATCACGATGACCGAAAGAAAACCGATGACGAAGCGGATGGTGATCATGCTGATCTGTGTCGGCCTGCTGCTGGCCGCACTCGTCGGCTTCAACCAGTTCCGCTCGTACATGTTCGCCAAGTTCATGGCGGGCAACGCGGCGCCGCCCGCCACCGTTTCGGCGGTCGTGGCCGGCTATCAGTCGTGGCAACCGCAGTTGGCGGCGGTCGGCAGCCTGCGCGCCGTGCGCGGCGTCGACGTCACCACCGAAGTCGCGGGCCTCGTGCGCGAGGTGGCGTTCAGTTCAGGGCAGGAAGCGAAGGCCGGGCAAGTCCTCGTCAGACTCAATGCCGACAGCGATGTGGCGCTGCTCCAGTCGCTCCAGGCAGCAGCGGAACTCGCACAGACGGTCTACACGCGCGACAAGGCGCAGTACGACATCAAGGCCATCGCCAAGGCGCAGCTCGATGCGGACGCCGCCGACCTGAAAGGCAAGAAGGCGCAAGTCGCAGGACAAGCCGCGCTCGTCGAAAAGAAAACCATCCGCGCACCGTTTGCGGGGCGCCTCGGGATCACCACGATCAATCCGGGCCAATACATCAATCCTGGCGATGCGATCGTCACGCTGCAGGCGATCGATCCGATCTACGCCGATTTCTACCTGCCGCAACAGCAGCTCGGCCAGCTCGCGATCGGCCAGACCATCGTGGTCGACACCAACGCGTTTAGCGGGCAAACGTTCGTGGGCAAGATCCAGTCGCTCAGCCCGAAAGTCGACAGCACCACGCGCAACGTGCAGATCGAAGCGAGCGTGGACAATCACGAGCGCAAGCTGCTGCCGGGCATGTATGCGAACGTGAAGATCGACGCGGGCGCCGGACAGCGCTACCTGACACTGCCGCAAACGGCCATCACCTACAACCCGTATGGCGCGACCGTGTTCGTCGTCAAGCCGGGCACACAAGCCAATGCGCAGGGCAAGACGCTGCCCGTCGCGCAACAGGTGTTCGTCACGCCAGGGCCGACGCGCGGCGATCAGGTCGCGATCCTCAAAGGTGTCGCCGCCGGCACGCAGGTCGTGACGAGCGGGCAACTCAAGCTCAAGAACGGCACGCCGCTCGTCATCAACAACAGCGTGCAGCCCTCGGACAGTCCAAACCCGACGCCGCAGGAACAATAGAGAGACCGCGCGATGACATTCACCGATCTCTTTATCCGGCGGCCCGTGCTGGCATCGGTCGTCAGCCTGCTGATTCTCGTGCTCGGACTGCGTTCGCTGGCCACCCTGAAAGTCAGCCAGTATCCGCAAACCGAAAACGCCGTCGTGACGATCAGCACGGCCTACTATGGCGCGAACGCCGACACCATCGCCGGCTTTATCACGCAGCCGCTCGAGGCGGCAATCGCTCAGGCGCAAGGCATCGACTACATGTCGTCGACGAGCAGCACCGGCGTGTCGACCATTACCGCGACACTGCGCCTGAACTATGACGCGAACCGCGCGCTGACCGAGATCAACACGCAGATCGGCTCGGTGCGCAACCAGTTGCCGCCGCAAGCGCAGCAGCCGGTGCTGACGGTACAAACCGGGCAGACCACCGACGCGATGTACATGGGTTTCTACAGCGACGTGCTGCCGAGCAACAACGTCACGGATTATCTGCTGCGCGTCATCAAGCCCAAGCTCGATTCGATCGAAGGCGTGCAGACGGCTGAAATCCTCGGCGGACGGCAGTTCGCGTTACGCGCGTGGCTTGATTCCACACGGCTCGCTGCGCACGGCGTAACGGCAAGCGACGTCTTCACGGCGCTTGGCAACAACAACTACCTCGCGACACTCGGCACGACGAAGGGGCAAATGGTCAGCGTCGACCTGAACGCGGGCACGGACCTGCATACCGTCAACGACTTCAAGCAACTCGTCATCAAGCAGAAAAACGGCGCGATCGTGCGCCTCGAAGACGTCGCGAACGTCGTGCTCGGCGCCGACAGCTACGATTTCAACGTCGCGTTCAGCGGCAAGCGTTCGGTGTTCATCGGCATCAAGGTGGCGCCGGACGCCAACATCCTCGATGTCGCCAAACGCGTGAAGGCCGTGTTTCCCGGGCTGCAGAAGCAGTTTCCGACCGGCATGACCGGTGAGATCGTTTATGACGCCACCGATTTCGTCAACACGGCGATCGTCGAGGTGATCAAGACGCTGGTCGAGGCGCTGCTGATCGTCACGGCGGTGATTTTCCTGTTCCTCGGCAGCTTCCGCGCGGTCATCGTGCCGCTGATCGCGATGCCGTTGTCGCTCATCGGCACGTTCTTCGTGATGCAGTTGCTCGGCTATTCGATCAATCTGCTGACACTGCTCGCGCTCGTGCTCGCGATCGGGCTCGTCGTGGACGACGCGATCATCGTCGTCGAAAACGTCGATCGCCACATGAAGGAGGAAGGCAAGGCGCCTTTCGACGCCGCGCTCATCGCCGCGCGCGAACTCGGCGGACCGATCCTCGCGATGACTGTCGTGCTGATCGCCGTCTATGTGCCGATCGGTTTTCAGGGTGGCCTGACGGGCGCCCTCTTCACCGAGTTCGCCTTCTCGCTCGCCGGCGCGGTGACGGTCTCCGGTGTAATCGCGCTGACGTTGTCGCCGATGATGTGCTCGCGCTTCTTCCGTGCGGACCAGGAGTCCGGGCGCTTCGCGCGTTTCGTCGACCGCCAGTTCGAACGCGTCCATCGTGGCTATAGCCGCCTGTTGCACGCGACGCTCGACACCTGGCCCGTGTTCACCGTGATGGGCGCGCTGCTGCTCTGCGGCACGGTCTATCTGTTCATGACGTCAAAAGCGGAGCTGGCGCCGCAGGAGGATCAGGGGATCGTCCTGTCGCAGATCCAGGGACCGCCGAACGCGACCATTCAGCAGATGCAGATGTACGCGGACCAGGTGTTCGATATCTCCAAGGCGCTGCCCGAATACGCGCAGATGTTCCAACTCACGGGCGCGCCGACACTCAACCAGGGGATCGGCGGTGTGCTGTTCAAGACATGGGACCAGCGCAGCAAGGGCGCGACCGCCTTGCAGCAGGAATTGCAGCAGAAATGGAATCAGATTTCAGGTGCGCGCGTCGCGGCATTCCAGTTTCCGCCGCTACCAGGCTCGCAGGGCTTGCCGGTGCAGTTCGTCATCAGCACGACCGAGCCGTTCGAGAACCTCAACGAAGTTTCACAGGCAGTCCTGCAAAAAGCCCGCGAGAGCGGGATGTTTTTCTTCGTCGACAGCGATCTCAAGCTCGACAAGCCGGAAGCCACGCTCGTGGTCGACCGCGACAAGGTCGCCTCCCTCGGGCTCTCGCAGAGCGACGTCGGGCAAGCGCTCGGTTCGGCGCTAGGGGGCGGCTATGTCAACTACTTCTCGATCGCCGGGCGCTCGTACAAGGTAATTCCGCAGGTCCTGCAGACCGATCGTCTGAATCCTTCGCAGGTGCTCGATTACTACCTGCGCACGCCGGACGGCAGCGTCATGCCGGCTTCGACGATTGCACATCTCGAACACAACGTCGTGCCGGAATCGATCAACCACTTCCAGCAACTCAACTCCGCGACGATCTCAGGCGTGATCGTACCGGGCGTGTCGCAAGGCGAGGTGCTCGATTTTCTGCGCAAGACAACCACCCAGGTTGCACCAGCAGGTTATGCAGCGGACTACTCGGGCCAGTCGCGGCAGTTCGTGCAGGAATCGGGCGGCTTCGTCATCACGCTGCTGCTCGCCACGATCATCGTGTTCCTTGCGCTGGCGGCGCAATTCGAAAGTTTCCGTGACCCGATCGTGATCCTGGTTTCGGTGCCGATGGCGCTGTTCGGTGCGCTCATCTTCATCAACATCGGCTTGACGACGCTGAACATCTACACGCAGGTCGGGCTCGTCACGCTGATGGGGCTCGTCAGCAAACACGGCATCCTGATCGTCCAGTTTGCCAACGAGCTGCAACACGCCGGCAAGTCGAAGCGCGAAGCGCTGGAAGAAGCGGCGGCCGTGCGGCTACGCCCGATTCTGATGACCACCGCGGCGATGGTGCTCGGCGTCGTGCCGCTCGTGTTCGCCTCGGGAGCGGGTGCCGCGGGCCGCAATGCGATGGGGCTCGTGATCTTCACGGGGCTGTCGATCGGCACCCTTTTTACATTGTTCGTGGTGCCTGCGATGTATATGTTCCTCGCCGCCGATCATCATCGGGACGCTGCCGCGCAGGAGGCGAGTTAGCGTTTAACCCGCCTTCCAAGCCTACGAATTATTTATAATCAATGGCTTAGCCACTAGGCGCAAGGCAGATTTCACTCGCGGCGACCTAGGGGCAAAAGCGGGCAAAGTTGGCGAAACAGAAGGCTTAAGCTATCGTCACGCCTTTGCACCGCATCGCGCCGGCTGAAACGCGCGAACGCTACGCGCCCTTCTTCGAACGCATCTTTCAAGGTCCATGAGCAAAGCCCTGCCACCGCCTTCTGCCGTTCCTGCCAGCGCCGAACCGGCCGCGGACAAACCGGGCGACTCGTATGTGCAGTCGTTCGCGCGAGGCCTCTCGGTGATTCGCGCGTTCAATGCCACCCGCCCAGAACAGACGCTCACTGACGTCGCCGCCGCCACCGGCCTGACACGCGCCGGCGCACGCCGCATTCTGCTGACCCTGCAGACGCTCGGCTACGTGGAGGCCGAAGGCCGCCTGTTCCGCCTCACGCCGAAGATTCTCGACCTCGGTTTCGCGTATCTGACCTCGATGCCGTTCTGGAACCTCGCCGAACCGGTGATGGAAAATCTGTCGTCGCAGGTTCACGAGAGTTGCTCGGCGGCCGTGCTCGATCGCACGGAGATCGTCTACGTGCTGCGCGTGCCGACGCACAAGATCATGACCATCAACCTGTCGATCGGCAGCCGCTTGCCGGCGTATTGCACGTCGATGGGCCGTGTGCTGCTGTCCGCGCTCGACGACGAAACGCTCGAAGCGACCCTGAGTTCGACGCCGCTCTATGCGCATACGCCGCGCACGGTGACCGACAAGGAAGAGCTGAAAAAGCTGATCGCGCAGGTGCGCCGCCAGGGATGGGCGATCGTCGACCAGGAGCTGGAAGGCGGTCTGATTTCGCTGTCCGCACCGATTCGCAACCGCCAGGGGCGCGTGATCGCGGCAATGAACATCAGCGGCAATGCTCAGCGCAATTCGGCCAAGCAGATGGTGAAAGCGTTTCTGGAGCCGCTGCAGCAGGCCGCGCAGACCGTTTCGGAGATGGTGGCGCGGCGCGGTTGATTGCGATTGATTGCGGTTGAGCGCGATTGAGTACACGAAGGTGCCTCGAAAGGCGCGCGTTTCTCGCATGCGCGCCCATTGCGCCTGAGGCCCCTCGTTAACAACCCGGGCCTCTCACTGCCCCAGATACCGCTCCACCAGGCGCGTCCAGAATGCGGCGCCGACCGGCAGATTGCGGTCGTTGAAGTCGTAATGGGGGTTGTGCACCATGCAGCCGTCTTCGCCCGCACCGTTGCCGATCCGCAGGAACGTACCGGGCCGTTTTTGCAGCATGAAAGCGAAATCTTCGCTGCCCATCAGGATGTCGGTCTGCTCGACCACCTTGTCGTCGCCGACCAGCTCACGCGCCACCTGCACCGCGAAGTCCGTTTCGGCATCCGAATTGATCACCACTGGATAGCCTTCGATATACTCCACCACCGCCTTGCCGCCATAGCTCGCGGCCTGGCTTTCGGCGAGTTCGGTAATGCGTTTTTTCAGCAGTGCACGCACTTCGGGGCTGAACGAACGCACGCTCAATTCCAGCTTTGCGCTGCTCGAAATCACGTTGTTCGCGGTGCCCGCATGCATCGAGCCGACCGTCACCACCGCCGGCTGCGACGGGTCGACGTTACGCGCCACGATGGTCTGCAAGGCCATCACGATGCTCGCCGCCACCACCACCGGATCGACCGTCAGATGCGGACGAGCCGCATGGCCGCCGACGCCTTCGATCGTGATGATCGCCTTGTCGCCCGCCGACATGAACGGCCCCTTGCGGAACAGCATCACGCCCGGTTCCTCGCCCGGATGATTGTGCAGACCGAACACGGCATCGCACGGAAAGCGCTCGAACAGGCCGTCGTTAATCATCTTCATCGCGCCGCTGTCGATGCCGCTTTCTTCGGCCGGCTGGAAGTACAGATGCACGGTGCCCGAGAAATTACGCGTGGCGGCAAGATGCTGCGCGGCGCCGATCAGCATTGTCGTGTGGCCGTCGTGACCGCAGGCGTGCATCTTGCCGTGCGTGCCGCTCGCATACGGCAGCCCGGTTTGTTCGATGATCGGCAGCGCATCCATGTCGGCGCGAATGCCGATGCTGCGCGTGCCGTTGCCCACTTTCAGCGTGCCCACCACGCCGGTTTGACCGACCCCGCGTGTGACCTGCCAGCCCCATTGTTCGAGCTTCCCGGCCACCAGTGCGCCGGTTTGCACTTCCTCGTAGGCCAATTCCGGATGGTGATGGATGTGATGGCGGATCTCGCGCAGGCTCTCGGTTGCAGGCGCCAGGTCGGACACTTCGGTAAAACGCGCGGCTTCGCTCATCTATCGCTCCATGGAATTCACGCCGCATGACGCGGCAAACAGACGAGCACTATAGCCACGCCATCTTGTTCGAACAAGATACTGTTTTTTGAGCATCATCTCGCGGCGTGAATTGCTGCCGACTCCAGCGGTGCTGCAGTTCGTATCGTGTTTGCAGGAAGCGACCCGGGAGCGCATGGCGGCGGCCGGGTAGTCGAGCCTAGCGAACGTGGGGAGCGTGGGAAACATGGCGAATATCGCCCTCCGCCTGCAAAAAAGCGATCAGCGCGTGCCCTGCGTCTTCCAGTGCCCCGGAGTTATCGATCGTTGTACACCGAAGCCCTTGCGGCAATGAAAACGGTGCCCGTCGTGCAAGCCTGGCCGCGACCTGTTCCGCCGACTCACGCGCCCGCGCGCCGAGCCGTGCTTCGAGAATATGCGGCGCGGCGTCCACATGCACGACTTCGGTGTGCGGATAACGCGCCAACGTATGTTGCAAATGCTGACGCGACCCGTTGACGACGACCGTGCAACCGCGCGCAAGCCATGCATCGAGCTCGATACCGATGCCGTAACGCAGTGAGTGGCTCGACCATTCGAGCGCGAACAGACCGAGCACCGAACGCGCCGCGAATTCTTCGACGCTCAACGCAACGTGCTCTTCACCGTTGCCGCTCGGCCGCGTGATGTAGCGATGCGCAAACAGAATCGGCTCGCCCATCAGGCGGCTGCGCGCAAAACCCAGCAATGAATCCTTGCCCGCGCCGGACGGCCCCATTACATAAATCAAACGACCTGCCATTGTTATTTCACCTCGCGGGTCTGAAACGGCACGCGCTGCCACAGGACAAATGGCTCACCAGGCGCGGGTTCGACAAAGAGCGCCGCGTGATCGATAACGAGCGGCCCGAGCGCGGGTGTTTGCGCCTGCCACCACGCAACCAGCGTTGCGCGCTCGTCGGTATTGGCGAGAGAACTGGACAGCGTCATGTGAAAACGGAATTCGTCGAAGACGTACGGATAACCCCATTCGATCAGCAGCGCACGTTGCCGTTCACTCAATGGCGCGGCGAGACGGCGCGCGAGATCGGCCGCGGACGGTCTCGCGCGCAGTGCATCGAGCGAGCGCAGTGCACTTGCGGCAACAGCGCCAATGTTCGTTTCGCCGTTCTGATCCGCGGGACGCAGCGCCACAAAATCGCCGAGTGTCGCGGCTTCGACCGGCAACGCGAATGGGTTTTGCGTATGCGCCCATTGACGCGTCGCTTCCAGCACATCGTGTTGAGTCACGCCTTCAACGAGACGAAACGGCGCGACCAGCGTGCCGTGCCAACCATAGCGACGCGGGGCTTCGGTTAGCTCCGCCAGCGGACGCGTCAAGCCTTCCGGCTGGGGCGCCGCACAGCGCTCGCCGCTTTCCGCGTCACGCCCCAGCCACACCGAACCGGCGCGCCACCACACTGAACCGCGCGACGGCGCGTAATAGACCGCGAACCGCGCGCCGGTGCTCCATTCGGCCTGATCGCCGGTGTTCTCCACCACGGCGCTCATACTTCGTGCTCCACCAGCAACTGCACACGATCCGCCGCAAAATGCGTGAAGCCGTATTTAATCGGTGTGCCTTCCAGATCGACGTCGACGTTTTCGACCCACAACACCGGCTGCTGCCGGTTGATATTCAAACGCCGCGCCACTTCCGGCTCGGGCAACACGCTGCCGATACGGCTCCACTTACGCAGATAATCGGTTACGCCCAATTCGGCCATGGCCTTGGTCACGCCGCCGGTACGCTCCAGCACCTCCGGCAAGTCTGGGAAACGCCCAGCCGGGTACCAGTTACGCGCGAACGTAAGCGGCACGCCATCCGATTCGTGCAAGGTCTCGATCCGGTAGACCGAGGCGCCCGCCCGCAAGCTGAGCGCCTTCGCGACATTCGGCTCGGCCTTCACGCGCGCGGCCGACAACATCGTGCCCGCCGCCGCATGATGCTGCTGCCGCAAGTTTTCTGTAAACCGCGTGCGCCGACCGATCGTATAGTCGATCGCGCCGGGCTGCACGAAGGTGCCACGTCCCTGCTCGACGCTGACGAGGCCCAATGCGGCAAGACCGAGCATGGCGCGGCGCACGGTATGCCGGTTCACGTCGAAACGTTTGGCCAGTTCGCCCTCGCTCGGCAAACGGCCGTCTTCGCCAAAGCCGCTCGCTGCAATTTCCGCTGCCAGAATCTGTTCGATCTGCCGCCAGACGGCAACGCCCGCGCCGCGTTCGAGCAGCGTGCCCGGCGTCGCGTTGTCGTTCGATGTCATGGTGCTGTCATTCCCTTGGGTTCAAATATTCGCTATGCCATGCATTGTAGTGCGCAAGCCGTGATGGAAATGTGAAACGGTGACCATGCACAGCAACGCCCGGCCAGCATACCCCTAAACGTCTAGACGTTTAGATGAATAGATGCTTAAATGTCCACTCGCTGGATCAACAGGAATTTCGATGAGTGCCACTTCCGCCTCGCCTTCCTCCGCCACGCGGCGCGCATGGATGGCCGTGCTGGCCCGCACCCCGCGCGCCGATCTCGAAGCCGCGCTGCAACGCGCGCTGCAAGGCGTTCCACCCCCTGCTTACGACTGGCTGCGGCCACCCGAAATCGGCCTCGCGATGGTGCGCGGCCGCGTCGGCGGCAGCGGCGACCCGTTCAATCTCGGCGAGGCCACCGTCACGCGCGCCACGTTGCGTTTGCGCGTCACGGGTGACACAGCCGCAGCCGTCGGCGTAGCGTGCCATCTGGGCCGCGACCGCCGCCGCGCCGAACTGGCAGCGCTTGCCGATGCGTTGCTGCAAATGCCCGAACATCACACCGCCTTGCACCAGCAATTGATCGCGCCGTTTGCCGAACAGCAAGCCGCGCAACGCGCCGAACGCAGACAGGACGCCGCAGCCACGCGCGTCGAATTCTTCACGATGGTCAGAGGCGACTGATGGAAAACTCGCAGATTGCATTGTCTACCTTGACACCCGGTTTCGCAGACCCGGTCCACGACACCCAGGCGGTATTCCGCACGCTGCTCGACGCACTGTCGCGCCCGGGCACGGTGGGCGTCGTCGAAAAAGGCTTGCCGGAGGTGCGGGCCACTCGCGCCGCGCTCGCCGCTTTCGCCGCGCTGCTGACCCTGTGCGACTACGCCACGCCCGTATGGCTCGCCCAACCCGATACGGCTCTGGGCTCGGCGCTGCGCTTTCATACCGGCGCGCCGCTCGTCGACGAACCGGGACTTGCGGCCTTCGCCTATATTCACGACGCAAGCGCAATGCCGGCGCTGGAAAGCTTTGCACTCGGCGAAGCGGAATCGCCTGAGCACTCGGTGACCTTGCTGATCCGCGTCGAAGCGTTGACAGGTGGCGCACCGATCGTGCTCAGCGGTCCCGGCATTCAGCACACCACGACGATTGCGCCGATCGGTCTGCCCGAGCACTTCTGGCGCGAACGCGCCGCCCTCGCGCCGCTCTTTCCGTGCGGCATCGATTGTTATCTCGTCTGCGGCAGCACGTTGATCGGCCTGCCGCGCACAACTCAAGCGAAGGTGAACTGATGTACGTTGCCGTCAAGGGTGGAGAACGCGCGATCGAAGCATCGTGGCGTCTGCTCGACAAGTCGCGCCGTGGCGATACGCGGCTGGCCGAACTCAGCGTCGCGCAGATTCGCGAGCAATTGCGCCTCGCCGTCGCGCGAGTGATGACCGAAGGTTCGGTCTACGACGAAGAACTCGCCGCGCTCGCGATCAAGCAGGCCGCGGGCGATCTGGTCGAAGCGATCTTTCTGCTGCGTGCGTATCGCACCACGTTGCCGCGTTTCGGTTATACGCAGGCGATCGACACGGAAGCCATGCAAGTTGAGCGCCGTATTTCGGCAACGTTCAAGGACGTGCCCGGCGGGCAATTGCTCGGCGCGACCTACGATTACACGCAACGTCTGCTGGATTTCGCGCTGCTTGCCGAAGGCGATGCCGGAACCGATGGGGCCGCAAACCCAACGTCCATTCAAGCTGCCCAGTCCGCAGCAGAAGCCATGCCGCGCGTGGTCACGCTGCTCGACAAGGAAGGCTTGATCGAACAGGAACGCCCCACGTCGGACGCACCGGAGCCCGGTGACCTCTCGCGCGAGCCGCTTGCGTTTCCCGCGAGCCGCGCCACGCGTTTGCAGAATCTCGCACGCGGCGACGAAGGCTTCCTGCTCGCCATGGGCTACGCCACCCAACGGGGCTACGCGCACACGCATCCGTTTGCCGGCGAGATCCGCTTCGGCACGATCGCCGTCGAAATGGAACTCGATGAACTGGGCGAAGCCGTTGAAATCGGCGACATCGATGTCACCGAATGCCAGATGATCAACCAGTTCGCCGGCAGCGGCAACGTGGCCCCTACTTTCACGCAAGGCTATGGTCTCGCGTTCGGACACTCGGAACGCAAAGCGATGGCCATGGCACTCGTGGATCGCGCGTTGCGCACCGAGGAGCTCGGCGAAACGCTCGCCTCGCCGACGCAGGACATCGAATTCATGCTCTCGCATAGCGATAACGTCGAAGCGTCCGGCTTCGTTCAGCATCTGAAGTTGCCTCACTACGTCGACTTTCAGTCCGAACTCGAACTCGTGCGGCGACTGCGGGCGCAACACAGCGCAGAGGGCCAGGATCAGGGCAAGAGTCGGGATCACGATCAGCAGGAGCAAGCCGCATGAACGCGCCGGCCACATCTCACACCACCGCGTCGTACGACAGCGCCGCGGACGGCTACAACTTCGCCTACCTCGACGAACAGACCAAGCGTATGCTGCGCCGCGCGTTGCTCAAGGCGGTCGCCGTGCCGGGCTATCAGGTGCCGTTCGGCTCGCGGGAAATGCCCCTGCCGTACGGCTGGGGCACGGGCGGCATTCAGGTGACCGCGGCGATCATCGGCAGGAACGATACACTGAAGGTCATCGATCAGGGTTCCGACGAAACCACCAACGCGGTCAACATCCGCCGCTTCTTCGCGCGCACCACGGGCGTGACAACCACGCGCCGCACGACCGAAGCGACGATCATCCAGACACGTCACCGGATTCCGGAAGCGCCGCTCACCGACAAGCAGATTCTGGTCTATCAGGTGCCGATGCCCGAACCGCTATACAAGCTGGAACCGCGCGCTACGGAATGCAAGAAGCTGCACGCACTGGCTGATTACGGATTGATCAGCGTGAAGCTCTACGAGGACATCGTCCATCACGGCAGCATCGCCACCACGTACGACTACCCGGTGATCGTCAACAACCGCTATCTGAGTTCGCCGTCGCCGATTCCGAAGTTCGACAATCCGAAGATGCATATGAATCCCGCGCTGCAATTGTTCGGCGCCGGCCGCGAACGGCGCATTCACGCGATCCCGCCGTACACGCCCGTGCGCAGTCTCGACTTCGACGATCACCCGTTCGAAGTGCAGAAGTGGCAGCACGCGTGCGCGCTGTGCGGATCGACGGAAAGCTTCCTCGACGAAATGATCGTCGACGACGCCGGCAAGCGCATGTTCGTCTGCTCGGACAGCGACTACTGCCACGAACGCCGCGGCGATCAGGACCTCGAGTTGCCGGCCTACGAAGCGCGCAAAGGAGAAACCGCATGACGCCGCTGTTGAGCGCCCGTTCGCTCACCAAACAATTTGGCGGCCGCAACGGCTGCAGGAACGTCAGCTTCGATCTGTATCCGGGCGAAGTGCTGTGCATCGTCGGCGAATCCGGCTCGGGCAAGACCACGCTGCTCAATGCGCTCGCCCTGAAAACCGAAACCGATAGCGGCTCGCTCCACTACACGGCCACGCATGGCGAAAAACTCGATCTGCTCGCCTTGTCCGAACCGCGCCGGCGTCTGTTGATGCGCACCGAGTGGGGCTTCGTGCAGCAGAATCCGCGCGACGGCCTGCGCAGCGGCGTCTCCGCCGGCGCGAATATCGGCGAGCCTTTGATGGCCGTCGGCGCCCGCCATTACGGCGACATCCGCCACACCGCCACGCAGTGGATGGAGCGTGTCGAACTCGACGCCACTCGCATCGACGAATTCCCGGCGGCGTTTTCCGGCGGCATGCAGCAGCGTTTGCAGATCGCACGTAACCTCGTCACCGGTCCGCGCCTCGTCTTCATGGACGAGCCGACCGCCGGTCTCGACGTCTCGGTGCAGGCGCGTCTGCTCGACTTGCTGCGCACGTTGACGTCCACGCTGCATCTGTCGGTGCTGATCGTGACACACGATATCGGCGTGGCGCGCCTGCTCGCACATCGTTTGATGGTCATGCAAGGCGGCGAAGTGGTCGAGTCGGGCCTGACGGACCAGGTGCTCGACGATCCGCAGCATCCGTACACGCAAACGCTGGTTTCCTCGGTTCTGCCGGTTTGAGGCTCACAATGCGATCCATTGAAACAAGCAGGGAATTCCACGCCACCGAACGCGCGTTCATCGAGAACAATGCACTGATGCTGCGCGCGGTCGGCATCGGCAAGACCTTCACGCTGCACGGCCAGGGCGGCGTGCAGATCGAAGCGCTCGCGGGCGTGTCGCTCGATGTCGAGCGCGGCGAGTGCGTCGTGCTGATCGGACCTTCGGGCGCGGGCAAGAGTACGCTGCTGCGCTGTCTGTACGGCAACTACCCGGCCAGCGCGGGCTCGATTGCCATCCGCGATGCGGCGGCGGATGACGGGCCGCCGGTGTCGATCACCGGCGCCGAGCCGCACGACGTGTTGCGCCTGCGCCGCGGCGTGGTCGGCTACGTCAGCCAGTTTCTGCGCGTGATTCCGCGCGTGCCGACGCTGACGCTCGTCGCCGAACCGCTGCTGTCGCGCGGCGTGGCCGAAGACGAAGCCCGTGCGCGTGCAGCAGCCCTGCTGGCGAGGTTGAACGTGCCCGAGCGACTGTGGTCGCTCGCGCCCGCCACCTTCTCCGGCGGCGAACAGCAGCGCGTGAACATCGCCCGCGGTTTGATCGCCGGGCATCCGCTGCTGCTGCTCGACGAGCCCACGGCCTCGCTCGACGCGGAAAACCGCGACGTGGTCGCCGATCTGATCGTCGAAGCGCGTGAGCGCGGCGCGGCGATCGTCGGCATCTTTCACGACGAAGATACCCGCAACAAGGTGGCTACACGCCGTCTTGAACTCCAGCCGCCGTTACGCCATTAATTGACACGAAACGGCACTAAACTAAACCACTGAGCTGAAACCTTGAGTCGAAGCAGCGAGTCGAAGCACTCAACTGCAACACTCAGGACAGACTACGGAGCAAGACGATGTTGATCAGGAACGCTCGCATCGTGACGCGAGACGAAGTATTTACCGGTGTGATACGCATCGAAGACGGCGTGATTCGCGACGTCGAGCGTGGCACGACCTCGGCGCGCGAAGCGGAAGATTGGGAAGGCGACTATCTGTTGCCGGGTCTGATCGAACTGCACACGGACAACCTCGAGAAGCATCTGGTGCCGCGTCCGGGCGTGCAATGGAATACCGATGCCGCCTTTGTGATCCACGACGCGCAAGTGGCGGCGGCCGGCATCACCACGGTGTTCGATGCCCTCGCGATCGGTTCGCGCTCGAACGTAGGGCTGCGCGGCCGCGATATGCAAATGCAATGTGCCGCATCCCTCACGCGCTTCTCGGAGCGCAAGCTGCTGCGCGCCGAACACTTTCTGCATCTGCGCTGCGAAATCGCCACCGCCGACGTGGTCGAGTTGTTCGATTCGTTGTGCACGCATCCGTTGCTGCGGCTCGCCTCGGTAATGGATCACACGCCCGGCCAACGTCAATGGCACGACCGCGAACAATGGCGCCGCTTCCAGGAGCGCAACGGCAAGCTGACTGACGAACACGTGGCGACCGCCTTGGTCGAACTGTCCGTCGAACAGGAACGTTACGCCGACGCGCACCGCCGCGAGATCGTGGCACGCTGCAACCGGCTCGGCATTCCCGTGGCGAGCCATGACGACACGCTGATCGAACACGTCGAACAGGCCAAGGCCGAAGGCATCGTGCTGGCCGAATTTCCGACCACCCGCATCGCCGCCGAGGCGGCACGCGAGCATGGCATTTCGACCATCATGGGGGCGCCGAATATCGTGCGCGGCGGCTCGCATTCGGGCAACGTGTCGGCCCTCGAACTGGCGAAGGCGGACTTGCTCGATATCCTGTCCTCGGATTACGTGCCGTCCAGTTTGATGACGGCTGTGTTCGACCTGGTGAGCAAGGCCGGCTGGACCCTGCCGCGCGCCATGGCGACGGTTTCGGCCGAGCCGGCCCGCACGGCGGGGCTGCATGACCGCGGGGCGATCGAAGCGGGTTTGCGCGCGGACTTCGTGCGCGTCACGATGCTCGACGCGTTGCCGGTGCCGCGCGCGACGTATCGCGCCGGGGCACGGATCGTCTGACGATGTTCTCAGGCCTCGCTGGTGACGGGCAGCAGTGGTTCCACCGCGGCCCAGCGCGTCCAGCGGGGTGTCTGGTCAGGCGCTTCGACGCGCAAGGTGCGCGAGCCGTCGCCGAATACCAGGGATTCGATATTGAATGCGCTCCCCTCTTCAATGCCGGCGTCGCGCACGTGACCGGATTGGTAGGTGAAACTGAGATTGCCTTCGCGCAACAACTCGAGGTAGACGTCGAAGTCAGTCGTTGACGAACGTGTGGCCCAACGATTCAGGAGGGTGGCGGCGATTTCGGCGTCGTACATTCTGTACCTCTCTGGACATATGCCGTGCCCTGACTATAGCTGAAAAACACGCATTGTGCTGCAGCGCACCATTGTTGATCTTTACTGCCCTTTACATGACCGCTCGCGCCCCGCTCAGACCTGCTCCACGAATCTCCTGCGTCATTTGCGCGTACAACGAGGCGCCCCGCATCGGCACGGTGCTGGCCGTGGCCTGCGCGCATCCTTTGCTCGACGAAGTCATCGTGGTGGACGATGGTTCGACCGACGGCACCGCCGACGTGGTCGAGCGTTTCGCGTCGGCGCGGCTGATCCGGTGCGCCGAGAACCGCGGTAAAAGCGCCGCCATGGCAACCGGGATCGCCGCCGCGCGTGGCGAACTGTTGATGCTGCTCGATGCCGACCTGAAGGGTCTGACGGCCGAGAGCATCAGCGCGCTCGCCCTGCCTGTCCTGCAAGGCAGCGCGCAAGTGAGCATGAGCCTGCGCCAGAACAGCCTGCTGGCATTCCGCGCCATCGGCCTCGATTTCGTCTCCGGCGAGCGCGTGGTCAAAAAAGCGCTGCTAAGCGAAGTCCTGCAGGAGGTTCACGGCTTGCCGCGCTTCGGGGTCGAAGTGTTCATGAACCGCCGCATCATCGCGCGCCGTCTGCCGATTGCGGTGACTCACTGGCCACACGTCACGCAGGCTCGCAAAACCGAGAAACTCGGTTACTGGAAAGGCATGCGTGCGGAATGGCGCATGATCGCCGACCTCCTGAAGGCGGTCTATCCGCTCGCGCTGATTTCACAGACCTTTCAAATGCTTCGCTTACGCAGTGAGCAGGACTCACGCGCGAGTTTTGCGGCACGCATGCGCAAAGTGCCCGATACCGATAGTCCGCGCTGAAGCGCTTACCGAAGCTGGCGAACGCCGTGAGCCGCACTGTGCCGCGCTGTGCCGTTCCAGCCCGGCCCTCGAGGTTTCAGTCGGCGGCCGACAGTGGGTTGCGCCCCCTCGTTGCCAGCGCAACGAAACCTGCCGCGCCCAGCGCCAGAGGGCTGTAAAGCGTCGCGAAACGCCACAACACCAGCGCCGTCGCGATGCCCGCGCGGGGCACCCAACTCGCGAATGCGGCAGCGAGAGCGATATCGCCGGTGCCACCACCCGCGGGCACGCCGGTCCACAACGCGGCATGCAGCACGACGGCCTGCACGGCCAGAACGAAACCCAACGGCAGGCGGTAACCGAGTTCGCGCAAGATAAACCAGAGTGCGCCGTAGCGCAGCAACCACTGCAGCGTCGTGAGCAGACACAACGCGGCAAGCCGCCACTTGGGTCCGGCGACCAGTTCCAGCCATTGCCGGCGAACGCTATGGAAAAACCGGCTCAATCTCGCGCGGCGCTCGTTGAGCCAATGAACGCGCCGGCCGGCGGCGTCCAGTGTCGCCGCCACGCGCCGGCGATTCATCCAGCAGACACCGACGAGGCATGCGGCTCCGGCCAGCACGCCGAACACAAGCGGCGCGCTCGCGTGCGGAATCACCTGCGTCAACGGTCCGAAGGCAAACAGCAGGGACACCGGTACGGCGGTCGTGAAGAACGCGAGATCGAGCGCCTGATCCGCGCCGACAACCGTCGTCGCAAGCGACCAGGATGCGCCGGCGCGCTGCAGCAGGCCGATGTTGACGCCGTAGCCCGCCGCGCCCAACGGAGAAGCCAGGAACGCGAAATCGGTAGCCAGCGTAATGGCAAACGTGCGCAGGAAACTGACCCGGAAGCCGAGCGCGGTCTGCATCAGATGCAGCTTGCCCGCTTTTGCCATCGCGCTGATCGCAGCACTCGCGGCAAGCGCGGCGAATACGTAGAGAGAGACGTTACGCAGCCCGGCGAACGCCGCGTGCGAATTGAGAACGAAAGGCGCGCCGCCGGCGAGGCCGATACCGGCAAGCGCCACCAACACTGCCGCTTTACGCGTATGTGATCTGATCAACGAAGGCCTCAGCAAGTACAGCCTGGCCCCGCTTTCTCCGCACGATGCAGCATGCATGAGGCCGCGCCGTGCGTGAAATCGAGGCCGTCCGGGGGCCTCATGATAACCACGCGAAGCTGCGTTTTCGTGACTAGCGATCGGCGACTAGCGTTTGGCGGGCGGGCAGCAACTGCCCCCATCCGACCAGCACGTGCTGGATGCTGCGGGCGTAGGCGTCACGCTGCTTCGGGGACTCCGAGTGGTACGCGCCGATCGCGCGCCAGGTATTGCCGTATTTGACCATCTTCTGCTTCAGCAGCCACGCGGCCACGTAGACGTTCACACATGGATCGGTCAATGCGCGGTGCGGTACGCCCTCGCGCGCGAGGTCACCGAAATGAATCGAATTGATCTGCAACTGGCCGACGTCGATCGAACCGTTCGCGTTCTGGTGTATCGCGTCCGGGTCCCCCTTCGATTCGTACCATGCAACCGCGCGCAATATCCAGGGATTGACGCCCTGATAGGCTGCGGCCTCATTGAAGCAATCGTCGGCCGCGTAGGCCGCGCCGCACATCGACAGCCACGCTAGCGCGGCACAGAAGAGTTTCAAGGACACGATTCATCCTTCCGCTTGATAGCGGCAAAAGTGGCGAGCTCCACGCCGCGGGCGAATTATTTGGCCAACGCCAGATCGATTTGCCGTTGCACGGAGTCGAGGTACGTATGCGAAGCATCGGACACGACGAGCCGGACAGCCGGCATCGGCGCTCCTTTGCGTTCCTGCGTCTGGATCGGCGCACGCGACTTCTTTCGATGCGTCGTCGGCTTCACAGGCAAGTCATCATCGCTGCCGCTCGACGGTGGCAGCATCGCAAGCGTTGGCAACGGTGGATAAACCTTGTCCGCCGCCGGAGGAAACGTGGCAGGAAACGCTCCGGCCGACTGCAGATCCGTTCCCGGTGAGCCCGCAAAAGCAGGCGCGGCGAGCAGCGTGGCCACGGTAAGTAAGGTGATTCGAAGCATCGCGATGGCCTCCTTCATTGCACCGTCCTGATCGACACGCTATAGGGCTGACCCAGGCCAGCGGTTCGATTCTCGAAGCTCACCTTCGACATGCGTTGCGCAGGCACACCCTTCCATACCGCCTGGTTCAGGTACGCGAAATCCTGACCCAGCGCGGTGACCAGCACGACCGTGGACTGCTGTTGCGCGGCGGCCAGTGCGCCTGCCTTGGTCAGCACGGCGGTGAGTTGAGGGTCATGCGCCCCGAGCGCATCCGGCGGAATCTCGAAGCTGATGACTTCGTTGGGCGCCTTGTCCGTGTGCGCGGCATTCTGCGCAGGCATCTGTGCGCACCCGGCCAGCGCGAGAACGGCTACCAAAAACCACACCTGTCGCTTCACACCCGTCTCCAGTCAATCCCGTTGCTGTAACGATGTTTTCGGCAAACCCACATCAAAAGTTGATAGGCCGAAAACGCATTGGCGCAAATCAGACAGAGTTACCTCAAGATCGGCGCAAACGATTGCGTCAGCGCTCGACGAAGCACCGATCGAGGCAAACTTCCCTCGGGTTTTTGCCACTGAAATCGTCTGATGATTGGGGGCTGGAGACGCCGCGAGACGGGGCTCCGCGGGTTATGCGTGCATGAAATTGGCTGGCGCAGCGGGGGGGCTACGCCTAGGGCCGTAATATGGGTGCGACACGTGTCGCCGTCAGCCGCGCGTAATGCGGCATGCTGCAGATGGTAAAGCTCTTTTTTGCCTTGTCACATTCAGCGGTCGAAGTTTGGAGGTTGAAGCCGTGACCTGTTGTACGACCAACAGTTGCCTACCTGGACATGCGCGACGGGAGACCGTCGGGTGTGAAGCTCCGGGGACAAAGTACCCTTCCGATGGACGGTCCACCTTGGTGACAAGGAACCGGCACTGCGAGCAGCGACGCGGTACAGGGACGAGGCAAGTTCCGCATGCGCAACTTAAGTGAACTGCCGATAAACCTCGTCACGACTGATGGGCCAAAGCTGCTGTCAGGCCCTGACCAAACGGTGCGTAGCAGGTTGCTCCCCTCCACATTGGGTGCACGTCGTCATCATCGCTACCGAGGAAGAGGCGGGCGCTAAACGGATAGATTCGGGAACAATCGAATCGGCAAGACTGGGAACGTGGTAAGCCCGATTCATCGCCTTGATTCCGGAACACAGCCATCAAGGCAGGCAAACCGTGAGGAGCGCTGTTGACGAAGCGGGTATGAGAACGCGGAGAAAGCGAATGGCAGCCTGTAACGGGCTGCATAGAGGTTCAAGATTTGCCTCGACCTGAAAGGGTGCAGACTTCCGTGTGGTGCAGCTGTCGCAGGTCCACTTTTTAGATTCGCCGTGGGGCAGCTTGAGAGAGACCGGCTGTTTGCGGTTCAGCGCCCTCGTCTCAGCAATGAGATGAATCGACGAGGTGACGCGTGCGAAGGGCTTGTGCAGTTTGACAAGACCGGCGTCAGTGTGACGTTTCATGCTGTGCGCGAGCCGTGTGCGGCGAAAGTCGCATGCACGGTTCTTCGGGGGCCCTGCTGTCGAGAGGCAGTGGGGCTACCCTCTCCGTAAGCGAGCAAGCCGGCGGCCTACCCGCACATCGGCCTAAGTCGACAGCGGCACGCGCTCCGGTTCATCCGCGTCGAACCACGCCGGATTGCGCTCCGCAATCGGACCAAGCGACATCAGAATCTCGCGCAGGTGACTGCGCATCGCTTCTTCAGCCGCGCTCGGGTCGTGCGCGCGCAGGCCGGCCAGAATCTTCGCGTGCTGCTTGATCAGCAGATCGAGCGGTGACACGTCGGGCAAGCTCAGGTAGCGCACCCGGTCCATCTGCGCCTTGATGTCCTGAATCGTTTCCCATGCCGCCGTGCAATCGATCGCCTGGGCGATCGCGTAATGAAACGCCTCGTCGAGCGCGAGGAAGGCGGCGGTGTCGTTCGATTTCGCCGCAAGCTTCTGGTCGCGAAGGTTGTCGGCCAGTGCCTGCAACTGCTCGTCCGTGATCGACACGGCTGCCTTCTTCACCACCGCCGTCTCGATCGCTTCGCGAATGAAACGCCCTTCCCGCACCTGGCGCGGCGAAATGCGCTTCACGAAAGTGCCGCGCTGCGGCAATACCTGAAGCACACCTGCTTCCACCAATTTGATGAACGCCTCCCGCACCGGTTGCCGCGACACCTGAAACATGTCGGACACTTCCTTCTCCGAGAGCGGCGTGCCCGGCACCAGTTGACCGACGAAAATTGCCTGACGCAGCGCACGGAAAATCTGCTTGCCGATCGGCTCATGCGAGTCGAACGAGACGCTGGCGGTCAGATCCGGCAGTTCGACACGCGCGCCGGCCTGCACGCTCGCGCGACGCCTTGTGCGGGACGCAAGCGAGGCATCGGAGGAGAAAGAAGACGCGTTGGCGTGGAGGTTCTTGGTCGGCATCGGGTAAAGCAGCGGATAGCAACGAATGAATAGCGACGGAGACGGTGCACACCATGAATACCCACCAGGATATCCACTAAAGTGTGTCGCACCATACTACCATGCACGTTTCATGTTTAAGGCACTCGCTCGCGGCTCGCGAATCCACACCAGCGAACACAGCGCGCCGAGCACGGCAATCGCCCCCGCCAGCACGAACGCACTAGCGTAATTCCCGTGCGTCGCTTCGACGATGAAGCCCGTCACCGCGGGTCCGATCACGCCGGCCAGATTCGCCAGCAAGTGCACAAAACCGCCCGCGCCGCCGACGTGTTCGCGCGGCACGGTGTCCTGAATCACGGCCCAATACACCGCGCCCGTCACATACAGGAAGAAGATCGACACCGACATCAGCGCGACCGCCCCCTGAGTACTGGCAACACGCCCGGCCAACGCGACACACACCGCCGCCGCGCCCAGACAAGTACTCAGCACGATCTTGCGCGACAGCAGCGGCTTACCGGTCAGGCGCAAGATGAAGTCCGAGATGAAGCCGCCCGCCGCGAGCCCGATACTGCCGAGCAGCCACGGAATCACCGTGGCGAAACTCATGTCGCGCAGGCTCAGGTGATGCGCTTCGGTCAGATAGGTCGGGAACCACGACAGGAAGAAAAACAGCACGTAGTTGTATGAGAAGAACGCGAAGGCCGTCGCAAGAATGATCGGCTTCTTCAGGAAATGCCGCAGGCCGAGCCGCTCGCCGTCGGCCGAATGCGCGATCGCATGCTCGTCCGCCTGTCCGGCGCGGATGAGTTCGATCTCATCAGGCGTAACGCGCGAGTTTTCGTGCGGGTGTTCGGTGGTCGTTGCCGCCCACAAGACGAGCCACAAGAGTCCGAGCGTCATGATCGCGACGAAGGCCCAGCGCCAGCCGAACTGCACCGCCATGAAGCCGACCACCGGCCCCGCCAGCGCGCCGCCGAGCGGTGTGCCCGAACTGATCACGCCAATCGCGCTCGCGACCTCCTTGCGCGGGAACCAGTTATTGACCATCTTGCTGTTCGACGAACTGAACGGACCTTCGCCCATGCCGAACAGCACACGCAGCACGATCAGCGAACCGATGCCGGTGGCCAACGCGGTCGCGCCGCAGAACACCGACCACACGCCCATCGCGGTGCCGAATACGCGTTTCGCGCCGACCTTGTCCGACAGCACGCCGCCGACAAAATTGAACAGCGCATAGCCGATGAAAAAACTGCTGAACACGATGCCCAACTGCGCATGCGAGAAGTGCAGGTCTCTCTGGATCAACGGTGCGGCAATCGACAGCGCCGCGCGGTCGAGATAGTTGATGACGCCGGCCAGAAACAGTAGCGCGACAACAAACCAGCGTTGACTCTTGATCATCAGGTGTCTCCTTCGGGTCGCCTCTTGATGGGCGTTTTGAATAGCTTAAGTATCTGGATTGGCCTGGTATGGCGCAGCGGTCACGTGCAACGCCTCATGCCACGGGCGATGTTCAATCGAAGTTCAGATGCACCTTCATCGACTGCGAGCGGTCGAGCGCCACTTCGAACGCACGGTTCGCTTCACTCATCGCGAATGCATGTGTCATGAGCGGTCGCAAGTCGACCTTGCCGGAGGCGATTTCATCGGCGGCGATGGCGTATTCACTGGTAAAGCGGAACGAGCCTTGATAGCGGAGTTCCTTCGACATCACCAGGTTCGCCGCCACCGGCGACTGGCCGGCCGGCAGATTGCCCACCTGAATCACCGTACCGCCGGCTCGTGCCGCACGCAGCGCCGTATCGAGTCCGGCGGGACTGCCCGATGCCTCGATGACCACGTCGAACGTGCCGCGTTGCGCGGACCATTGATCGATCGTGGCGCTGTCTGTCGCGTTCACGATCTGATCCGCACCGAGTTGCTGCGCAACCTGCAACGCCCGATCCGAAAGATCCAGCGCGACCACGCGATGAGCACCGGCGCGGCGCGCCACGCTCAGCAGAATGCAACCGATCGGCCCGCAACCCACCAGCAAGACACTCGCGCCGACGAGCGAACCCGCCTGCTTCACCGCATGCAATGCAACGGCAAGCGGCTCGGCCATCGACGCCTGCGCAAAATCGACGCCATCCGCCACAGGTACGCATTGCCGAGCCGCGACGACGATGTACTGACGGAACATGCCTTGCGTGTGCGGGAACGTCGATGCACTGCCCATGAAGCGCATGTTCAGACAATGATTCGGCATCCCGCCGATGCAAAAGCGGCACGTCCCACAGGCGAGTCCCGGATTGACGGCAACACGCTGCCCGGGTGTCAGACGACTCTCCGCGCTCACGCCCTCGCCGAGCGAATCGATCTCGCCGGCCACTTCATGTCCGAGCACGAATGGCTCGCGCACCGCGAAATCACCGCTCTTGCCTTTGAAGTAGTACGACAGATCGGAGCCGCAAATGCCGCCGGCGCGCACGCGTACTCGCACCTGGCCGGGGCCGGGTACAGGCGGCTCGACTTCGTCGATGCGGATCAGTTTGGGTTCGTGAAGCACGGCTGCGAGCATGAAAGACTCCGGTATGACAAAGGTCTCGCGCTCAGTGCTGCGCGAAAGAAGTTGAAGAAGCAAAATCAGCTCACCAGTTCCACAGCGTTCCGTCTTCGAGACGGGCGACCGGCAAATATGCGGGGTCGTAGGGATACCGAGCGGCCGCTGCTTCGTCGATATCGACGCCATGGCCCGGGGCTTCGCCGGGATGCATCATGCCGCGCTCGAAGCGCCATGCATGCGGGAATACGTCGAGCGCTTCTGGTGGAAAGCCCATGTATTCCTGCACGCCGAAATTCGGCACCCACAGATCGAAGTGCAGCGCCGCGCCCATGCACACTGGCGACAGATCCGACGGCCCATGACAACCGGTTCGCACCTGGTACAGCGACGCAAAATCCGCAATGCGCCGCAGATGCGTAATACCGCCTGCGTGCGTCAAGGTTGCGCGGATATAGTCGATCAATTGTTCCTCGATCAACTGTTTGCAATCCCAGATGCTGTTGAAGACTTCGCCGACAGCGATCGGCGTGACCGTATGTTCGCGAATCAGCCGGAAGCCCGCCTGGTTTTCCGCAGGCGTCGGGTCTTCCATCCAGAACAGGCGATACGGCTCGACCGATTTGCCGAGACGCGCGGCTTCGATCGGCGTCAGACGGTGGTGGACGTCATGCAGCAAATGCGTATCGAAGCCGAATTTGTCGCGCACCGCTTCAAAGAGCTTGGGTACGAAGTCGAGATACTTTTCCGACGACCAGCTCTGCTCCTCCACCGCGCCCTTGGTGGCCGGCTCGTACATGCCGCTGCCTTTCGACACGCCATACACCGAGCGCATATTCGGCACACCGCATTGAATGCGAATGGCCTGATAGCCGGCTTCGATGTGTTCCGCGTAACGGTCGAGCGCTTCGGGAATGTCGCGGCCGGTCGCGTGGCCGTACACCATTACGCCTTCCCGCGAGGCGCCGCCGAGCAGCTTGTACAGCGGCATGCCCGTTACCTTGCCGAGAATGTCCCACAGCGCCATATCCACCGCGGCGATCGCCGACATCGTGACAGGGCCGCGGCGCCAGTACGCGCCTTTGTAGAGGTACTGCCAGGTGTCTTCGATACGACCGGGATCGCGGCCGATCAGCAACGGGCACACGTGGTCTTTCAGATACGAAGCGACTGCGAGTTCGCGGCCGTTCAGCGTTGCATCGCCGATGCCGTATACCCCTTCGTCCGTGACGATTTTCAATGTGACGAAATTGCGGCCCGGGCACGTGACGATCACGTCGGCGCGAACGATCTTCATGACTTCTTCCTTGCAGAGGCGAGTAGCGAACCGCGCACAACGGCGGCATGCGACTGGCTGTTTTTCATGTCGATTTTGAGTGCCGGTTGAAGTGGAAAATGAAGTGGAAAATCGCACTCGTCAACCTGTCTCAAACCGTTTGAACGATGCTACCATACAAGTATAGCGACACGTCAAATCAGGGTTTTCCCGTTGAACGGCGTCGGTCTGAAGCCTTTCCGCCACCTGGAATTCGTCACATGATTTCTGTAGCTACCTTGCCTCGCCTCGTCCGCCAAGCACTGCCCACGCTGCAAACGCATCTGCTGTCACCGCAATGGCAGGAGCCGCGCATCGGCATCGTTCATCTGGGGATTGGCAACTTCCATCGCGCACATCAAGCCCTCTACACGGAAGAGGCTATGCTTGCCGCAGGCGGCGACTGGGGTATTTGCGGCGTCACGCTGCAAGGCGATGTCGGCAAGCGCGACGCGCTGATGGAGCAGCAAGGCTTGTATAGCGTGGTTGAACGCGGGCCGCATGGTGCCAAGGTGACGGTCGTGCGTGCGCTGCGCGAAGTGCTGGCCATGCCGCACGATCGCGCCGCCCTGTTCGCGCGCCTCGCGGATCCGCTGGTTCAGATCGTCTCGCTGACCGTCACGGAAAAAGGCTACTGCCGCGACCCGAAAACCGGCGAGGTCGCGCTGGACGATCCCGCCGTTGCACACGATCTGGCCAACCCGCTCGAACCGCGCACGGTGCCAGGCATCCTCGTCGCGGCATTGCGCGAGCGGCGCGACGGTGCGCACGGCAAACCGTTCACGGTGCTCTCGTGCGACAACCTTTCCCATAACGGCGCCGCGCTGCGCCAGGTGGTCTGTTCGTTCGCGCGGCAACGCGATCCCGAGCTGGCCGACTGGATCGCCGCCCACGTTGCGTTTCCATCGACGATGGTCGACCGTATCGTGCCGGCCACCACCGACGCCGAACGCATCACCGTAGCCCACGCAATCGTTTATGCGGATGCCGCACCGGTGCCATGCGAGCCGTTCCGGCAATGGGTCATTGAAGATCGTTTTGCCGGGGGACGTCCCGCATGGGACGCAGTCGGCGCGCAACTCGTCGAGGACGTCACGCCCTTCGAACTGGCGAAGCTACGCATGCTGAACGGCACGCACTCGACGCTGGCCTATCTGTCGATGCTCGGCGGCTTCGAGACGATCGATGCAGCGATCTCCCACCCCGCCATGCGCAATCTCATCCACGCGATGATGACGGAAGAAATCGCGCCAACGCTAACCGTGCCCGCATCATTCGACCTGGCCGCCTATCGGGACGCACTGCTCGAGCGCTACGCGAATCCGGCGCTGAAACATCGCTGCGCGCAGATCGCGATGGATGGCAGCCAGAAGATTCCACCGCGTCTGCTCGCCACGATTGCGGCGCGGATCGGCGCGGGTCAACCGTTCACGCGTCTCGCGCTGGCGATAGCGGCCTGGATGATGTTTTTGCGCGGCCACGCGGACGACGGCACGGGTTACGAAATCAGCGATCCGCTGGCCGGCAGATTAAAGGCGCTCGCGGCATCTGCGCAAGGTGAGCCGCAGGCGCTGATGGACGCGCTACTGACTGTGCGTGAAGTGTTTCCGGCAGATCTGGCCGCCCTTCCCGAGTTCAGAAAAGCGCTTCGACACGCATTGCAGTTGCTTCACGAAAACGGTGCGCGAGGGGCCATTGCGGCATTGCAATGAAATTCGGCGTGTCAGGCGGTCGGCTCCGCCTCACGGCCTTGCGTTGCGCCTTCGCTCGCCTGCTCCTGTTCCTGCTCCCGCTTACGCGCCGCCAGCACATCCTGGTAGCGCAGATAGCCACACCGTCCACCGGCTTTGGCCGCATACATCGCCGCGTCGGCGTGGAGCAGCAACTCCTCCACCGTGGCGCTATCGTCCGGAAACTGGCTGATGCCGATGCTCGCGCCCACCGTCATGCTTTGTCCGTCGATCAGCAATTCTTCGTTCAGCGCCGCCATGATGCGCGAGGCAATCCCTGGTGCGGCCTCCGCGGAGCGCGGCCCCTCGACCAACACGATGAACTCGTCGCCGCCGAGGCGCGCGGCGACATCCGCGCTGCAGAGCACCTGCTTCAGCCGCTGCGCCACCGCGGCGAGCACCTTGTCACCAATCGAATGGCCGAACTGGTCGTTGATCTGCTTGAAGCGGTCGAGGTCGACGAACAGCACGGCAAGCCCTTCCTGACGCCGTGTCGCTTCCCCGATCGCCGCCTCGAGCTTCTGCATGAACAACATGCGGTTCGGCAGGCCGGTCAACCCGTCGTGCGTGGCGAGATGCACGAGCTCTCGTTGCTTGTTATGCAGCACATCCATTTGCGACTTGATTTCCCGGCGCAGACGATCGAAGCAGCGCGCGAGTATGCCGATCTCGTCGGTACGTTTGAGCGGCAGCGTTTCCATTGCGTGCTCGGCGAACAGATGCGTCGCCGCATACGCGAGAATGTGCAAAGGCTTGGTCAGGGCGCGCGCAAACAGAATCGCGAGGAACAGCGCCAGCACGCTGAAGATCAACACCATGCGAATGATTCTGTTACCCAGTTGGGTGGCGCCGGACAATACATCCTCGAGCGGCTTGGCGAGGCCGATCACGATAAAACGGTTGCCTTCGGATGCGCCGAACGGTCTGCGCACGAAAGCAAGCACCTGACCGGCCGCCTGCCTCGGCCGCTCGAGACCGTCCAGCAGAACTTCGCTTTCTGACAGATCGAAGAGCGGCCTGGTAGCGGAAAAGCTGTCCTGCATCAGAACGCGGCGGCCCTTGTCGAAGCCGAACGTTTTCGAGGCATCCGGATGGACCAGAAAATCACCCCATTCGTTGGCAAGATAAACCTGATAGTCGCTCGGCAAATCGCTCTGCAAACGGTTGAGCAGTCCGGCCAGATCGATATCGATAATCACGACGCCCACCACTGCGCCACTCGCGTCCGCCACAGGTGTGCCGAGCCGCAGTGTCGGTTTGCCCTCGGCGGCATGTGTGCCGTACTCGTGGTTCACCGCGATCGGCGAGGTGTAAATGCGTCCGGGCGAGAACGCCAGCGTGTCGAACACATACGCAAACTGGCCTTTTTCCTGCAGGTTGTTCCCTTCGACCCGCACCAGGCCGTCCGCATCGCGGTCGAAACGGATCAGCTCGAGTCCGAAGTGCTTGCGAGTAATGAAACGAATCTGCAGGTACTCGGGGTGGTGAACCATGAAGCTGGCATACACCTGCGCCAGTTGTTCGCGCGGCGCATTCGCGCCAACGCCGTCGTCGGTCCGCGCGACGTCCGCCAAAGACGGCAAGCTCGCGAGCACCAGCGCGTCTGCGGCAACATCGTCGATCGCCACGGAAAAGCGCTGGCCCAACAGCTCCGTTGAAGTCAGCAGGCTGTGTCCAGCTTCGTTCACGAGCATCGTACGGTTGGCACGATACGTGTAATAACCGGTCGCACCGGACGCGAGCACGCCAATGCACGCAAGCAGAATCGATAACTTGAATGTCAAGCCGGGGCGCATCATCAAAAACGCTCCGACCTGTCGCCGGACACGATTCTGCTCCACAGGTCTTCGCGCCGCTGAATATCTTCCACCGGGCCGATCCAGACGATATGCGCCTTGTCGCTGTTCTCCGCCGGCGCCGTCAACGTGTTGGCGAGCCCCTGGCGTTGCGTCAGCAACGCACTGACGTCCGGTTCGAGCATGTAGTTGATCCACGCAAGGGCGAGCGGGCGATCCTTGGCGGTTCGCGTCATCGACCAGCAGTCCAGCCAGGCGAGCACCCCTTCGTCGGGAATCACGTAGCCCACGTCGGCGCCGGCGCGGCGCAACGATTCAACCTGCTGGGTGCCGTAGTTACCGAACATCAAGGCAACTTTATGCTGGATGAAGAACGCGGTCGCTTCTTCAGGCAGCGTGTAATAGGTCAGCAGGTTGCGGCGCAGATCGACGAGCTTGTGAGCGATCACGCGCATCTGCGTGGCGTCGAGCTGGAAGGGATGGGGATAGCCCAGCGCCAGCGCGGTGAACGAGAAATTATGCTGGGCGCTATTGAAGTCGAGAACCTTGCCGCGATAGCGCGGGTTCCACAATTCGCGCATCGAGCGCGGCGCAACGGCGATCTGCTTGCGGTCATAGATCAGCCCCATCGACGAGTACGTGAATGGAATGGCGTACACATTGCCTGCCGAGGTCAGCCCTTCGATCGACGACAGCGCCTGAAACCGCGGCAACTGTTTTTTCGTATTCGGCAAACTGGCCAGATCGAGCGGCGCCAGCAGATTCGCGCGGGTATAGCGCTCGATTTCAGCAGTATTCGCAGCGAGCACATCGAACTGCGGCGTGCCCTGAGCATGCATCTGCGCCCATAGCGCCTCGTCGGAATCGACCAGCGTGACTTCGACCTTCGCGTTGTAGCGCGCCTCGAAAGTCTTGACGACGTCGGCGTCCGCATAACCGGGCCATGCCAGTACACGCAGAACGTTGTCGGCGGCCACGACGGGTGCTGAAGACAAAAGGCTACAGCAGAAAGCGGCGTTTATCAGTAATGTCAAAAACCCGGAAAACCAGCGGCCGCGCAGTGACTTCGCGCGTGCCGCTGCGACTGCAGTTCGGCTCCGGCGCGATGGTTTGAAACAGCGCATTTCGTCTGCCATCGAAATCGTGTGCATATACAACCGCTTAGCAGAAGGTCATTAAGACGAACGCAAACAGGCGCGCGGTATTTAATCGCGGGCGTAGTGCTCGATGACTTTGTTCAGACAGATACCGACATGATCGAACGCTGCAAAGGCAGCCGTGCGGAGCGTTGATCATAGCGCCAAGCCATGCATTTTTGGTTCCGGCCCCGCCTCAATCGAGAAAAAACAATCGGTCAGGTGTGATTTAACAAATACGCTCATCTGTATTTAACGGTTGTTCAAGCGAAATCTTTAACTCGTCGACAGGCAATTGAAACAATCGCGGGCGCCGTAATAGTCTGCGATAAGCGCTGGTAATAGCGCCATTCTGAATACTGGTTTTGCCGGTACAACGCGTCTTGCGAAGTACGCCGGCAACGCGCCGTGGTTAGCCAACTTCATTACGGCTTCTTTACACGACAACAGGTAGCATCCCAAGGCCATGCAAGACGCATGGCGGCGCCGTCGAATCTCCACCACATTCAGGCTTTAGAAGCTATTCCCGAACGCTATCCGGTGTTTCACTAACTACCCTATCTTTTTGAACTGATAAGCTTGGCGCGCGCTGCTGGCCGCCCCGGCCGGCAGCTTCAACCCAAGCCTGGTCGTGAGTCGCGCCGGGCGTCCCGCAGCGGCACAACCGCATACGGGAGTATTCGAACTACACCGAGGAGTTAAACAGTGAAAAAACTGCTAGCGGCTTTGACGGTTGCTCTGCTTGCAACCGTCTCGATTGGCGCACACGCTAAAGATTGGTCGACAATCCGTTTCGGCGTTGACGCCAGCTACCCCCCGTTTGAGTCCAAGGGCTCGGACGGCAAGCTCGCGGGCTTCGACATCGACCTCGGCAATGAAATCTGCGCGCGCCTGAAGGCCAAGTGCGTGTGGGTCGAAAACGACTTCGACGGCATGATCCCGGCCCTGAAGGCGAAGAAGTTCGACGGCGTGCTGTCGTCGATGTCCATGACGCCGCAACGCGCTGAACAGATCGCCTTCTCGTCGAAGCTGTTCAACACGCCGACGCGCCTCGTCGCGAAGAAGGGTTCGGGCATCCTGCCGACCGCCGATTCGCTCAAGGGCAAGACGGTTGGTGTCGAGCAAGGCACGATCCAGGAAACCTACGCGAAGACGTACTGGGAAGCGAAGGGCGCGAAGGTCGTGCCGTATCAGAACCAGGACCAGGTCTATGCCGACTTGCTGTCGGGCCGTCTGGACGCAGCGCTGCAAGACGCGGTGCAAGCTGACATCGGCTTCCTGAAGACGCCGCGCGGCGCGGGCTTCGACTTCGTCGGCAAGGACCTCGACGATCCGAAGATCCTCGGCAACGGCGCAGGCATCGGCATGCGCAAGGAAGACGCCGATCTGAAGGCGAAGGTCGACAAGGCGATTGCCGACATCATCAAGGACGGAACGTACAAGAAGCTCGAGAAGAAGTACTTCGACTTCGACGTGTACGGCGGCTAAGCCAGCCACGCGCGCCTGACGGCGCGCTTGCCGGCTCGCAAAAACCGGGCTCCGCATCACGCGGAGCCCGTTTCGTTTGCGGGACCGCTTTGCCGCGCCGCCTGGACTGCGATCGAAGCTGACCGGCCGGCCCGCGCGCCGTGCGCTCCGGGCCGCGCCGCATAAGACCACGCGCCGCGTCATATCGGCTAAGATCGTGCGCTAGAGGCGCTGCGAACCCGCCCACCAATGACCGACCTTTAGACACCCTTTCCCCTTGTAATCAACGACATAGCGCGGCACGCCCCAGATGCCCGCGGATTTGAAAACCATGCAAACCCAAACCCATCCGCTGATTGCCCCGACGCTCGGCACCGCCCGTAATCTGACGAGTTTTCACTATGGTCCTGGCGGCGGGCAGAAGATTTACATCCAGTCGTCGCTGCATGCCGACGAGTTGCCGGGCATGCTGGTTTCGTGGGCGTTGCGCCGCAAGCTCGCCGCGCTGGAAGCTGCCGGCAAGGTGCGCGGCGAAGTCGTGATCGTGCCGGTGGCCAATCCGATCGGCCTGAATCAGCACTTTCTCGGCCATCTGACGGGCCGCTTCGAGACCAACAGCGCGCAGAACTTCAACCGCAATTTCTACGAGCTGTCGGCGCTGATTCAGCCCGGCATCGAAGCGCGCCTGACCGACAACATCGACGCCAATCGCACGGCGATCCGCGCGGCGATGCGTGAAGCGCTCGACGCGCAGAAGCCAGAAACCGAACTCGAATCGCAACGTCTGGCGCTGCAAAAGCTCTCGTATGACGCCGATGTCGTGCTCGATCTGCACTGCGACTGGGAAGCCGCGATGCACCTCTACACGAACCCGGACCTGTGGCCGGAAGTCGAGCCGCTCGCCTGCTATCTGGACGCCAAGGCGTCGCTGCTGGCGCTGAATTCGGTGGGCAATCCGTTCGACGAAATCCACAGCTTCTGCTGGTCGGATCTGCGCGGCCGTTACGGCGAGCGTTTCCCGATTCCGAACGGCTCGGTCTCGGTCACGATCGAGCTGCGCGGTCAACGCGAAGTGTCGTACGAGTACGCGGAGCGTGACGCTCAGGCGATCATCGAGTACCTGACCTCGCGTGGCGTGATCGACGGCACACCGGCGCCGCTGCCGGTGCTCGAATTCGCCGCCACGCCTTTGGCCGGCGCCGAGCCGATCGTCGCGCCGATCAGCGGTGTGCTCGTGTATCGCTGTGAAGTCGGTACCTGGGTCGATGTCGGCCATGAGATCGCCGATATCGTCGATCCGTTGACCGATCGCGTCGTCACGCTGAAGAGCACCGTAGCCGGCGTGCTATATGCGCGGCATTTGACGCGCTTCGCGACGGCCGGGCTGGAATTCGCGCGCATTGCCGGTGCGAAGGCGTTCAGAAGCGGGTCGTTGTTGAGCAACTGAGGAACACCTGAAGCTGTGCCTTCCCAGGATTCATCTGCGGAAGCTGTGCCTGCAAAGCAGAACGCCCGCTATTTCTGCGGGCGTTCTGCGTTTACGGGTCTGTTGCGAAAGAGCTGTGTGCTCAAAGGCGGCCGGAAAGCCGCCTATAAAACCGCTCAGAAAGCCGGAATGATCGCGCCTTTGAACTGCGTGTCGATGTACTTGCGCACTTCATCCGACTCGTACGCCGCGACCAGCTTCTTGACCCACGGCTTGTCGCGATCCTGCGCGCGCACGGCGATCAGATTCGCGTACGGACCTTTGAGGTCCTCGATCGCGATCGCGTCTTTCGTCGGCTGCAAGCCGGCCTTCACCGCGTAGTCCGTGTTGATCGACGCCGCGTCGAGGTCGTCGAGCGAGCGCGGCAATTGCGCGGCGTCGAGCTCCACCAGCTTGATCTTCTTCGGATTCTCGGCGACGTCGAGCGGCGTGGCATTGACGCCGTTCGTGCCGACGCCCGGCTTCAGCTTGATCACGCCGTACTTCTGCAGCAGCAGCAGCGCGCGGTTGCCATTCGACGGATCGTTCTGGATGCCGACCTTCGCGCCTTCCGGCAAGTCCTTCAGCGACTTGAGTTTCTTCGAATAGAAGCCCATCGGCGAAACGTAGGTCAGGCCGACGTTGACGATCTTGTAGCCACGCTGCTTGATCTGGCTATCGAGAAACGGCTGGTGCTGGAAACCGTTGGCGTCGAGGTCGCCGGAGTCGAGCGCCGCGTTCGGCTGCACGTAGTCGTTGAATTCGATGACCTTCACATTCAGCCCTTCGCGCGCCGCCACTTTGGTCACGACCGACCAGATTTGTGCGTCCGGGCCGCTCATCGTGCCGATCTTCAGTTGTTTGTCATCAGCGTGCGCAAACGTTGCCGTAAGCGAAACGGCGGCGATAGCGAGCAGATTCTGGATGATTTTGCGGCGTTGCATGCGTTTCCCCACAAGCGATTTTGATTGGTAGGTGCGGATCCTCGCATGCCCCCGATGCACCCGAAAACCAATCGTTTTTCACACGCTTATATGCACGATCTGGAAAAAGCTTATGAGCGGCGTGCCTTGCTTGATTTCAACTGGCAACGCTATGTGAGTGTCGCGCCGGCGCGACAGATTTCAAAAATAAGCAAAGCTGTCACATACCTTACTCTGCGTTCCCTTAAATTGCGGGCCATCGCACGACCTTACCAAAGAGTACGGCGTGGTGATCGCTTAATTTTTAATCGGAGAAAGTCTTGAACAAGAAAGTATTGGCCGCCGCTACGCTCGCCGTCTTCGCCACCGCCGCACACGCACAAAGCAGCGTCACGCTGTATGGCTTGATCGATGCCGGTTTCACCTATGTCAACCATGCTGGCCCCCAAGGCCAGAAGCTTTATCAATACGGCGACGGTGTCGCCCAAGCCAGCCGTTGGGGCCTGCGCGGTTCTGAAGACCTCGGCAATGGCCTGAAGGCGCTGTTCACGTTGGAAAACGGCTTTAACTCCGGCACCGGCGCGCTCGGCCAAGGCAGCTCGCTGTTCGGCCGTCAGGCATACGTCGGTCTGTCGCAGAACGGCATCGGCACGCTCACGTTCGGTCGCCAATACTCGTTCTCGACCGACTTTCTGGGTGGCGTGTACAGCAACGGCAGCCAGACCGTCGCTGGTAACTACGGCTATCACATCAACGATGTCGACCAGCTCACGTCGAGCCGCGTCAGCAACGCGGTCAAGTTCACCAGCGCGAACTTCGCGGGCCTGACCTTCGGCGGCATGTACGGCTTCTCGAACCAGGCTGGTGCATTTGCTGGCGCGCCGGGCGCAAGCGGTTCATCGTCGGTTTACAGCTTTGGCGTGAACTATGCGAACGGCCCGTTCGGCATCGGCGCTGCGTACACGGACATCCGCTACCCGGGTTCGGCATCGCCGACCACCTTCTCGACGACGCTCGCAAACTCGGCGATCAGCGGTACGGCGAAGGACCTGTCCACGGTCGGCGTCGGCACCAAGTACTCGATCGGCGCGGCAACGATGTGGGCTCTCTGGACGCACACGAACATCGAGCAGATTACCGGTCACATGACGACGTTCAACGCGTACGAAGCAGGCGGCAAGTACGCATTCACGCCGGCACTGACGGGCGCGCTGGGCTACACGTACATGCAGTCCAAGGATCAGACCAACGGTCACTGGAATCAGATCGACGCCAGCGTCGACTACGCACTGAGCAAGCGCACCGACGTGTACCTGCTGGGCGTCTATCAGGCTGCTGCGGGCAAGACGTCGAAGAATACCGGTCTGCAAGCGCAGATCGGCTCCAGCACGAGCAGCTTCCTGCCGGTGGCAGGCGCAAGCACGCAACTGGCAGTTCGCGCAGGCCTGCGTCACAAGTTCTAAGCGAGTTTTGCCTTGTCGGTGAGGAGCGCGAGTTCCTTGCTGTCCCCGAGGTTCTGGAAAACGCCCTGCGGGGCGTTTTTCTTTTAAGGCGGCGGTTTTTCAAGCCCCCGCGTTGATCTAAAGATGTCTTGCGCCACCCCGCCACTTCCAGCGCTGCCGCCGCATCCACGCCAGACTGCCCGCATGACAAAGCCGCTGCGGCGCCGGCTGCCTCGCTTCGAGCGTCTCATCAATTATCGAGTCAGTCTCGACGGAACGCGTCCCATACCGTTTTGTGGACTAAAGGTCTGCACCGGACGACCAGGCGCTGGGGTAACAGCATTGGTGGGCGTGTTGCGCAGCCCCGGCGCAAGATAGACGAATTTCCACCCGCCATAAGTCTGCTCCGTCTCGAAGTCTGCATATCGCCGCGGAAACTCCGCGCGCTTGATCGTCGGCGCCTCCGAGCTGCTGTACACGCCATAAAAGCGATCGCCCTGCCGCAAGAAGAGCCAATCGGTCTTGCCAGTGATCGGATCCGGGTATGCCTGACGCAGATGATGCATCGGAACCGGAAAGCGCGCGTCGTCCAGCAGATCGTCGACCGACGCCGGATAGACGCGGCCGACGCGGTAATACCGCACAATCGCCTGCCGGTACTGGTCACCGACGAATAACAGTTGCTTCTCCTGCTCGCGCCGCCGTTCCAACGACCAGACATCCAGCGCGCCCGCCAACGCGATCGACATCAGCGTCAGCGCGATCAATAGCGCCAGCAGCACGAGCCCACGCTGGCGCACGGCGCGAGGCCTGGTTCGGCGCCACGCAGCCCGCTTCGATGCCGACGGAATACGCGCGCCGCCTCGCACTGAGAAAGCGCCGCGACTCACTTGCCTGCTCCTGCTGGATCGGCTGGCGTGCCCTGCGGACTACTCGCCGGCACGACGTCGTACACACCCGTCTTGGTTTCATCGGGCGAGGCGATCACCGCCCACTTGTCGTCGCCGTTGACCGGATCGGTTGGAACCGCCCGCAGATAGTGCTTCGTCACCAGTTCATCGAGCGTATCCGGGTACTGGCCGTTGTCGCCGTAGTATTTATCGATCGCATCGCGCATCACCGCGACGTTCTGCTGCCGGACCTGCTCCTTGCCGCGTTCGATGCTGTGCATATAGCGCGGCAGCGCGATCGTCAGAAGCAGGCCAATGATCGCCATCACGACAACCAGTTCGATCAGCGTAAAACCGCGGGATCTGCGCGTATAAGCGGGTTTCATGATGCACCGTCACCATTGTTTGTACGGAACGCCGTTGATGCCGGCGCGATCGGATTTCGACGATACGTCGAACACATCCTTGCCGGCCTGATCGTTTCCCGACGGCGCATCGGCACCGGCCTGATCCGGCGGCACCCCATAGGACCGCACGTTCCAGGTGTCTTCCGCGGCCGCTTCCGGATCGCCGGAAAAAAACGGATCCCGCGGCACGTGGCGAAGGAACATCAACAGACTGCCTTTCGGATCCTTCGCATTGGGTACGCCTGTCACGAGTACGGTCAGCGACGCCGGATAGCCGGACGCCTCTGCCTCCTTGTCGATCAACCCCGCGTCGCTCGAATCCTTGTAGGCGTCGAGTGCCGTGCGAATCTCGCGCAACGCGGCGCTCAACTGCTGTTCCTTCTGACGCTGCACGATCAGTTCGGAGAACGGCATGATCGCGAGCGCCAGGATGGACACGAGCGCGAGCGTGATCACCAGCTCGATCAACGTGAACCCACGCTGATCGAGCCGGCTTGCGCTACCCGAGTGGACCGTGTTCTTCGGCATGGCCACGCCTCAATACCCGTTTTGAATCGAGCGAAGCGGGTTCTCGGTCGGCATGTCACCCGGCGGCATCTGCAGGATCGACGGAGGGGGCGTGGGTGCCGGTGCGGGTGCCGCCGGGGCAGGCGCGGGCGGCTGGGTGGCCGCCGGCGCCGCATTCGCCCCAGCGCCCGGCTCGGCCTCGCCTCCCGCCTGCTCCGCTGCCGGCGGCGCATTGGGAACCGGCACCGGCGCCGGCGCGGTCGATTGCGGCGCAAAGCGTCCTCCGTAGGGTGCGGGTGGCGGCGTCGTGCGCGGCGGCGGCGGCAATTGCCCAAACGAACCGGTCGCGGGCACCGTCGTCGAACTGTTCGCCGCTGCGCCGGCTTGAGCGGACTTGCCACCTGTCATGCCACCGCCTACGCTGCCCGGCAGCGGCTTTACAGCAGGCACTCCGGGCACCGCCGCGGCGGCCATGACGGGATCGAGCCGAAGCTGGTCGGCGTGCACATTGACGTCAGTGCCGGACCAGACCTCCTGCGTGTCCACATCAGCCGCGAGCTGCGGCCGGACAATGTGCGGCGTGATCTGCAACACGATCTCCGTCTTCACATGGTCGCCGTTGTGGTCCGAGAACAGGCGCCCGAGCACAGGCAACTGCCCGAGGCCGGGCACCTTGTCGGCCGACCTGCGGTCCTGATCCGAGATCAGCCCGCCGAGAATCTGGCTTTCACCGTCTCTCAGACGCAGGCTTGTCGACGCACTACGCGTTCCTATCTGATAGGCGAGCGAACTCAGACCCGTTTGCGAATTGCCGCTCTGGATCGTATTGGTGATATTGCTGACTTCGAGATTCAGTTTGATGCCGACGTCGCCATCCCGATAGACCTGCGGCTCCACTTCGAGCTTGATACCGACATCGATGTACTGAATCATTTGCGTGTACGACGGACCGCTCGTGCTGGGCGTGCTGGAACTCGAAATCACCGGCAACTTGTCGCCGATCAGGATCCGGGCCTTCTCCTTGTTGCGCGTCCGGATGCGTGGACTCGCCAGCAAATTCGCGTCGGTATCCGTAAGCTTGAAGTTCGCCGTCGCGGACAGACCGCTGACATTCAGCGCATTGATGGGAAGATGGTGCAATGCGCCCCATGTGTCCACCGTGGACGGTGTCGACACCGAGAACGAGTTCGGCCATTCGATCCCGAGATTGGACAGGCGTTCGTGCGACACCTCCAGCACTTCGACTTCCAGCATCACCTCCGGTTCGGGCAAGTCCTGCGCGGCGATCATCTCTTCGGCAACCTTGATGGTGTCCGGGGTGCCGCGGATCGTCACGGTGTTCGCGCGCTCGTCGATCACGACTTCCTTGATCTTCAGCAGGCTCTTCAGCAGCGACTGGATCTGTTTGGCGTCGACATTCGACAACTGGAACGTGCGTACCTTCAATTCCTGATATTCAAGCTGCTTGGCCGGCGTCGCCGGGTAGATGAAAAGCGTATTCGCGTTGAGTTGCTTCTTGTCGAGCTGATTCTGCATCAGGATCATATCGACCGTATCCTGCAGCGACGCGTTCGTCACGAAGATGGTCGTCTTCAGGTCCGCACGAACGTCGCGGTCGAAGATGACGTTCAATCCCGAAGTGCGCGACAACGCTTCGAAGACCATGCGCACATTGGCATCGCGAAACTGCAGTGTGATCGGGGTACGCATGATCGACGATGCGGCACGCTGCTCGTCCTTGTCCGCGCGTTGCTGCCGAATCTTGTCGTCGATTTCCTTTTGCATCTGCAACGCGAGCGCATTGGTCGGATTCGTCAGCAATACGCGGTGCACGCGATCGGACGCCGGCCCAAACGAGCCGCGCTGCATCATGCGGTCCGCTTCCTGCAGGGTTGCGAGATCCCGGCGGTCCTGGTCGATCAGCGCGCCGATCTTGCGGCCGCGTTCGCTGGTCGGATCGATCTGGCTTGCCGCATAAAGCTTCTGGATCGCGGCATCGAACTGGTAGCTCTGACGAAACTGGTCGGCCTGATCGAGTAGCGCGTTGACCTGATCATTGCGGTCGTGCAGATAGTTGAGTTTCGCCTCGGCGCCGGTTGGAGTGTTCTGCAGGATCGGCATTTGCACGCAACCACTGACGGCAAGCATGGAGATAGCGACCGCGAGCGCACGCTTTCTCGCGACCCCCGCGATTGGCCTGCGCTGAGCACGGAACGGGACAGGTGGCAAGAGATGGTTCGCTGGGCCGCTGTCCCCATTGCGGCCCGCACCCCGTGTGCGTGAGGTTGTCATCTACTTTGCCTCTCTTGGTATGGATACGGACTGCGTCTGGTTAAGCGGTAGATAGGTCAGCACCACGTCGGATTCCGAAACCGACTCGACGCGGTACTGGTCATCGACAACTTCGCCCGGTGAAACAATTAGCAACCGCTCGCCGTTGCTAAGAAATACCTGCGGCTTGGCCGCTTTCGCATCCAGCTCGCCCACGTACGTGAAAGGCACGGGTGGCGCAGTCGGCGCCGGTGCTCGCACCTCCGGTACGACCGGCACCTCGACAGGAGGCGGCGGCGGAAGCCACGAAGAGGCGGCGAACGGATTGTTGGTCGATTCGACGGACAGAGGCGCGCGCAGGGAGATCAGCCTTGCGCGTGGCGTCGCCGCTATCGTCGGCTTCGCGTTGGCGGCGCCGACGTGCGACGCAGGAACCGGGGCCGGCGCAACTGCGTGCGTAGTTGCGTGTGTAGCTGCGGACGCGGCCGATGTGGTGGACTGGAGATGAACGGAAGCCGGCCGCGCCTGCATGTCGTCATGCCTCGCGCCGTGGAGCGCGGCAAGCACCGTCGGCGTCTGGGTCGCCGCCACCTGCGCGCGATATCCGAGCCCGACGGCGGCGATCGCGCAGAACGTCAGCAACACGCGTTTGACCAGAGCGGGTTTCACGGCTGCGCTGTCCGGCAGACGAGCTCGAACGCGTTTGACCAGAGCGAGGTTCAAAGCTGCGCCGTCCGATAGATGAGTTCGAACGCGTTTGACCAGAGCGAGGTTCATGGTTGCGCCGTCCGATAGATGAGTTCGAAGCGGACCCGCGCATCGAGAATGTTGCCGTCGACCGCAGGACGTTCGACGTGGATCGCCTGTAGCGCCGCATTGGGCACGTTGTTCAGGACTGCCGCGAGAAAATGCCGGATCGCGCTGTACTGATCCTTGACAGGCAACAGCACCTGATACCGCGTAAAGGGCGCACCGGCTTCGGTCGTCACCTGATATTCGGCGGAGCCGAGCGTCAGATTGCTGTCGCGAGCCTGCGCGAATATCACCGCGATATCGCTCGCGCTTTGCGTGAAACCCGGGAACAGTCCCGGCAAGGTATCGAGCACAACCGCATCTGCCGGCTCGCTGCGCTCGCCGGCACGGTGATGCGCGTTCCCCGTCCGCGCGACGCGCGCAGGATCCTGCATCTCGTGCATTTCGCGCGTCCCGGCGTCCACACTGGGAGTTGAGGCGCACACGATGGCGGCCGCGCCGATCACCAGCGCGCCGAGCAGTCCCGGCAGGCCGAACGCGCGCCGCATCTCGAAGCGCAGCGTCAACAGCATGTCCTGTAGCTGGTCCGCTTTCATGACTTCCTCCAGACGGCAGTGATCTGGAAACGCACCGGTTTGCCCGGCACGTTCGTCTCGATCAGGTGATCGTTGAGCACGGCTTCCCGCAGCAGAACGCTGCTCTGCAGATACTTCAGGTACGCGATCATCGCGTCGAAGTTCTTCGCCTCGGCCGTGATACGGATCTGGCTTTGCGCGGGGTTCTGATCGATGCCGATCAGCGCGACATCGTGATCGGGATAGTCTTCGACGATCGAGAAGAGGTCCTGCCACGGCACGGTCAGTTCCCGCAGAACCGACTGACTCTGCTTTTCCGCGAGCCTGGCGGCCGGCGTCAGCGGCGCCTTCAGCAAATGCCGGCTTGCCATTGTCTGCTGCCGGACGGCCTCCAGTTGCGCCTGCGCGCGATCGTTTTCCGCGTGCGCTTGCCAGAGCCGCGCGCCGCTTGCGAGCAACAGCACGGCAGCGGCGCACAGCAGGATCAGGCCGCCCGCCGCGGGGGTGGCGCGGCGCCCACTGAAGTCGAGGTCAAGGCGCGGGATCATTGTGCACACTCCATCAGCCGATGCGCAGGCGAGCGGTCCGTTGTCGGCGTCTGCCGGATTGCCGCCGCAAAACGCGCTTCGAACGGCGCCAGTTCGGTCTCGACCCCGAAGAGATGGATCTTGCAGTCTTCGTGCTTCAGGCTCGCCCGCGTCGCCGAGCGTTCGAACAACTGCTCGGCCAGTTCGGCCAGCCGGGACGCGTCGCCCGCATCACCCGGAAACAGGCGCTGTGTGTCGTAGGCGACCCAGCGATTCTGCTCGATCATGACCGCCTGCATCTGCTCGTCCGCGACGAACAGCAGCAGCGCCTCACCGCCCTCGGCTGCATCGCCGACGCGATTGAGCATCTCCGGAAGGCATAGCGTCAAGCGGCCAATCCCGACATGTTCGGCCGCGCTCACGTCGTGGATACCGTCAAGCAGTTCGCGCGACATCGCGCTGGCAAACAGAGCCCGGCCGCCGCGCTGCACACTGAACCGCACCACCAGCGACGCGCCGTCAATCCCGTAGGTATCGGTGAAATAGGCTAAGGCGATCTCTTCGAGTTCGCGCGCGCGCAGCGCGCGGAAGTCGCCGCGCAAGATCGCGTGATTGCCCCAGAAATCATCCAGCACGATGGTTGCGCTGCGCTTCTGCACAACCTCCTGCTGCACTGACGCGGCATCCGCCGCGGGCGTGGCGATGAGCGTGTCGGCAAGCGCTGTGCGCAGCGCATCGAGTGCGCCCGGTTCGGTGCAGCACTGCGCCTCTGGAATCGCAACGCTGGCAGGCTCGGCGGCAGATGCCGGTTTGCGCAGGCGCGACAGCCGGGGCATGCGTGCACCGACGACAATCTCGCGTGTGCCGACTCCGATTGCAAGCGGACTATTCAACCATCGTGACACGGTTAATCTCCTCGAGAGTCGTTTCGCCGCGCTTCACAAGTTCGACCGCGGCGGTACGCAGCGACTGCATGCCGTAGCGCATTGCTGCCGCCTTGATAGCTCCAAGCGGCGCGCGCTCCGACAACAGTTGCCGCAACTCGTCGTTCATGCGCAAAGCTTCCGCGATCGCGCGGCGTCCGCGGTACCCGCTGCCGCGGCACGCCGCGCAGCCCGTGCCGCGATGAAACAAATAACTGCCGGCGGTATCCGGATCGATGCCTGAACGGACCAGCGTGTCCGCGTCGACCGCCTCATCGGTTGTGCAATCCGGACAACACTGCCGCAAGAGACGCTGGGCGACGACGCCGTTGAGCGCGGACACGAAGCTGTACGGATCGACCTCCATGTTCGTGAAGCGGCCGATCACGTCGAACACGTTGTTCGCGTGCACGGTGGTGAACACCTGGTGACCGGTCAGCGCTGCCTGCACGGCGATTTGCGCGGTTTCCGGATCGCGGATTTCGCCGACCATGATCTTGTCCGGGTCATGCCGCAAAATCGACCGCAGTCCGCGCGCGAACGTCAGCCCCTTCGCTTCGTTGACCGGAATCTGCAAGATGTCGCCCAACTGATATTCGACCGGGTCCTCGATCGTCACGATCTTTTCAAGGCCGTTGTTGATTTCAGTAAGAATCGCGTAGAGCGTCGTCGTCTTGCCGCTGCCGGTCGGCCCGGTCACGAGCAGCATTCCATACGGCATCGATGCGACCGAGCGCATGAAGCGTGTATCGGCCTGCTGAAAACCCAGTGCCTCGAGCGTCAGACCGCCGGAAGCCTGCGAGAGCTGATAGCGGTCGAGGATCCGCAGCACCGCGTCCTCGCCGAACTGGTTCGGCATGATCGACACGCGGAAATCGATGTCACGTCCCGCGTACTGCGCCTTGAAACGCCCGTCCTGCGGAACGCGGCGCTCGGCAATATCAAGTTCGGAAATCACCTTCACGCGCGACAGGACCTGGTCGGCGACATCGCGGCCTTCCACCCGGCGGACCACAGTCAGCACGCCGTCCACGCGGCACTTGATCATCAAACCGCTGGCACGGCATTCGAGGTGGATGTCGCTTGCCATCATCTTCAGCGCGTCATAGATCGTCGAGTTGAGCAGCCTCACCACCGGGCTGTCGTCACTGCTGATGCCCTGCAGCGTCAACGCAAGCGAAGACGGATCGACTGCACTCTGGATCGGGTCGTCGAACGCGAGCGAATCCATCGCCCGCACGTCTTTTTCGCGCACGGCCAGATACGCGCTGATGTCTCCCGCGCTGGCGAGCGCCCAGCCGTACGGCACGGTCGGCCGTGAGCGCATGCGGTGTTCGACGCAGCCTCGCGTGCGCGCGTCGAGCGGATCGGCGATGACGAACAGAAGACCGTTGCCACTGTTTGTGCCGCTTGTACCATTTGCGCCGCTTGCCTCGCGAAAGCACACACACAGGCGAGTCGTCGCTTCGACGAACGACATCACGTCGAAATCGGGCTCGTACTGGTTCAACTCACGCATGCTGATCGGCTTCATGCGAAATTGCTCGGCCAACTGGGCGCGCATCTCGTCCGCGCTCAGCGCCGTCTGCGTCATCAACTCCTCCAGCGCACGAATGCCTGAACCATGCCGCTCGCCGAGCGTTCGCAGTGCGTCGCGCAGCTCGACACGCGGTTCGGCACGCGGTTCAGCATTGAGGCTTGCCAGAGTTGTGCTGACGGAATCCACGTCTTTTCTCCAGGAAGGTCTATTGAATGCTCGATGCGATTTCGAAAATCGGCATGTACATCAGCACGACGATTCCACCGATCACCACACCGATAAAAATCATCATCGCGGGTTCGATCAAACGCGAGATCAGATCAATCGTGCGGGACACCTGTGCCTCCTGAAACGCAGCGATTCTGTCGAGAACAGGCCCAAGACCGCCGGTCTTCTCCGCCACCGTCAGGAGCCGGTAGGAAATCGGGTTGGCGAGTCCACCCTGCTGAAACGCGTCGGAGATCTTTGTGCCGTTGCGCACCTGCTGGAGGGCCTCTGCGAGTGCGGCCTGGTCCGCGCGGCCGACCAGCCCATGCGCAAGATCGAACGCGCGCACGGCGGGAATACCGCCGTCGACCAGCATGGCGGTCGTGCGATAAAACTGCGACTGGCGAAAGACACGGAAGTGTTGCCCGATGCCCGGCAGGGCAAGCATGCGATCGGTGATCCAGGTCCGGACCGCAGGTCTGCGCAGCGCGAAACCGGCCACCACCGCCAGCACGGCAAGGCTGACGCTCAACTCCGCCCCGTGGGCGTGCACCATGCTGCCCCAGGCGATCAGCAAGCGCGAGAGCAGCGGCAGCTCGCGCCCGCTGTGTTCAAGCAAGGTCGCGAACCTCGGCACGACGAAGCCCAGCAGGAACAGCACGACCGCCGCGCCCACCAGCAACAGAACAGATGGATAGATCGCTGCCGACACCACCCGGCCGCGCAGTTCGTGAAGCATCGCGCTATTGCGCGAGTAGCGGGTCAAGCTATCCGCGAGGCCGCCGGTTTGCTCGCTGGCTTTCACGCAGGCGACCAGCACCGGTGGAAAGATGTGACTCGCGTGTTCGAGCGCCGCGGAGAGTGACTGCCCCTCTTCCAGTAGCCGCAACAGCTCCCGGTACACCTGCGCCGAAGCCTCGCGGCGCTCATTGCCGCCAAGCGTGCGCAATGCGTCGACGACACCGACGCCTGCATCGAGCAATGCCGCGAGTTCGCGCGCGAACAGTTCGACGTTGAACCTGGCGCCGGGCAGCGCCGCCCAGTTCTTCCGGTAGTGCCGCCGTGCGGCGTCGGCGCGAACCGATACGACGCGAAGACCGCGGGCGCGTGCAAGCGACGCAGCAGTCGACGAAGAATCGCTATCGATGCGAAGCGTCTGGACCGCACCACTGGTATCGAAAACACGCAGCACGTACTTCACGTCGACTCTCCTTGCAAACCACCCACTACCGGCCCAGCGTCGCGGCGACCGCGCGGCGCACCGTTACCACGACGAGACGGTCGTGTTCTCACCGACGCCACCGCCTCGTCCATCCTTGCCAAGCGAAAACAGATCGTAGTCGCCGTGCTCACCCGGCGAACGATACTGGTACGGGCGGTCCCACGGATCGACCGGCACCGCCTTCGCCAGATACGGCCCGCTCCAATGCGCCGCATCCTGCGGTTTGGCGATGAGCGCCTGCAGCCCTTCTTCGGTCGACGGATAGGACCCGACGTCCAGCCGGTATTGATCGAGCGCCTGCCCCAGCGAAACGATCTGCGCGCGCGCGATCTTCGTATTCGACTTGCCGACCTGTTCGAAATATCGGGGAGCAACGAGACCTGCCAGCAAGCCGATGATGACCATCACCACGAGCAGCTCGAGCAGCGTGAAACCGCGGCTGCGTCGCGCGCCCCTTTCGAGGCGGACGCACTGCCACGGACGCCCGGGCATGCCGGGCTTGATAGCGGACAATTCAGTGTGCACAGCTCCCCCCTGTATCGACCCACCGCTTCGGCATTGCCGAAGCCGTTGAATGCATTCTTGTTCAGGTCGATACGGGCAAGAAGTAGGGAGAGCCGTCCAAAGACATGGGTAAAGACCCTCCAGTTGCGCCGCGCTTATGCGGAGGGTTGATGCACGCGTTCTTCGTCCGGCAGCGTCAGCACACCCATGTCGATTGCGATGCGCACAAGACCTGTCACGTTCGTGATGCCCAGCTTGCGCATCAGACTCGCGCGATGCTTTTCGATCGTTTTCGGGCTGAGCTTCAGGTGCTCGCCGACCTGCCGATTGGTGTGCCCCTCGACAACGAGTCGCAGCACTGACCGCTCGCGGCCGGTCAATGCATCCCAGAGGTGTGCTTTTTGCGGGGTACCCGCAGCGAGGTCCAGCGAATCGGCACAGCGGCCGAGAACGTCGAGACTCGTGTTGTGCCTGCCCTGCATGACAAGCCGCATCTCGCCGACCAGGTCTTCGAAAGACGCGTCCTTGATCACATAGCCGTCGGCGCCCGCGGCAAACGACTCTCGCACGTGTTCTTCGCTGCGGTGAACGGTGAGGACAATGATGCGGATCCGCGGCGCGCGGCGCTTGATTGCGGCGATCGCCTCGAAACCGCTTCCGCCCGGCATCGACAGGTCCATCAGGATGAGATCGGGCATCGTCGCGATCGCTAGCCGGTATGCTTCGAGTCCGTCGCACGCCTCACCAACGATGACGTAGTCGCATAGTTCGGACACCATGCGACAAAGGCCGCTGCGCAGAAGATGCTGATCCTCCGCAATCAGCACACGATGCTGTTTAGCCAATTTCGTCGCTCCTGACAGCACCGTGCGCGGTTAGTTGGACGCAACGGCGTCATGGTAGGCGCTCAGCAGTTCCGCTGGCGTCGCGAAGCCGTCAATACGCAGCCACGGCTTTCCGGGCGCCGCACGCAGGAATGCAACCGGCGTGTGATTCATCTTGTCGCCCCGATAGACGTTGAAGGCGCGTTGCGTCGTAATGCTCGCCTCGACGGTGCCGGTGTAGTGCTGCCACTCCGGACCCGCGTCGAATCGGGCTGCGTACGTTCTAAGGCGTGCCGGGGTGTCCTGCTCAGGATCGATCGAGATCGACACGATGTGCACCTTGTCCCGGTCGCCGCCCAACTCGCTTTGCAACTTCTCGAGCGTCTGGCTGACCATGGGGCAAATGGTGGTGCAGGTGGTGTAGATGAAAGTCAGGATCACCGGCCGGCCGTCGTTCAATTCATCGATCAACGAGACCGTCTTACCGTCGTCCCTGACCAGCTTCACCGGCGGCAGCGTATAGTCGACAGTCGAGCGCATGGTGCCCGACATCATGTGATGATGCATATGCGCGTCGGCGCCATCGGCGGCATCTGCGGCAGACGCGCACCATGCCGCGGGACCTGCCAGTCCGGCGCCGGCTAGCAGAACCGCGCCGATCAGGACTACTTTGGTCGTTCTCATCGCTGGCTCCAGAAGTATCATGAACACGGCGTCGATACCCGCGTGAGCGCATGAAAGGCGCGCCACCGTGCATATTCAGTCTCATGAATTTGTGCGCGAGCGTCATTGGATGAGAGCCCCCAAAGCACGGTAGGGCATGTCCGCCAGCGGGAAAACCCGCCTCGTTCAGCCGGGGTGTCCCCACATCGCGACTCAGTACTTGCCCGGTTGCAGCGAGGGTTAGTCGAGGCCTACAATTACTTATAGCCTTAAGGTTTCCTTAAGAAAACGCATCGGGATCTCCAATGGATGCAAACGAGCCCACGGGATTGCAGATGAAGCTGGCCGACCTGATCGAGGCCATGCGCAAGCTTTGCATTGTGGCCCGGACCCACAAACCAGCTACCGCCAACGTCACCGATGCGCGCGGCGCGGCACTTGCCATTCTCACGTCAGATGGAACGTTCCTGTCGGCGAACCGCACTGCGGCGGCCCTCCTCGGCTACTCGAATGCCGACCTGGTCGGCAAGCAACTCGCCGACATGGCGCCGAACAGCTTTTGGGCGCCGCTCGCGAGCGAATTGTCCGTGAGCGCTCACCGAGAATTTCACTCCTTTCCTGCGGTACTCAGCGGCCGCACCGGCCACCCGATCCAGCTCATGTTGCACCAGCAGTCGGTCCCCACCGGCGAGACCGGGCGCAGTGCGTTGTTGACGCTTTTTGAGGAACCGCTGATCTCCGGACCCGAACTTGCGAATGCCACGCGTTTGCCCGATGCGAGTGCGCGGGACCATCTGACGTATCTAACGATGGGTCAACAGAAAGAACGTCAGCGCCTTGCGGCGGAACTGCACGACGGTCTCGGGCAAGCATTGACGCTCGTCAAGCTGATGGCTGAGGACGCGCTGATGCGGATACGCCGCGGGCAGGTCGACGACGCGGCCCAGTTGCTGGATGCAACCGTGCTCAGAATCCGCGAGACGATCGGCGACGTGCGGCAGATATGCGGCGAACTGCGTCCGCTGATGCTCGATCAGCTCGGTTTGCCCGGCGCACTGGGTTCACTATGCCGGCGCATCGAGCGCAGCGCCGAAAACGTCTCAGTTGTGTTCAACTGCGACGTCGGCGACGAGGACGTGCCGGAACATCTGAAGGCCGACATATTCAGGCTCGCTCAGGAAGCGTTGAACAACACCGTCAAGCATGCAGCGGCCACGGAAGTCACGCTCGGTTTCCGGCGCATTGCGGGCGGCCTCCTGATGACGATTCTGGACAACGGCATCGGCTACGAAAACCGCCCGCTGTCGACAGAAGACGCCTGCACAACCGGGCTTGGCCTCATCGGCATGCAACACCGGGTCGAGTCGCACGGCGGCAAGTTTTCAATCCAGTCGTTCGGTACGAGCGGAACGCTGGTCTCGGCGGCATGGACCGCCTAGCGCAAGTTCCGTTCGCGCTCAGCACGCCCCGCCCAGCCCGTACTTGGGCTCTCCCGAGTATTCAGGCGACTCCGGCGGTCGATCCGGCTCGGCCTGCAAGCGGACAGGCGTATCGTCAACGTTCGGCTCGGAGCACTTCTCGGCCAGAGAAGTCAGCAGGCCCATGCTGATGGCGACCAGGACCAGTTCCGTCAGATTGGCGATATTGAGCTTGTGCATCATGCTGGCTCGATACTTCTCGATCGTCTTCGGGCTGAGATTCAAGTACTGCCCGACCTGCCGGTTGGTACGCCCTTCGGCGATCAGCTTCAGCACACTGCGCTCCCGCGCCGTCAGGACGTCCCACGCCTTCTTTGGCGCGTGCACTTCGCGGCCCGTGACGAACGAGTCGACCATGTACCCGTACACGTCGGCGCTCAGATGTTTCTTCCCCTGCATCACCATGCGCATGGCGGCCAGGAGTTCATCGAACGATACATCTTTCAGCACGTAACCCTCGACGCCGGCGCGCAGTGCCTCACGCACATACTCTTCGCTCTGGTGAACCGTGAGCACCACGATTCGTATGTTCGGCGATCGTCGTTTGATCGCCGCGCTGGCATCGATTCCGTTCATGCCTCGCATCGACAGATCCATCAGCATCAGATCGGGATTCAGCGTCATCGCCATTTGACAGGCTTCCTTGCCGTCCCTCGCTTCGCCGATGACGTCATAGCCCCCTTGCGCCGAAAGCATCGAGCGCAGACCGTTTCGTAGCAGATCGTGGTCTTCGGCGATCAAGACGCGGCATTTGGTATTCATGTTTTTACCCCTGGCAGCCAGGAACCGGTCGCGACAAGGCTGTGCAGCCGTTAAACGGCGCCCACCGCATGTCTCGTCTTTTTTACATCCCCTACCTTCGAATTCCTAACTTTCACTTGCTATGCAGCCACGCTGCATGCGTCTGTCCATCGCAAGGTTCGCGCCATGTCTCTGCGAGCCAGCATGGATCAGTATGTGAAATTCGTACGACATTTGAAATGGTCGAGGATAGCGACGTGTATGTTTCAAATTTGAACAAATTTTCCCCGGACGGGAGATTAGTAGCAATACCGATGGAGTAGACATTACGCGCCGAATTGGGCAACGGGACAATACTTACCGATTGCCAGCTCGAATCAGGAATATTCCCCTTCAACGTGTATGCCGGGTCGTACGGCACCTGATTTCCCACGGTTACCGGGCGTTACGAACGTAACGATTTTGTACAGCCCTCCGACCCGTCCGTTTTGCGTCTCAAAGTGTAGGGAGGTGCCCCATTGCAGATGCGCTTTCCTCCACACCACAATTGAGATGCGGGGGAACACGACCATGCGCTATAGCCTTTCATCCGGACCAGGACATGCGATCCTCATCGCATGCGCGATGCTTGGCATGGCATCACCGGGTGTGGCATGCGCAGAGATTTTTGGAGCGGTTGCGAGTAACGGTGCAATCGTCCTGACCAACGTACCTGGCAAAGCAGGGATGGCCGTCATCGTTGCCGGCGATCCGCCATCCGAACGCGATGCGAAGCGTGCACAAGCCTCATCGTCCGGGAGCGGCGACGCGGCGCGGTTCGCCGATGTGATCGACGAAGCAAGCCGCACCTTTCGCGTTCAGCCCGAACTCTTGCGCGCAGTGATCGACGTCGAATCCCGATACAACCCGAAGGCGGTTTCAGACAAAGGTGCGCAAGGACTGATGCAGGTCATGCCGGAGACAGCACGGCGCTTTGCCGGTGGAGACATGCTCAATCCGCGCGACAACGTGCTGACCGGAGCGCGCTATCTGCGCTTCCTTCTCGATCTCTTCAAGGACGATGTCGAACTCACCGTGGCCGCGTACAACGCTGGGGAAAATGCCGTGATTCGGGCCGGCTATCGCGTGCCCTCCCTGCGGGAAACGCGCGCTTACGTGCCACGGGTTCTGGAGCGCTATCGGCGCATGCTCGCAGCGGGTTAACGTTGCGTGCTCCGGAGGCAAGCCGGCGCCGGTATCGATGACATCCGGGCGTGACCGGCCGCCGGCCTGGCCGTACTGTTGCCGAGTCCGGGAACGGATTACGGAAATGCGGGAATGGTCGGCTCCGTTCCCCGGATCTCGGCCTCCGCGTGGTGAAGCTTGATCATCTTTTCAATTTCCTCGACGCGATCCTTTGGGACATCGATCATCATCAGCAGTTCACCCCGCTCGATCGCCGCTTCGAAACGTTTCAGCCGCGTATTCGGTACATCGACACCGATCATCGTCGCCGTCCATGCGCCAAACCCGGCGCCCGCGAGCGTGAGCGCAACGACAACGCCGCCCGCAATGGTCAGGCCCGCCGGCGGATAAGCCAATGCAACCAGGCCCGTCAACATGCCGGTCGCGCAACCCGCCGCCGTACCTCGCGTCAGTGCGTGAAGCAAGTCGCTGCTCTGCGCAAGTGTGGCCTCCGGCAAATCGTCGAGCCGTACATTATGGTTGGCAATCACGTGAATATGCCGCCAGTCGACTCGCCTCACCAGAAGCTCGTCAACAATCATCCGAGCACATTGCGTGCTCGGCAGCAAAAAATATATGCGTCTCATGGCGACCTCGCTGACCGTAGATCGGGGTCTATCCGGACCCCTGACTTCATTCTCGCGCGGATTGGCAGAGGGATAAAGTAGGAATGCTCGCCCAAAGGAATGGGTAGAGACCCGCAGTGGGTGTCGCCCGTCGAACCACGCGCCGCCAAGCCGGAGCTTCGGGCGAAGGGTCCGGGCGCTCCGGCATTCTTTTACAGCTTGCCGTAGCTATGCAGCCCCGACAGGAACATGTTGACGCCGAGGAACGCGAAGGTCGTCACCAGCAGGCCAGTCAGTGCCCACCATGCCGCCACCGCGCCGCGCAGGCCCTTCATCAGGCGCATATGCAGCCAGGCCGCGTAGTTCAGCCACACGATCAGCGCCCACGTTTCCTTCGGGTCCCAGCTCCAGTAGCCGCCCCACGCTTCCGCGGCCCACAACGCGCCGAGGATCGTCGCGATCGTGAAGAACGCGAAGCCGACGGCGATCGACTTGTACATCAGGTCGTCGAGCACATCGAGCGGCGGCAGACGGTCTGCCAGCACGCCGCGCTCTTTCGCCAGATACGCGACCGCGACCATTGCCGACAGCGCGAAACTGCCATAACCGATGAAGTTGGCCGGCACGTGGATCTTCATCCACCAGCTCTGCAGCGCCGGCACGAGCGGCTGGATCTGCTGGGCGTCACGCGCGACCGAGTACCACATCAGGAAACCGACCGCCGCGCTGATCACCAGCAGCACGAATGCGCCGAGCGCACGCGTGTTGTAGTGCTGCTCGTAGTACAGATAAAACAGCGCGGTGATCAGGCTGAACAGCACGAACACTTCGTACAGGTTCGAGATTGGAATATGGCCGACGTCCGCCCCGATCAGGTACGACTCGTACCAGCGCACCATCAGACCGACAAAGCCCATCACCACCGCGGCCCACGTCATTTTCGAACCGATCGCGGCACCGGTCGGCGAACGCGACAGCAGGCCGATCCAGTAGAAGACGGTGGCGAAGACGAAGAGCGCGCTCATCCACAGAATCGCGGACTGGCTCGACAGGAAATACTTAAGGAAGAACGCGCTATCCGCGCGCGACAGATCGCCCTGATAGATCTGGATTGCCAGCAACGACAGCGCGGCGATGCCCACCATCAGCGGACGCACCGGCTTCCAGCGCCAGCCGAGTACGACGAACACCGGCACGGCCAGGCACAACACCAGCTTGTCGTAGTAGTTCATGAACGGGTGATAGCGCGACAGCGCGAAGCCCGCGCCCGCGACCATCACGACGGCGAACAGCCAGTCGACGATGCCGAGACGCTTGAGGAAGGGGCGCTCGTCGAGCAGATCCACCGTTTGAGCCGCGGTCTTTGAGACATCCCACTTAAGCACGGGCGCCGGGTCCGGCGCACCGGCATCAAGAGACGATCGGGTCAGATTCATGGTCCCCTCCATTGCGCCGATCGCGCCAACAGGATGCCGTCGGCACACAATTGACTGCTTTCCAGGCTCGCTTCGTTCGACGGCCGCGCCCCAAGGCGCGGTCATCCAATAGTGGTCCCCGTCCCACAAACGCGCTGCCAGACGTGACCGGGAGACCCGTTGCTACCTTGAGCGCCCGCGTCCCGATTCGCTCCGTAAGTTTCCACTGCAAATTGAAAAAAAAGCGACCGCCGGGGGGAGACGGTGCGCAAACTGTTCGCCACATCGCCGCTGAAGCCCCCAACCGAGGCGACCTCAACAATGACGCAGGCGTTCTTGCAGGTGCCGCTGCCGTGCAACGGTGCATCCGCGTTGCACAGACCAGACGGACGGCCTGGACTCTGAATCGCCACGTCCACGGGCGCAGCGACACGCAAGTCAACTTGTTCATTGATCGGCCGGCGGGTTGGCCGCTGCCTCGGTCTCTGGAGGAAACGCTTCCACGAAGGCCGCTACGGCGCGCATATCCTGCTCCGACATATTGCCGCAGACCTCCTTCATGATCTCACCGCGAGGTCTTTGAGCGGTGTCGCGCTGGAAAACCAATAGCTGCTTGATGATGTAGTCCGCGTGTTGACCGGCGAGCCGCGGAAACTGATTCATTCCCTCGCCATGCTGGCCGTGACACGAAACGCATGCTGCGACGCCCTTGTCCGGCAACCCGGACACAAAAATCGCTTTGCCTTCGCCCATGAGCGATTGGTCGCCGGATTCACCCAGAGCCGGCTTCTGACTGGAAAAATACGCGGCAAGTTCGTCGATTTGCGCCTCGCTCAGGTGCGTAAAGCCCCACATGAACCTCTTGGCGTTCGGGTCTGATCGGGCATGCGTCTTGAAGTCCGTCAATTGATCGACAATGTATTCCTTTCGTTGCCCCGCCAGCTTGGGAAAGGCCGGCGATACCGAAACGCCGTTCACGCCATGACAGTTCGAGCAGACCTGCAGAGCAATGGTCTTGCCGGCCACTGCCGGGTTATCGACCGCCCTTGACCGGTCCATTTCGTGACAGCCCGATCCTGCAAGCAGCATCCCAAGGGAGATGATTTGCGCCAACGTTTTCATGTCACGAACCTCCAGACTGCGCTTACCGCCCTTAAAGGCTGCGCGACAAAGCGCAGCGCAATGAGTACGTATTTCAACGCCCTCGCTTTCGCCGATACTGCAAAAACGCAAGGCACCTTCCTTTTATTCCAGGGGCAAGTACGACTAACTTGCGTGGGAAACGCCGGCATCGACGTCACCAGTACGCGGCCCATAAATAGACGAACAGCGTGTCGTTGTCCGATGCGTTTCGCCCGGTGCCGTCGTAATTGGATCGGGATCCAAGGTATTTAGTGAAATGCGTGTATTGCAGGCCGACCCGGATGTTCGGCACCGGAATCCAGAAGATCTCGGGTATCCATCCCTGCGTGGCAGGCGAAAAGTTCGCGCTGCTGGCGTAAGCCACGCTATCTGTGCTGCCCGTCACATTGAAGAAAGCGAGGCTCACGCCGTACTTGGCCTGATAGATGTACGACACTTTCAGCAGCATCGATTTGAGATTTGCCGACTGGCTGTCGCCTAAAACGAAATTATTCGGATCACTGATATTCTCATGTGTGTAGCGCGCCTGCGCGGTAATCGTATGCGGTTCCAGCAGGTACTGATACTGCGCATCCACACCGATATCGCGATAGCGGGTCACACCCTGCGTGAAGATCGGGAAAGCGTTTGGATCGTTGGGATAGACATCGGCAAGCAAGCCGAACGTCCCCACCATGATGTTATGCGGGCCCCATTCGCGGGTCAGCGCAACGCGCCAATACGGGTTGTAGCCTTTCAGATAGGTCTGCGGGTGGGCCAGGTCTCCGGCCTTGCTGCCATGACTCAGAAACGACCAGATTCCGTCGGCGGTGCTGTACGCGGTCAGTTCCGCGTACACCATCTTGTTCCAGTACAGGTAGCCGCCGATGCCGACGACCTGCTGCGCCAATGCGCCCTCGATGAGAGGCGTGAACACCGGAGACCCAACCGCGCTCGTCGACGAAGAGAGGTAGGGGTAGCTCCATGCAGGCGCGGTGTTAAAGACGTCCTGCACCGTCGGATTGTTGTGCAACGTTACGCCTAGTATGAAGTCGCTCGCTTCGCCGATGATCCGTTCCACGTAACGGACATCGGTGTTGTCCGATGCCCATTTACCGATCCACCTGCCGTCGCCATTCTGGTGATCGTAGTTCGTGTAGGTATATTGAGCGAACGCGCCGATCTTGTCGGTGATCTTCCCGGCGAGGAAAATACTAGCCGCATCCCATGTCAGATTGCCGTCTTTGGGCGAGATGGGATTCCCGTTAGCGTCGTTGTTGTGCCGGGTCTTGGTCGCATCAACTGTTCCCATCACGGCGAGCGGGATGGTGCGTTCGCCGAGCGTATATCCGTTCAGCTTGAACATGCGCCCATACGGCGTGAGCTCGGGAAACTGACCGCCGGCGTGGCACGCAACGCAACTTTGTCCTGTTTGACGTGCGAATATAGGCAGAGCGTGTGCGGTAGAAGCCTGGAACAGACAAAGCGCCACGAAGGCCACCGTCCAACCACAGCGAAGCATCTGATTAAATGCAGGAATACTGATAATAGTCTTTGCCATGGCTATCTCTCCCTGCGCCGTGCTGCACACATTTGCCAACGGCGGAAAAATTCAATGACTGCGTTGCTGTGTCGCGCCTGACGGCAACGAGCGAAATGAGAAGAAGGTCTCGCGACTACGGTGCCCCAATCCGGTGAGGCATTCGCGCCCCCTTGCCACGTTTATATTGTGCAAACCGTCGACAGGAAACGACATGGGTCAACGTCCTATTCTTGCGGTAGGGGAGACGCCCGGCCGCGCGGGCGATAGCGTCTCGTGATTTCTTGCGCGCCAGTCCACGCTTCGTCTCACGACATCGTCACGGCACCATCCAGGCCCCGTCGGCAACGAGCCTGACTCGGTCCGGCTCGGCAAAGCGGACGATATAGCCTCCCTTGGACGCGAAGCGCTGTCCGGGCGCCAGCGTGAGGCGCGGGTAGTAGCCGGTCAGGATGCGGCGTTCAAGCATGTCCTGAATGCGCTCGATCAGGTAATCCCTCTCAAACGCATCGACCATATGACCAAGCGTCTCCGCCAGCAGACCGCACGCGAGATAAGTGTCCGCCTGGACCTGCGGGGCGACCATCGGGATTTTGCGGATCGAGAACCAGCCGAATGCATAGTCGACACGGACACGCCGTCCGTCCGGCAAGTCGAATGGATAGGCGAGGCGCGTGACACCGCGCCAGCTTGCCGACAACGGTGTGCTATCGAGCCCGCCCAGCAGCCCCGACATGAACACGGTGTCCGACGGCGGCGGCAAATGCCCGAGCGCCGCAACGTCGGGCGGACGCAGCCATAGCACCAGCACGTCCCCATGCGAAATTCCGTGCAGGGAGCGCGCAACGCTGTCGCCTGGCGCAAGAGCACGGCTCGACACCGCGATGCCATGGCCCTTCAACGCGGCGGCAAGCGCCTGTGCGCCCCGTTCGCCGTTGTCGCCTGTGCGATAGACCTGCCACACCCTTGTCGTTCCTTGCATGGGTTTGCCATGGGCTTCATCGAGAATCCGCCTGGCGAGCAACTCCGCCTCGAGCAGTACGCCCTTCGAGAAATACACGGAATAGAAATCCTGGTCGGTTTCGACCGGCACTTCCACGTTGGGAAAGAGACACGGCACGGCCTCCTGCTCGCAGAACTCGTGGACCGGCGCCCAGTTTTTGCCGCCGAGTCCCGACAGCACCGCAAACACCGGCTGCTCCACCAGTAGGCGCTTCAACTGTTCATGCCACGTCGACGGCGGTCCGCTCAACTCCCACACATGCAGCTCCCAGCGGCGATTGACCATGAACATCATCTTGTGCGACGCGCGCAGCGGCGGCGTCGCGCCAAGCGGAAACACGTTCTTGTCATCGAAGTACTGTTTGAGCACATCGAGCATGCCACGCCGTTTCACCGGGTCCGCATCCGGTGTGATGATCGTCGCGAAGTGCAGCACCGTGTCCGTCACACCTGCTGGCCTGCGTCGATCGAGGCGTTTCAGATAGCCGATCAGCGCTGCCATGTCGGTGTCGTTCAACGCGTACTGCGGCATCAGATTGCTGAGCGGTTTGCCCTCCGAATCGAGTCCCTCGCGTATGGCTCTTGCGATCGTCGCATCGGTGTAGGGCTCGCGATTGATGCGCATGCCGGGAATGTACGGGAGGTCGAACTCGTCGGGGTTCTCTACGCGAGCATGGATCAGATACCGGTCAGTGATCGGCGGGATGTTGTTATTCCCCTCTCTGGATCCAAGGCCGCTGCGCCGATGGCAATTCATGCAGGCCGCGGCGGCGCCTCGCAGGTTCACGCCGCCGTCGTGCATCGCTTCAAGCGGTTCGCCCGAACCCAGCACGCCTTTCTGGAAGATCGCCTCCCCCGTGTTCGCTGTCGTTACGGGCGGCGACGAGGGGGCAGCGTTCGCCTTGCCTACCGGCGCAATCAACGCGGCGAGCAATGCCCATTGAACGAGCGCGAGCGCCGCGAGCCATCGCACCCGAGCGCTGGCTCCTCGGCTGACCCGGGCGCAGTCCATGGCTAGGGGCCCGGCCGGCTCAGAGCGGGCGACGACGCATCGGCATTCACCGACACCGAGTTGCGCCGGCCCTGCGAGCCCGGTTTCGTGAACATCCCATCGTCAAGCGGCGGATTGAGCGTCACCTTGTCGATCATCAGCTTGTCACCCTTTCCGGCCGCCGCTGCGCCGCTTTCGATCGTGAACGGTATCTGCAAACCGTCGACGCTCCTGTAGTCGCCGTACTTCACTTCCACTGTGACCGGCCCGCGAGGGCCCCGCGCCACGCGGTCGTACTTCACGTCAAGAAAGCTCTGCGCGTCGACCCACACATGACGGGTCACACCGGAAGGCAACTTCACGCCGAGGCGGTATGCATCGTGTCCGTCGACCTTGTCGATACCGTCGAGCGTGACATCGACACCCTTCGCCTGATGGTCGATCAGCAATCCGTCGATGACCTGCTCGTCATGCGCGGAACTCAGCTCGTCCATGGTGTACGGCCGCGCTTCGCCGCCGCCGGTGGCGCTCGGGCTCACCTTCCAGCCTTGTTTGCCGTTGAATACCCGGACAGCCCGGTGGCTGAGCACGGTGACCTCGAAGCGTGTCTTGTTCGGACGTTTCAGCGCGAGCGCAAACGGCATTTCCTCCGCGGGTGTATTCGCACTATCCACGTGCCCGACCCAGACCATCGTCTGGATATTCCGCCATGCGTCGAGCCCTCCCCTCGCGGCGATATTTTTCTCGACGATCTGGTCCGCGCTCAGATCGTGCTCCGGTATTTGCTCGCTCGCGTACACCGCCGCCGTCAGGCAGCCGATGAGCACCCACAGTGCGATTCGTGTCATGGCAGTGGACCTCGCACGATAACGGCTAGTGGCTATTCACCAGCGGCTGCTGGTTCGGCACTTTGGCCATGGCCAGTTGCGGTTTCGCAAACAAGGTATCGTCCGCCGGCGGATTCACCACGACATGGTCGATCGTCAGCTTGTGCGTCGGCTTGACGCCGCTGACGGCGGTTTCCAGCGTGTGCGGAATGACGAGCCCATTTTCTTTCTTGTAATCGCGATAGAAGATGGCGACGTCGTGCATCCGGCCGTCGAGCTTGCGTGGTTCGCCGTCGATCTTCAGTTCGAGAAAACTGCTTGCGTCGATCCAGATGCGGCGTGACGTATTGTCTTTCGTCGTCAGCTTAAGGACGTACGCGCGATGCCCTTCCACCGATTCCATACCCAGAGCATCCACCCGTGAGCCCTTGCTCGCATAGTCGATCAGCGGCCCTTCCAGGTCAGCCGACGCCGCAGCCGATTTAGCCTCCGCAGGGGTATACGGTTCGACTTCGTCGCGTCCGAGGAAGGGCCTGACCTTCCAGCCCCGCGCGCCGTCGTAGACCTGAAACGCCGTCTGCTCGTTGAAGCGAACCTCGAAGCGGCTCTTGTTCGGCCGCTTCATCGTCATCGTGAACGGCAGCTTTGTGTTCTTCTTGCCACCGGCATCGATCTGCCCTGACATCGTGATCGTATTGACCGCATGCCACGCCTGAAGCCCACCACGTGCCGCGACGTTCCGCTCGACGATCTGCGCCGCACCAAGATGACTCGCCGCAGCGGCTTGCGCCGTTCCTGCGGCCGAGGCCGCGTATGCGACCGGGCAGGATGCCAGAACACAGGCCACTGAGGCCGCCGAAATCGCCTTCAAAAGAAACCGGGACATGATTCACCTCCCCCATTTGTGTTGCAAATCACCGTGCCGCGATCATTCGACGATCAGTCCGTCGACATGAAGCGAACCGATGAAAATGTCGACGCGCTCGCCGGCCTTGATCGGCCCGCCCTTGTTGGAAAACACCATCCAGTATTCCTGCCCGGCTTCAAGTGGACCGGTCTGACGCAACGGCCCGACCTTGTCCATCACCGGAATCTCGAGCACCGCGTGGCTCGTTTGCCCGTACAGGTAGGCGGTCGCGGTCTTCTCGCCGAGCAGATGCGCCGCCACCGGATCCGTCACGCGATAGTTGAAGCGGATCAGATTGCCCGATGCGGTGCGGCGCACGCTCAGGTTATCGATGCCCTTCATCATCCCGTAGTAGTTCTTCGCGTGTTGCGACACACTCACCGGCAAATACGGCGAGTGCCTGGCTGTGAGCGCCGGCGGCGCGCTCTGCTGGGCCGCGACCCCTTGAACCAGGGTCGCGGCCAGCCACACGCTGCTCGTGAACAGCACCGCCGGCTTTGTCGAGGGGGACCGAAGTTTCATTACAGCCCCCTCACCGTATGACCGCAGGCAGCGTCTGCGCCGGGGTCAGCGGCAGCGGTGGCGTCACGACGGGCAGCTTCGGCGCCACTAACTGGAACAGCCCGAGCAGACCACCCGTCGACGAGCCACCCAATGCGAGCGGATCGATGGGTGGAGGGGTGCCGCCCAACAGGCCTGGCTGCACGACCTCGACCGCGCCGATGTCGATGGCGGCGCCCTGCGGCCTCGACGTGCCGAAGATGTCGTGATTCGGCGCACCGGCCGCCGTGCCGGCATTCATTGCTGGCGAACCCGTATTGATCGAGTAGTTGCCCAGCACTACGTTATAGCCGGTCATGCCCGACGTGAGCGCTTCGTTGAACAGCGACAGCGGACCGTACGACATGTTGATCCACTGGTTGCCTTCATCCGGCGTCGCCGACGGCATCAGGGTGAACAGCGGATTCGGAAGAACCGTATCGGCGATACCCGGCGGTACCGTGATGCCGATTCCGCCCGCTTCCGGCGGCACACGCGAGCCATTGCAGTACTGGTGCACCACAGCCGGATTCAGATTGCTGTTGTGCGCTCCCGGGTAGTCACCGGCGTCAGTCAGAATCGAGTACTGCGGGTGCATCGTCAAAGCCGCTTGACGACTGCTGGCCGAGGTGTCGCCGAACGCGCCAATGTCCCAATAGACTGCGTTCGGATCGCAGAAGCCTGTCGCCTTCCCTGCCTGATTCAACGACGGGTTCAACGTGACCGCGTTCTGCAGGCCCGCGATGTTCGGATTCTTTCCTCCCACGGTGATATAGAACGTGCGGTTCTGCCAGAACACGTTATTGGTCAGCACCGGGTTCGAGAACGTCGTGCAGTTGGGCAACCCCGCCGGACATGCCACGCTCTGATTGGTGAACGCGACGATGAAGTTCCCCGTGTGGCGCGCGGTCTCCAGCCCAGCCGGCTCGAATGTCGACGTCGTGATCGGAGAGCACGTCGTTTCCGATCCAACCGTCGTGCAGTTCGGCGGCCCGACGTTGGCCTGCGTGGCCGCGGGCGTGTTGAACAGCACGCCAGCGGACGCCGTCGAGTCGTTGGAGACCACCGTGTTGTTGATGAAGTTCACGGCTACCGCATCCTGCAGGGAGACACCGCCTCCTGCCCACCCGGCCACGTTGTTCGCGATGATGTTGTTGGTCACGCGAACCTGATACCACGCGCTCGAGTTGTTGGGACTGCGTTGCACGTCTGTGCCGTTGACGCTCTGCAGCCGCAACCCACCGCCCTTGCCGCTCTCCGCCGTGTTGCCGACAATCAGATTGCCGTCGATCATGAGGCCCGGGCCAACGCCATCCGAAAGCTGAGGCGCGCAATCGATGTCCACCGTCGAGTTCTCGCAGAACGTGCCGTCAGGCGGTACGCCTTGGGCGATGATGCCGCCACCGTACGTGGGCAGCGTCGGGTTGTTGCTCTGGTTGAACAACACCCAGTTGTGCGAGATGTCGCCGTTATAGCTGAACCCGAAGTGCGCGATACCGCCGCCGTCGCCGGCACTGATGTTGCCGCAGACCCAGTTGTAGTTGAAGTGATAGTAGTCGGCACCATTGCAGAAGGTCACGCCGCCCGCCGATGAAGGCGTGGTCGAGTTGATTTCGTCGCCATACGAAGCATTCGACGTCACCGCGTTGTTGTGAATGTTCACATGCTGGTTGAGCAGGAACGGCAACTGCGTCACGCCGTCCGCGGCGATCGTCGCTTCGGCAGTTTCGACCTGGCCTACCGTGATGCCGCCTGTGAGCGTCCCTGCGTTGGCGAAGACACGGTTGTTCGAGACCTCCGTGTAATGGTTCCAGCCGTGCAGGAAGATCCCTCCGCCGCCTTGCGAGCTGTTGGTGAAGGTCATGCCGTCGATACGCGACGGATTGCACAGGAAGTTGCTCGGGTAGTTCGTGCAATCCGGCGGGTTCGGCTGGAGCAGGGTCGGGCCAGTGAGCGGCGTGCAAATGCCGTTCGCGATGCAGTTCGGGTCGGGTTGCGAGTTCACGTCCTTCACGCCCTTGGCGAGCACGGTAATGGCCGCACCTTCATATGCGCCCATCAGCGTCGGCTCGATCAGCAGTTCAGCCAGGTTGCCGTTGAGGTTGAAATCCCATCCGGAGGCGGGTTCGAACGGTATCGCATCCACCTTGCGCTGCATCGTGGACGCACAGGAATACGTGCCGGTCGGATCGTACGGATTGCTCGCCGAGATCAGGCCGCCGTTCAAAGCGTCGCCGAAGAGACAGCCCACCTGCCTGCGCCACGGGTCCATCTTGCCCGACGGGTGGGTGTTCGCGTTGACGGTCACCGCCGTCGCACCGACACCTTGCAACCGCACGGGCTTCCACATCAGCAGCATTTCGTTATAGACGCCCGGACCGACGATGATCATGTCGCCTGGGGTCGCCTTGTCGATCGCGGTCTGAATCGCGTTGCTGGTGGCGTTCTCGCCATTCACATAGGTCGGCGTCTTGCCGCCGATCGTGACCGTGACCGTGTCGATCGAGCGCTTGCCGTTGGCCGCCGTGATGACGAGTTCACCGCAGGACGTGGGATTCAGCACGCCACGCTGCTGGATCGTGCAGCTCGACTGCGAGCCGACCAGGATGGGCACCTGGCCTGTGATCGTGGTGTCGCTCCATGAAACATTGTTCATCGGAACACCGCCGATCGTGGCGTTCTTGCACGGGCCGATGGCCGGGCATGTCGAAGGCCGGCTGCCAAAGCCATAGTGACGCGTCAGGAACTTCTGATTGAACGGCGCCGTGGTCGCGGCCGGACCCGTGTAGCCATGGTTCGGCACCTGCTGGTTGCCCTGAGCGTTGATGGTCAGCGTGCGGGTGGCAACGCTCACCCAGGGTCCCGCGCCGGCGCCGAGCGAGTCGCCCGTTACGCTGGAAATCGCCGGCGTGGCATCCGGGTACGCGCAGTCAGGCTGGTTGTAGCCCTCCGCGAAGGCCGAAACCGGCACCACTGGCGTATCCATGTACTGGGTCTGTCCAGGCATGAACGGAATCTCGTAACAGAACTGGCTGTATGCCGTGTTAAACAGAGGATCGCGAATCGTCTGGCCAGGATGCGCCGGATCGGGCATATCAGGATCGTTCATGCAGGCGACCATCATCGTCGGCGCATAGCCGGTGGGGTTCGGCGGGTTGACCTGCCAGGTCGAATAGTTCAAGCCGTTGAAGATGCCCCATTGATCCGTATATGTGCGAGCGACTTCGTTGCCGGCGAAATCCTTCATCGAGATCGGCACGTTCGGCACCGCAAACTTTTCACCGAATTGCGGCGAATACGGATCGAACTCCGAAGAGAAGTCATCCAGCATGAAGCCGGTGTAGTGCGCGGCCACGTGCGTCGAACTGAAGATCCAGAACTTCGTCAGCACTGTAGACTGGCTCGTCAGGTTAACTTCCTTGCGGTCGCACAGGTGCCGGGAGGCGCCCGCGAACGGCGCGACTTCCTGCGAACCCGGGAACAAGCTGATGTAGTCGGGCACGATGCGCAGCTCACCGACGCAAGGCCAGGAGGTTTCGATGCTGCCCGTGTCGCCCTCGCCCCGCGAGTAGGTGGTGGAGCCCAGGTCCTGGGTCGGATTCTGCGGATTGTTCCGGTTATAGGTGGAGTTCACCGCAGCCTGGTCGGGCAGGATGAAGATGGCGCCGATGCCGGCGAACTGCTGCGTGACCGGCGCAATATAGTTGTCGCCGATCAGGATGTTCTTGTCTTCCTCCTTCACCAGTTCGTAGCCCGGCGGCACGATCACTTCGACCACGTACTTGCCGGCAGGCAGCATCTGCGTACCGTCGCCCGAAGGATTGGCCACACAGACCGTGCAGTTCGTCGCGGTCGGCTTGCCGGTCGTCGTACTCCGGCCCGTCACGCTGGGGAATTTGTACATCCCGTCGTACGGCGCGGGCTGCAACTGGTTGAACGCGTGCATGCCGTCGTAGCACTTGAACTGCGAATGCGCCGGCAACGCACGCTTCTGCGCGTCGAGCCATTGCGGGGTGTCCTTCAACGTGAAGAAGAACGGGTCAGTGGCCTCCTGTCCCGGACAGTTCATGTTCGGCACGCCGTCGGAGCGGAAGCCCTGCGCCCAGTCATCCCAGCTGGCGGTCTTCGTCGTGTCCACCAGCGTCAGGCTGGTCGTGCCATCCGCCGCGACGCCCTCCTGATACAGGTTCACCGTGACGTTCGGCACGTCCGGCGTCCACTTTGTGTGGATCAGCAGCGAAGGATCGTCGAACGGCCGCGTCGAAGCGTAGATGACTTCGCCCCGGATGCCGCCGTTTTCAGTCGCGCCAAACTGCGCCTTGCCGAACTCGATAAAGGAACTCTGCCCCGAGAAGCCCTGCCAACCCATCGTGGTCACCCACGGCGGATCGACTCTGCCGGTCGAAGGATTCGACCCCGTACGGTCCTTGCAGTCCGCGTCGTTGCAATACACCGCGCCCGGTACCCGGAGGTTCGTGGGCAGGTGCGCCGTCGCGGATTCCAGGGTGTTGGCGTAATTGGCCGCAATGGTCGAGGTGCCGCCTCCGGGTGTGCCGTCGGGCGGGCCGCCGGCGTCGTAGACCACATGGACGCCAGTCTGCTTGAAGCGGGTTTCGTCGGTGTCGACGACGTACCAGTTGAACAGCGGGAACACTTCGTTAAACGACGCATAGCCGTTCAGGTCCGTGTTGTTGAAGTTCGAATAGCTGCCGTCGCGGAAGCGGATATTGGTCGGAACCAGCGGGAGCCCTGGCGAACTCGTCTGCGAGACGCCGGAGCCGGTCGTGTCCATGAACGTCCGGGTGTAGAGATTCGTGTGCCATTGGAGCACCGAAAGATCCCCGACATCCACAGTCTGGCCGGTCGCCAGTTGCACCGCAGTCGCGAGCCCATCGACGATCTGATCGTTCCATTGATCGAAGATCGTGATTCTGAACGTGCCTGCGGGCAAGCCGCTAAAGCTGAACGTCCCGTCGGCGTTGCACTTGGTGAACGCCACATCCTCGCCGTCCGGATCGCCGACGCTGACATAGCACTGCGTGAAACTCAGCGAGGTACGCGAGCCGGCGCCATACAGATTCTCGTTCGGCGGACGGCTGTAGTGCAGGTTCGTTACCCTGCCCTTGAGCCCGCTGGTGCACGTCGCACCTGCGCAAAGGAGCGGCAGGCGAGCATTGATGATTTTCGGATTGGCAAAGCCGACCGCCACGTGAAAGCCTGCCGGCCCGAACTCCTGGAAGTACGCCGGCCCACCCACCTTGACGAACGCGTCGTGTGCCTTCTGTCCGTCCAGCGTGTTCGTCTGCAGCCATTCCTCTCCCCTGCCGATCCGGTCGGCTGCCGGCGTCGCGACGACGCCGTACCGGCCTGGCATCAGGTTGGCAATGATGGCCTGGCCGACGAGCGGCGACAACGTCTTGCCGTCCGACTCGAATTTCGGACACGTCGGGACCATGCCGACAATTCCGTCGGTCGCCGTCGAAATCGGGCAGGCATTGAGCCCCGTGACCGGATCGATGGTCCCCTGCAAGGAATTGGACAGCGGCATGTTGAACATGTCGTACGTCATCTGTCCGGTTGGGTCGCCGGTGCCGCCCGCGTCGTCCCAGAGCTTGATTTCGAATCCGCCAAGTCCTGGTTCGCGCGCCGAGCCGAACGTGTCGGTACCGCCACTGACGTCCACTTCGCCATTCACCGGGGCGTCGTCTTCGAAGACAAACACCGAGACCTTCGCGGTCGCCATCGGCGTCTCCTGCAACAGCACGTTGACGCTGGTCTGTCCGGGGGCGATCGGGGCGCCACCCATGGTGTGGCCGCACTTACCCGTGCCCGGCGCAAAATCCGCGCCGGCGGGACCCGACGGGCAGTCTTTGGAAATGTCGAACTGTCTCTGCGGCCCGGTCGGGTTCGCCGGATTAACCGGTTGCGGCAAGCCCGCACCGTTCCCAAAGCTGTTACCGGCGTCCCCCGGCAAGATCGAGATGTAGTAGTGCTTTTTCGGATCGAGCGCCACCTGGCTCGGATTGACCGGCACCTGTTGCGCAGCCGTCGTGCGGCACACGCCGTTGCCGATATCGCACACAGCCGGCAAGTGCGAGTTGCTCGCCGGGTCATATACCGTTTGCCCCGACTCGCAGGCGACCTTGCCGACACAACCTGCTGCCACCACCGGCATGTAGCTGGTGTGGAAATTTGCGCCGAGGCTGGGAACCGGCAGCGGCGGGCACGTAGCCGGGCGCGTTGTCGCGGTCGTCTGGCATGCGGGATCGATCTGGAAGGTACGGTCTTCCTCGATGATCCAGCGGTAGTCGGCAAGCTGAACCGCGGTCTTGCCCGGCGCCGCGCTCGGCGCGTCCAGCGGCTTGACGATAAGTCCGCTGCCGCCCTTGAACGTCACCGTCACGGTCGCGGCGGTGCTCGACGTGTTCTGCGAATTCTTTGCCGTGTATTTGAACGTCATGGTGGCAGTCGCAGTGCTGCCGACCGGCGGCGTCGTCGGAATCGCGGTGAACGATCCGTCCGGATTCAACGTGACGGTCCCGCCTGTCACAGCACCCGAAATCGCCGCGGTGAGCGGCAGCCCCTTCGGATCCGAGGCATTGGCCAGCACGCCGGGCGCGCCGATTTGCAGCCGCGACGCGATGTTGCTGACGTAAGCGCCATTGCTGGCCACCGGCGGGCCAGACAGACAACCGTTGCCGGCGCTGCAGGCCGACAGCGTGACCGTCGCCGATACCGCGGGATTGCCGTTGGCCTGATACACAAAGCTGTCGGCTGTCGTACCGGCATTCGGCACATAGACGAACGTGCCATCCGGGTTCAGCGTCAGCGCGCCGCCGGTGGTCGTCGTCTTGACCTCCACGCCGTAAACATTCACGTCCTTGGCTTTCACGCCCTTGGCAGGGTCCGACACGGTCAACGTGGTGCCCGGGACAAAGAAGTAGGCAGCGGAATTGGCAATCGCATTCTGATTCGCGGCCCCAGCCGTCGGCAGCACGCCGCCATTGACGGCGACATAAGCCTGCATCCCGCCGTCACGCTGATTGTTTGTAGACAGGCTCAGTTCGCGGTCGAACACCGGAAGCGCCGTTGCGCCTGTAGCCGGTGCGTTGATCATCACGTCGTAGGTTTTGCCCGCGGCCAGAAACACTTCCGACTGGACTCGCGCGTTACCGGGCAACACATTGCCGTCTTCGGCGATCAGCGAGAAACCGGAAGCGACGGGATTGCCGGTTTGTGCACCGACTATCGACGGAACGTGCATCCGCAAACCGGCGTTCACGAAACGCACGAGCACCTGGCCTGTCGCAACAGGCGCGGTGGCGGCAAACGAAGACCCGCCGGGATTGGTGCGGTCGAAGGCGACGCCGTTGATCAGGTAGTAGCGCGGATCGTAGTTCACGGTCGGCGGATAGCAGGTGCCGAACGCCGTCGACTTCGAATCGCCGCAGCCGCCGGGCTGACCCGACCACGCCAGGGTTTCGCTGAAGCCTGTCGTCGTCACTGCCGCTGCGACAGCCGTGTTTTGCACGGGATCGATTTCGCTCAGCACGAGCGGTACGTCGGCGTCATAGCAGATAGCCGGACTCGTGTAAGCCTGATACCGCTGCGACGCTACCGGGCAGCTTACGGTGCCACCGACGGGTGCCTTCACCACCAGCACGCCGTATAGTCCCATCGGCCCCTGGATCGACGGATGTGTTCCCGACTCGATCAGGTAAGTGCCGGGGCTGAGGTTGCTCCAGGTGAGCGAGGTAGTCTTGCCGGTCGCCACCTCGGTTGCAAACGACTGGACACGAGGCCCTTGCGCGGGCGGCGTGAAAGTCGCGCCGCTCGCGGTGGTGGCAATCGGCCAGGTTGTTGCGGTCTGCGTCGGATGCGGCGGACTCGGCATGCTCGTCGCCGTCGTCCCCAGCCCGCCGCCCAACTGCCCCACCACGACGAGCGAGGTCGGCACGGCACCGGGCAAGCTATTGGTGAGATTGACCGTCAGCGGTCCTGGCGGCACGGTGATCACCACAGGCGACCAGTTCGCTCCGGCGCCCGGATTTGCCGCCGCACAGGTCGCCGGCGCAACCGCAGCCGGCGTACAGGTGTAGCCCCACATCGGCACCGCCTGCCCGTCGGGCAGCGTGGCAGTCGTCGCCTTCGCCGTCAGATTGACGACTTGAGCAAAAGATATGCTGCTGGCAGTCAGCAGAATGGACGCTGTGACCCCTGCCTTGAGCACGGCGAAGAGGGTCGCCTTAAACTGAGTGGATCTCATCGCGCTTCTCCCCGCCTCTAATTGGATTCGTCAATCAGGAAAACCTGTGGATCGACGAGCATCATCATCATCATTCCGCCTGGGAAGATGTTGTTCGTAGTGATCTCGCGCTCGTTATGCGAGTGCCACATGAATGCAAAACCTGCTTCCGTTGCGGGTGGATTCGCGATCGTCCCGCTCGGCGGCGTCGTCCCGGTGGGCGCGGTGGCGCGTATGGTCGCGTCAGGCCCAAGATAAGGACTGCCACCAAACCAGAAGCCGTTGGTCACCACATGCGAATCCGGCAGGGTGACCGGCCCGCCGCTGCCGACGTTGCCGAACGGATGCGCTTCGAGCGCCTTGCCGTGATCGGCGCACCACTCGTAGTAGTTCGGCGCGAGCGGGTCGGCCGTGTAATAGCCGTTCACGTCCGGAATGCAGACGACCGGTTTGCCGACGTAAGCCGCATATTTCGGATCAGTATCGGTGTACAGGTCCCCAGGCTTATGCCCATAGACATCCCAGTTCAGACCCTTGCCCGTCCAGTAGAAAATACCGTCCATCGCGAGGCCCGGCGTCGTGGTCGTCGTGAACAGCAGCGGTCCGGCGACCTTGGTCGGGTCCGTCTTGCTGAGCAGCATGTTTCCATCGCGCGCCAGCACCCGCACGTGATTGCCGTGCTCGTGGAACGGATGCTGCCAGCGGCCGGTGCCGATGATCCGCAACAGCACCAGTTCACCCGGATGCATGTGCGGATTGCCGTTGTAGGGCTGATGCGGATACTGCACCGCGTAGTTCGGGTCCATGTCGTCCGGCATCGAGCGGCCGTTGACCATGAAATAGGCCGGGTGATAGGGCTCCGTCTCCACGGTCATGCAGCCGTTCGGCGCCGTGCACGCGTTCGCCGCCTGTTGTTCCGCCTGCACATGGATGCGTGGATCCAATTCGGCGAACTGAAACAGGTACTCGCGGTCGTAACAGGCCGCGCTGTGGTTATAGGCCGCGCCGGCATTGCGGAAGTCCGGCTGCCCGTCCGGCAGCGTCGCCGCGACCGCGCGACAACCAGTAGGCACCGCAACCGTGCCGGGCGAGGAGGTCGGCAAAACGATGATCGCGCCATACAGGCCCATCTCGATCTGCAGATCGCCCTGCGTGCCGCTGTAGTAGGCATGCGTGCCAGGCGTCGCCGCGACGAAGCTATACGTGACCGTGCTGCCGTGGGCGGCCTCGCGGGTCAGCAACCCCGGCGAGCCGGTGAGCGCGGCAGGACAGGTCCCGTCGGGGTTCAGCACCGCGGCGCAGACCTGGAATCCCGGAAAGAGGATCGACGTGTTGCCCGCCGCCGCCGGCAGGTTATTGGTGAGCGTCACGGTGACGACGTCGCCCTGCTTCACGATCAGCGTCGGACCGGGAATCTGCATGCTCGGACAGTTCGCGCCCGCGATCGTGGATGGCGAAAAGCCGGACGGCGCCGTGCGGCATCCATAGCCCCACGAATAAATGCTCGCGCCGTCGGGCTGGGTAATACGGTTCGCCTCGGCACTCAAATCGAAGTGCGTCCCCGTGATGCCGGGCGCGGCGGCTTGCGCGTGCATGCAGACGAGCGTGGCGAGCATCGCCGCGCCGAACCGTGCAAGCCGCCCAAGGCGCGCGAGCGTGGCGATCCATGTGGTGTGATTGATGTGTCCCACGGCTCTTCTCCTAGGTGCAGGACTTCTTGGTCGGGTCCACTGCGTTGCAGATGTGGACCTCGGTCATCAAGCCGCCAAAGTTCTCCTGGTCGTTGGCCAGGTGATCGAGATTCGGCGTGTACAGGTAATAGATCGCACCCGGCTTATATTTCGTCGTGTCGCTGGCGTCGAGGATCACATCGATCGATTCGCCGCCCCCCAACGTGATCGAGTTCGTGTTGTAGGTCAGGTCGTTGCCGGACATGTCGCGCAGCAAGCGGGCGTTGACACCGACTACGTGCATCGGAATGCCCAGCGACGCCAGCGTCTGAAACTCAGTGACGTCCAGATCTGAGATCCGCAGCAGCGCCCTGCCGCCCGCCGGAATGTTGATCAGCGTCGGCAGCGGTTGCGAAAAATGCGGTGTGCCGTCGGCGACCTGTGTCGACAGCGGGTTCGGATTCACGGTGTCCGGGTAGCTGCGTCCGTTCAACATGAAGAGCTTGTCCTTCATGTCGGTGAACGGCTCGGGATTGAACGTCATGCCGATGAAGTGGAAGTTCGGATCGAAGCCGTGTATCTGCACCGGATACTCGACGTCGTAGGCGGTCGAACCGTCGCCGTCGTTGTACGCATACAGCGTCGGCGTGTTGCTCTTGTTGTTCAAGTGGGCCACGCTGTTCGCCGGCGGCAGCGGTGTCGTGCACAGAATGTCATTGCCACACGCCGTACGCAGATCCTTTTGCTGCAGCAGCAGCGAGCTATACAGCGACGCACCGCCGGGAACGCGATTCTGGCGCGGTCGTACGAAGATCTGGCCGACCATGCCCATCTGCAAGTGTTCGGGCGGTGTGATGTGGCAGTGCCAGAAGTAGGTGCCTGCATCCGGCGCGAGATAGTAGTACGTGAAGCTCGCGCCGATGTTGATCGCCACCGACGCGTCCGGCACGCCGTCATAGAACGACGATGCGTTCGGGTAGCCGTGGAAGTGCACCGTGTGCCGCTCGAACAGGTCGGGGCGCATGATCATCCCGACGTTCGTCAGCGTGAGGAAGAACTCGTCGTCCTCGTCGATCGCCATCGTCGGCGCCGGCTCGTTGCCGTTCATCACGCCGATATCCATGATGGGGCGCGGATCGACGTGGCCGGTCAACTGGCCCGGAGGCACAGATTCCGGATCAGGCACGAGGCCGACCGCACCGTTGTAGGTCGGGTCCGACCTTGGGTCGCCGACGGCGTTGAACACCGAGGCGAACTCGGTGCCGGGAAGACCGGCCTTGATGTCGGCAAGCCCGGACAACGGGCCGAAAGCGAACAGGTAGGTCTGCACGCCGTTCGCCATCGTGGCGTAACCATCACCGCCCGAGATCTGCTGGCACTTGACCGCGCCGTTGATGACGCCGGTCGACGTGGAGGTCTGTCCCGTGTAGGACGGCCCGGTGTAGGCGGGCTCCCCCGTACCGGGCGGCAGCGCCGTCGGATGCGCCGGCGTGGTCGGCGGGCATTGCACCCGGAACGACTGGCCGAACGAAGGAACTGCAAATAGCAGGAACAGCAGCGCGGCAACACTGCTGTGATAAGCGCGGGTACTGAACATATGACCTCCGTCCCAGGGGTCAGCCAGCGCCATACGCGCTGGACGTCATGCTCTACTGCGAATGCGGGCTGGTTACGTCGTTACATCAGTCCGTATCTGGATTCTGAACAAGAGCGACGGAGCCTGGGATGGGTCACCCCCCTACACTTGCAGTAGGGCAAACCCAGTGACGTTCTTCGGATTGGCCGGCCGGAGTAGGAATAACGCCGCGCGTCGATCGCGTCTGGCACCTGGCCGGGTTCTCGGCCAATGCCTGGCGGGTGCATCAGGTCCATTCAATTTCTTTCGATTAGCTTTCGGTGGAAGATTGAATACAGACCGACCTTTCGAGCGGTTCGAGCTTTGGCGAACCGTGTGAAGGCGAGCTTCGGAAATAGTCAACCCAAGATCTGGTACGCTGCGCCCTTTGCTACGGATTGCATTGGACTCGATGGAAACTCCTTTCAACGATCGCGGCGTGTCGGTCACGCGCAACGCACTCTCGTCGGCCGGCCAGGTGTTTCCGCTGCGCGACATCGTCGACGTGCAAGTCGTCACCGTGCAGAAGAACAAAGCGCTGCCGCGTGCGATCTCGCTCGTCGGACTCGTGGGCGTTATTGCCGGCGGGATATTGCGCTCGCCGGTCGGCATGGTGTGCGGCACGATGCTGATCGTGGTCGGCTGGCTCACCTGGGTGACCCAGGACATCACGCATCGTCTGATGGTGCAGACCGCGAATGGCCTGCGTGAGGCGCTCATGAGCACCGATCGCGAGTTCGTCGAGCGCGTCGCCGCGGCCGTGCACGAGGCGCAGGCCGTCACTGCGGCGCCCAAGGCCTGAGCAATCGCCGTCCGTTATACGCGAGGCGGGGCGCGTTAACAGAAAATTGATTCGCGACGCGGCAGCTTTTGCGCGTCGTTGAGGCGCGCGCCGCTAGAGTGGTTGGGTGTCAACAACGCGCGCCGCCTCGCCGAATCGGCGCAATCATGATGCTCACGCCCGTTGCAACGTCCGAAGTCTCCGTCCCGCGCGCAGCGCGCGAATCACGCCTTCCCCGCCGCACGCATGTCGTCGTTCCGCTTGTGATTATCGACGTCACCGTGCCCGGCACTTCGTCGGCACATGGACGGCGCGCGTTGCATACCGCTCTCGGCGACGATCTGCGCCTCTACGTCATGACCGTCGACCAGCAACACGAGCGCGTGACCTTTCGTGTCGAAGTCACCTCGCGCACCCTCGACGACGTGATCAGCCTGCTGACAAGCGCCCTCGACCGCGCCACGCTCGGCCGCGCACAATCCACCGTGATCCGCCGTCCGCGCGACTATTGACATAGATCAATGTTTGCACGGACGACTTGCTAGCCGTCCCCCAAACCTTTACACATCTTTGCAATTGCCCACGGGTGGCCGTGTAGAGTCGCCGCTCCTGTTATCGCGTGTTCCCTCCCGCAGGCCCCCGCAAGCGTCCCGGTTCCCCCGCCCACGCCGCGGCAATCCAGTGAGATTGCCGCCAGTGCTGTTCGAGTAGTCCAACCCACAGCTCACGATGCATCGCCTCCGCCAGGGACCCGCCTCTTTGCAAAGCGTGATCCTATGTTCCTGTCGTCTCTCGATGCCGCGCGCCGGCATGTCGGTCCTCATTTTCGTTTTCAATTCCGTCTTCAATTTCGTCGTTCAGCCGCAGCGGCACTGGTTGCAGCCGGCGCGCTCGCCGCACTGACCGGTTGCTCCGTCACCTTCCCCACCCCCACGCCGCCAGCCCCCAATGCCGCGTTGATCAACGGCGGCAACGACGGCCTGCTGATTCCGCTGCATGTGGAGCGTGCCGACGAAGACCACGCACGCCTCGGCCTGCCGGTCCAGCTCGACGGCAAGCCGGTGTACATGGCGCTCGACACGGGTACGCAAGGTACGCGGGTGTTGAAGTCGGTACTGCCGGGTTCGAACTATGCAAGCGCCGGCGGCGTGACGTCGTTGTCGTTCGCGAACGGTGTGGAGATTCTCGGCTCGGCCGTGAAGGTGCCGTTCAGCCTCGCCGGCACCACGCCAACGCCGATCGCCGCGCAAGCGGTGGATGTCATACGTTGCCTGCCGAACGCGCGCAAGTGCGTGGGGATGGACGGCTACACCGGTGAATTCGGCTGGGCGTTTTCCGGCATCGTCGGCGTCGGCGCCGCGCAGTCCGACGACAACAGCTACACGCAACCGTTGCGCGCATTGCCCGGCAATATCGGCCAACGCTATCTGGTGCACTCGAACTTCGCGAAGCCGTACATGGTGTTGAGTCCCTCGAGCACCATTACCAAGGACTACACGATGGTGCCGATGACAATGTCGAAAGACGGCACGGCGCAATGGCCGCGAGGCTGCGTGAATGTGGGCAACAAGATGACCTTCTGCGCGCCGCTGGTGTTCGCAACCGGCAGCACCGGCATGATCCGCCTCGAAATGGACAAAGCGCCCAACTGGACCGGTGACGGCGATGTCGGCAATGTGCTTGATCAGGGCAACTACGAGACGGCCATCGGCACTGGATCGTGGGTGCACCGCTACGAGAAGGCGCAAGTCACGATCGTCAAGGCGAAGCCGGACGCTAACCGCATCGTGGTCGGTTTGATGGCCATGCAGAACATCGACGTGCTGTTCGATTTCCCGCGTGGACAGTTCGGGTTGCATGCCGCGCAAGAGAGCGAACGATTCGCCCCGTGATAGTCATCGATCAATAAAGAAAGGCCGTGCAAAAAATTCGCACGGCCTTTTTCATTTGAGCAAGCGCCATACACAAACGTGCCTGCGTCACTCCATACTGAGCGGATTCACGTGCCAGATATTGCGCGCATATTCGCCGATGGTGCGGTCCGACGAAAACTGCCCCATGCCCGCGACGTTCTCGATCGCGCTCTCGGTCCACGCGCGCTTGTCGACGAAACGCGCATCCACTTCGTCCTGCGCTTTCGCAAACGCGGCGAAATCGGCGAGCACCATATAGTGATCGCCCCAATCCACCAACGTGTGGAAAATGTCCGAAAAGCGCAGCGGATCATCCGGTGAGAAGTAACCCGTGCGAATCTGGTCGAGCGCCATGCGCAGTTGCGGATTCTCCTCGTACACTTGCCGCGGCCGGTAGCCGGTGGCGCGCAGGTTGTCCACTTCGTCGGCGGTATGGCCGAAGATGAAAATGTTCTCGCGTCCCACTGCGTCGCAGATCTCGATGTTCGCGCCGTCCATCGTGCCGATCGTCAACGCACCGTTCAACGCGAGCTTCATGTTGCCGGTGCCTGACGCTTCGGTGCCGGCCATTGAAATCTGCTCGGACAGATCGGCCGCCGGAATGATCAACTCGGCCACGCTCACGCCGTAGTTCGGCACGAACACCACCTTGAGACGATCGCCGATCAACGGATCGTGATTGACCTTCTCGCTGACATCGCCAATCAGCTTGATGATCGTCTTCGCCATGCGATACGCGGACGCAGCCTTGCCGGCGAACATCACCACGCGCGGTACCCAATCGCGCTCCGGATTCGCGCGAATCTGGTTGTAGCGCACGATCACGTGCAACACGTTCAGCAACTGCCGCTTGTATTCGTGAATGCGCTTGACCTGAAGGTCGAACAACGCATCGGGATCGAAGTTCAGTTTCGTGTGATGCGCAAGCCGCTGCACGAGCCGCAGTTTGTTCTGCCGCTTCGCTTCATGAAAGGCGTCGATGAACGCGCTGTCGTTGCGCAGATTGCGCAGTTGCTCCAGCTCGAACAGATTGCTGCGCCAATGCTTGCCGATCTGCTGATCGATCAACGACGACAGCGACGGACTCGCCTGCGCCAGCCAGCGCCGCGGCGTGATGCCGTTGGTGACGTTCGTGAAGCGGTCCGGATAGATGCGTGCAAAGTCGGCGAAAATATCGCGCGTCATCAGTTGCGAATGCAGCTTCGATACACCGTTCACCTTGTGACTCGCGACGATCGCCAGATACGCCATCCGCACACGCCGCTGGCCGTACTCGTCGACCAGCGAAATGCGGCGGATCATCTCGCCGTCGTGTCCCGATTGTTCGCTGACATGTTTGAGAAAGCCCGCGTTGATCTCGAAGATGATCTCCAGATGCCGCGGCAAAAGACGCGCAAGCATCTCGACGTCCCACGTTTCGAGCGCTTCGGGCATCAAGGTGTGGTTCGTGTACGAGAAAATCTTCGTGACGTGATGCCACGCCTTGTCCCATGGCTGATGATGAACATCCACCAGCAAACGCATCAGTTCCGGAATCGCCAGAACCGGGTGCGTGTCGTTCAAATGCACCGCCACCTTTTCGGAGAAGCGGCCAAACGTGCTGTGCGTGCGCTGATAGCGGCGAATCAGATCCTGCATGGTCGCCGAGACGAAGAAGTATTCCTGCCGCAGCCGCAGTTCGCGGCCGGCCGGCGTCGAGTCGTCCGGATACAGCAGGCGCGAGACGTTCTCCGACATGTTCTTCGTATCGACCGCGTTGCGGTAGTCGCCACGATTGAACGCGCCGAGGTCGAGTTCTTCGGTGGCGCGCGCCGACCATAGGCGCAGCGTATTGGTCGCGTCCGTCGCGTAACCCGGAATGACGGTGTCATACGCGGTGGCGTTCACATGCTCGGTGTCGATCCACTCGACATGCTCGCCGCGCTGCACCGTGCGCCCGCCGAAATGCACCATGTATTTGATCTCAGGCCGCGGAAACTCCCACGGATTGCCCGCGCGCAGCCAGTAGTCCGGCGCTTCGACCTGCTCGCCGTCGACGATCTCCTGACGGAACATGCCGTATTCGTAACGGATGCCGTAGCCGAAACCCGGAATGCCGAGCGTCGCCATCGAATCGAGAAAACAGGCGGCGAGCCGCCCGAGGCCGCCGTTGCCGAGGGCCGCGTCCGGCTCGATATTGACCAGCGTCTCCATGTCGACGCCGAGACCCGCGAGCGCTTCCTTCACCTGATCGTGGATGCCGAGCGCCAGCAACGCGTTCGTAAACGTGCGGCCGATCAGGAATTCCATCGACAGGTAGTAGACGCGTTTGACGTCCTGTTCGTACTGCAGGCGCGTGGTCTTCATCCAGCGCGCGACCAGCCGGTCGCGCACGGCGAGCGCCGCGGCGTGCAGCCAGTCATGGGGATGAGCGGTGACGGCGTCCTTGCCGACGCCGTACATCATGCGATTGGAAATTGAGCGCCGTAGCGCGTCGACGGTACTGTTGAGCTGGTCGAAATCCAGATCGACGGCTGTCATCGAAGCCTCCGGGAAATAACGACGCGACATACGCGAACCGCATAGATGACGGACGGGAGGCGCGGGTCGGTCAGGCGGGTTAACAAACAGAGTACGACATTTTACGGCGCGCGGACACCGGCGAGCGCGAGCGGGTGTTCATGCACATGCCATGCCCGCCGACATGCGGGGCTTCACGCATTCCGCGCACGCACGCGGTGCAGAGGCAGCCTGTGCGCGGCACTGGGCGCGTGCATCGGCCCGCAAAACAGGCAAACGACGGCAAGCAATGAAAGCCGACTGCATGGGAGAGGCAGCATGATTATCTTTTTCGACGTGTGACGTGGCGATGAATGCGTTGACTGGTTCGATACGTGGTCAAATCGGAGCGCCTCGTCTGCTGAACTGTTACGCCGGAGCGATATGCGACAACGCTGGGTCGCGCCGATTCGAAGACGCCGCGCGGGCTTGACCGTTAGTTGCATTGTGGACGTCCGACCGAGCGCCCCGCCCTGCCGGCCTCCCAGCACGATTTCCACGTCTCTGTAACAATCACTTCATTCGCCGCGCGCGCCGCCCTGACCGCTGGACTCGGGCCCCGCGCTTCATGCCTCGCAACCCTGCCGCCTGCACGCCGCCGCGCTGTCCCTCCGACGCACCCGGCGCTGCGGCATGCATAACCCGACGAGCCACGCCTTGTCCGACAAACCCAGCGCCACCCGTGGCGCCACGCTCGACCAGACCTTTCCAGTGGACGGCCCGATGAGCGCCGCCAATCGCCGCGCGATGGCCGCGATCATGCTCGCAGTCGCGCTCGCCACGCTCGACACCGCGATCGCCAACACCGCCCTGCCCGCCATCGCCGCGGATCTGCACGCGGCGCCCGCGGCGTCGGTGTGGATCATCAACGCCTACCAGCTCGCGATAGTCGCGACACTGCTGCCGCTTGCCGCACTCGGCGACATCGTCGGGCATCGCAGGATTTATATCGGCGGCATTGCGCTGTTCACGCTGGCGTCGCTGGCTTGCTCGCTCGCTTCGACACTGCCGCTGCTGGCCGCCGCGCGCGTGCTGCAAGGGCTCGGCGCGAGCGCGATCATGAGCGTCAATACGGCGCTGATCCGCTATCTATATCCGCCGCATCGGCTCGGACGCGGCCTCGGCACTAACGCGTTGATCGTCGGCGTGTCGTTCGCGGTCGGGCCGACGGTAGCGTCGCTGATTCTGTCCGTTGCCGCATGGCCGTGGCTGTTCGCGGTCAATGTGCCGCTCGGTCTGCTGGCGCTGGCCTTTGCATGGCCCGCGCTGCCGCACACCGAGCGCGGCAAGCACAACTTCGACCCGATTGCGGCGCTCCTCAACGTGATCACCTTCGCCGCGCTGATCTTCGCGCTGGGCGAAGCGGCCCAGCGCGCCTCGACGCAACTGGTGCTGAGCGCGGCCGCGATCGCCGTGGTGTTCGGCGTACTGCTGATTCGCCGTGAAGCCGGTCACCCCGCGCCGATGCTGCCGGTCGATCTGTTCAAGCGGCCGGTGTTTGCGTTGTCGGCGGTGACCGCGGTGTGCTCGTTCGCCGCGCAAGGGCTGGCGTTCGTGTCGCTGCCTTTCTACTTCGAGGACGTGTTGCATCGCAGCCAGGTCGAGACCGGCTTTCTGATGACGCCGTGGCCCGTGGTGGTCGCACTGGCCGCGCCGCTGGCGGGCAGTCTGTCCGACCGCTATCCACCGGGCCTGCTGGGCGCGATCGGCCTTGCGGTGATGTCGGCGGGGATGGCGTCGCTGGCGTTGTTGCCGGTGCATCCGCATGTGCTCGACATCGGCATCCGCATGGCGATTTGCGGCGCGGGCTTCGGCTTCTTCCAGTCACCTAACCTGAAGGCATTGATGGCGAGCGCGCCGCCCGAGCGCAGCGGCGGCGCCAGCGGCATCGTAGCGACTGCCCGGCTGCTTGGGCAGACCACCGGTGCAGCGCTGGTCGCGCTGAGCTTCGGCATCGCCGGCCGGCATGGACCCACACTCGCGCTCAGCGCCGGCGCCTTCTTTGCAGGCGCGGCGAGCCTTGCGAGCGGACTGCGGCTGTTCGCGCCGTCGCATCGCGCGGGCGTGCACGCGAAAGCGTCGGCGGAGTAAACAAAAAGGGCGCACTGCTGTGGCAGTGCGCCCTTTTTTCCTTCCCGGCATTTCGATTAATGCGCGGCGAAATACCCTTTCACTGCGCCGATAAACGTATCGATATCCGCGCGCGACACATCCTTATGCGTGACGAAGCGCGACGCGTAGAGCATCTGCGTGAGGATGCCGCGCTCCTTGAGCCACGCTTCGAGCGGTACGCAATGTTGCTGCGGAAAATGCGCGAACACCATGTTGGTCGCGATCGACTGCACCTTGACCTGGTCGATCGATTCCAGACCGGCCGCCAGATGCGCGGCGTTCGCGTGATCGTCGGCGAGACGCTCGACGTTGTGATCCAGCGCGTACAGGCATGCCGCTGCCAGCACGCCGGCCTGACGCATCCCGCCGCCCAGCACCTTGCGCCAGCGATGCGCCACATCGATCAGCGCCTGGCTGCCGACCAGAACCGAGCCGACCGGCGCGCCCAGGCCCTTCGAAAAACAGATCGAGACTGAATCGAACCGTTCGCACAACGCCGCAACCGGCTTGCCCGATGCGACCGCCGCGTTGTAGACCCGCGCGCCGTCGAGGTGAGCCGACAAGCCATGCCGGCGCGCCAACTGCACCGCCTCGTCGACGTAACCCGCCGGCAGCACCTTGCCGCCGATGGTGTTTTCCAGCGCCAGCAACCGCGTGCGCGCGAAGTGGTTGTCGATCGGCTTGATCGCGGCCGCGATCTTCTCGAGCGGGATCGAACCGTCGGCGGCATTCTCGAGCGGCTGCGGCTGGATGCTGCCGAGCACCGCCGCGCCGCCGCCTTCGTACTTATAGGTATGCGCCAACTGGCCGACGATGTATTCGTCGCCGCGCGCGCAATGCGCCATCAACGCCGCCAGATTGCTTTGCGTGCCGCTCGGGAAGAACAGGCCGGCTTCCTTGCCGGTGCGCTCCGCGACCGTTGCTTGCAGGCGCAGCACGGTTGGGTCGTCGCCCCAGACGTCGTCGCCCACTTCGGCGGCCGACATCGCCGCGAGCATGGCAGGAGTTGGACGGGTTACGGTGTCGCTGCGCAAATCGATCATGGTGAGAGCCTCGTGTGTCCCTGTTTGTGTCAATGCATGACAAGCCTGTGACCGCCGGCCCGCGCACTGCTTCATCTGCTTCGATGAACGGCCACGACTCCGGCTGTGGAGCCACACAGTGTATTCAATTAATTAACGCAGCGCTGAGAACCGCGCTAATAAGCGCGGCTCACCCACCTGACTTCGGCAGCCATGCAAGCGGGTCGACCGGCTGGCCGTTCTGGCGGACTTCGAACTGGATCGACGCCACGCCCCGGCTATCCACGCCGACTTCGCCGATGGTTTGTCCTTGCGCGACAGCGTCGCCTTCCTTGACCAGCAGCGTGCTGTTCTGCCCGTAGGCGGTAATCAGCGAGTCGTCGTGCTTGATGATGATGAGTGGACCGTACGCCTCGATACCCGTGCCGGCGTAAACGACCCGGCCGGTCGCGGCGGCCTTGACCGGATCGCCTGCGCGACCGCCGATCACGATACCGTTCGACTTGCCCGGCGCAAAGGCCTTCAGCACGGGACCCCGCAGCGGCCACAGCAGCACGCCTTGCTGCGCGACGCCAGCCGCACCGGGCGTGGCGGCAGCGCCATTCTGACCGGCCACATTGACCGGCGGCGTCACCACGCTACCCGATGCAATCGGCGGCGCCACCCGCAGCACCTGCCCCGGATTGACCGCCGCATTCGATGCGAGGCCGTTCCATACTGCAATCTCCTGCGGCTTGCGACCGTACGCCGACGCGATGCCCGCCAGCGTGTCACCCGGATTGGCGCGGTAGTAACCGGCCGGCACAGGGACCGTGCCGAGGGTAGTCGGGCGGGACGGCGCGCTGCTATAGAACGGCGTGCTTTCCCACGGCATCGACGTACAACCGCTGATCATCACGCCGAGCGTCGCTGAGATCAGCAACCGGGCCGCCGTGAATTGCCATTGTCTTGTCATGTGATTTTCCTCGACACTTAGATTCAATCGGATTCAATCAGCCCCAAGCATTCGCCGTGCCGCTCGGTACGGGCGCCACGGCGCGTATCCATTATGCCGCCGTGCGCGTTGGCGACAACTTCGACACGCCATGGGCCAAGGAACCGTCAGACACTGCCCTCGGCCTCGACCACCAGAATGCGCGCCACGCCGATCGGATGCGCAACATGTTCGGTGCCCACCGACGCGTAGAACACATCGCCCGTTTCCAGAATCGCCGACTGTTCCACGCCGCCTTCGCGATAGCGCATCTCCACGCGGCCGTCGAGCACGGCGAACACTTCCTCGCCGTCGTTGACATGCCACTTGTACGGCTGATCGGTCCAATGCAGGCGCGTCGTGATGCCGCCCATGTTGGCGATATCGAGCGCGCCCCACGGACGCGTCGCGGTGAAGCTCTTGCTGCGAATGATCTTCATGGTGAATAGTGGGTTGAGAAACAGTCGCTGTCGAGGCGTTATCCGTGCCGCATACCGAGCCGCCCGGCCCAGCAGGATCACGCGTTTCGACGGCCCCCATTATAGGTGTTGCGGCAGGCCCGACCGCCGCCGCACGGCCGCGCGAGCGCATTCGTGTGATTATTGAATCCTTTCAACCCTCGCCTATACTCAGTCATGCTGCCGCAACGCACCGTACGCAAACGCCTGGATCCTGCGAGGAGTTGAGGATGAACAAAGCCACGTTTCTGGCCGTGCAACTCAACGTCGACGATGTTGCGGCGTCGCCCGGTTTGGTCGAGTTGCTGAACACCCATCTGGTTTTCGCGGCAGACGTCGCCGAAGCCGCCGACGCACTGGTCCAACTGGCCAGCATCGCGGGATTGTCGAGCGGCGTCGAAGCCAGCGTCGAGATTCCGGCTCTGGCGATCGAACGGCTACGCGAGGCGCTCGACAATCTCAGCGGTTACGACGAATCCTGGTTGCTTGCTCTCGAACCCAGCCGCGCGCTGTTCGATGAAATAGGCCGCCGGCATCGCACGTTGCATTAAAGCCGCGCTCGCGGAAAACGCATCCGCACTGCCGCGCACCCCGGTGCTCAGCGCTAGTGCCGCCGGTCCGCCACTTTTCGCTCACCGCCCGAACCGCCAGATTGTCCGGCATGCTTGACTGTCGACGCCGTCTGAAGGTTTCGGGCGAGTCAACCGGAGGAACCGCCGTGAAAAGTCTCCTGAATCGCCGCAGCGTGCTGGCAGGTCCATCGCATCTCGTGCAGGTCGCTCGAGAGAACGCCGCCGATCCCGTAACGCCCGACGACAGCGAGGAGGCGGCGCTGGCCGCGGCGGCCGGCGTCACGCCCGCTGGCGCACCGGCCGCACCAACCGCCGAGCCGGCGCGGCCGGTGACGACGTTACGGCCAGTGCCGGTGGTGCCCTCGCAGGTCAGCGCGCGCGGCGTGCAGATGGCCGACACCGCCGAAATCGAATGGCTCGCCGAAGAAGAAGCGCTGACACCGTTCCGCGTGTTCCGCAGCTTCGCCTATTCGGTCAGTCTGCTGTTCCACGCGAAGGAACTGACGTACTACGTCGCGCTTTATCAGGACGGCTCGCTGTGGCGCGCGCTGAAAGCCGCCGACCTTGAAGCCGCGGAAGCCGCCTTCCATCACTTCGAGGAACAGGCGACGCGGCTCTCGGACGGCGAAACACGCCGCGCGCAACTCGAGGCGCAAAACGAACAGCTTGCTCGCATGATCGCGCGCTCCGAGGCGCAGGCCGAACGGCTGCGCACAGACCTGCAACGGCGTGGCGCGCAGGAACAGACCGTGTCGAACCGGCAGCATCAGGTGCGCAAGGAGGTGTCGCAACTGGAAGCGCAACGCGTCGCCGCGCAGGCGCATCTGAACAAGGCGCATCGGCAGATTCACCAGCTCAATCTGACCAGCAACGAAGGGATTCCGCATTTGCCGAACCGTTGAAGCGCGTCTTCAAATCGATCTGACGGCCAGGCTATAGGCTTGGCCGTAAACGACAAAACGCCGCCCGGCAATCCGGTCGGCGTTTTTTTCATTACCCGCCGCCTGTCAGCCAGGCGGCGTTCACATCAACTTTGGCGAATTAGTTGCCGAAGTAGACCGAGTTACGGTCGTTGCCGGTCACCGGACGGCCGGCTTGCGAGGTGCCAGCGATCGGTGCGCCGTAGCCGCTGTTCACAACTTGAACGGTGCCGTTCTCTGCATCGACGCGGGCTTGCGCAGCCTGCAGGTTAGCCGGGTAGTCGACATGATCGCCGATCGGGTTGTAACCGGCCTTTTCCAGTTGCACCAGTTGAGCGCGCACTTCAGCGCGGGTAAGCGGCTGGTTCGATTGAGCAAACGAAGCAACAGGAGCGACCAGAGCGGCAGCGACGACAACAGCAGAGATAAGCGTCTTCATGATGTAAACCTCCAGAACTTGTATTTAATGCGCTTTGGGCTCGTTGTCCCGTAGCGCTTAAGTAGAAGTTTAGGAGCGTCGACATCTAGGGGAAACCCCTGAAACGATGAAACTCTATTCCAAAATTCGCAATAGTAGACGGTCCGGCGTGCTGCCACGCTATCTGTCCGATAGCTATCAGCAATAATTGCCCGTCTCGATTTCAATCGCTGGCGTGGCCCGGCGCGCCTTGCAGCAAGCGCGCGCCGTGCCACGATTCAAACGATCAGCTCCAGTTCGCGTGGAAGCTGCCCGGCTTGTCGATACGCTCGAACGTATGCGCGCCGAAGAAATCGCGTTGAGCCTGCACCAGGTTCGCCGGCAGGCGTTCCGACCGATACGCGTCGAAATAGGCGACGGCCGACGCGAATGCCGGCACCGGCACGCCCGCATTGATGGCGGCAATCACAACTTCGCGCAACGCCGACTGATAGTTCTTCGCGATATCGCGGAAGTACGGATCGAGCAGCAGATTGGCGATTGCCTTGTCTTTCGTATAGGCGTCGGTGATCTTCTGCAGGAAGCGGGCGCGGATGATACAGCCGGCGCGGAAAATCTTCGCGATTCCGCCGTAATCCAGATCCCACTTGTACTCTTCCGATGCCGCGCGCAGTTGCGCGAAACCTTGCGCGTACGAAATCACCTTGCTGAAGTACAGCGCACGCCGCACCGATTCGATGAACGCGTCACGCTCGGCACCGAGCGGCTTGGCTGCCGGCCCTTCCAGCACCTTGCTCGCCGCCACGCGCTGAACTTTCAGCGACGACAACACACGCGCGAACACAGCTTCCGTGATCAGCGGCAGCGGTGCACCGAGGTCGAGCGCGTTCTGGCTGGTCCACTTGCCGGTGCCCTTCTGCGCCGCGCGATCGAGGATCACGTCGACCAGATCCTTGCCGGTTTCTTCGTCTTTCTTCTTGAAGATCTTCGAGGTGATTTCGATCAGGTAGCTGTCGAGCTCGCCCTCGTTCCATTCGGTGTAGACCTTGGCCAGCTCCTCGTTCGACAGACCGACGACCTGCTTGAGCACCGCATAGCTCTCGGCGATCAATTGCATGTCGCCGTATTCGATGCCGTTGTGCACCATTTTCACGAAGTGGCCCGCGCCGTCCGGACCCATGTACGCGACGCACGGCTCGCCGTCCGGCGCCTTGGCGGCGATTTCGGTGAGGATCGGCGCGACGAGATCATAGGCGTCGCGCTGGCCGCCCGGCATGATCGACGGGCCTTTCAATGCGCCCTCTTCGCCGCCCGACACGCCCGTGCCGATGAAATGCAGGCCGGCTTTCGCCAGTTCCTGATTGCGGCGGATGGTGTCGGTGAAATGCGTATTGCCGCCGTCGATCAGGATGTCGCCCTTGTCCAGCAGCGGCTTGAGTTGCGCGATGGTGGCGTCGGTCGGCTCGCCTGCCTTGACCATCAGCAGAATGCGGCGCGGTTTTTCCAGCGACTCCACGAAGTCTTCCAGCGTGAAGGCCGGCACCAGCTTCTTGTCCGGATATTCGGCGATGAGTTCGTCGGTTTTCTCGCGGCTACGGTTGTACACCGAGACCGCGTGGCCGCGGCTTTCGATGTTGAGCGCCAGATTGCGGCCCATGACCGCTAGCCCCACCACGCCGATTGCCTGTTTGCCCATGTGAATTCTCCAGAGTCCAAAAAATGTCGAGACGCCGCGCCGGAAAGAACGTCGGCGGAACGTCGAGGGTGAAAGGATAAAAGAAATGCCGGCTTGCCGCTCGCTGGCGCGCATTAACACTCAACGAGCGGGCTTTCCACGGTGTGCGGGCCCTCACGAGATACTTTATGCGGCGCCCTGTGATGCGCTTTATGACGCACCGCACTACGCAACGTCCGTCAGACCCGCGCCACGTCCACGCGTTTCCTGAAAACCAGACTGAAATTGTTGGCCGGCATCTCGATCGGCTCGTCGCACACAAGTCCGACCGATGCGCCCAACGCTACCACCGCTTCCATGTCGCGCACGCCCCACGCGGGGTCGCGGCTGCGCAATTGCTGATCGAACGCATCGTTGCTCGGCGAGGTTTGCGCTCCACCACGTTTGTAAGGGCCGTACAGATACAGTACACCGCCGTCGACCAATCGGCGGCTCGCGCCGGCGAATAGCGCTTCTGTCGCGCTCCACGGCGAGATGTGAATCATGTTGATACAGACCACGGCGTCGAACTGATCGACCTTATCCAGCGTTTGCGCGCCCCACTCCGGCTGATGCACATCGAGCGCGAGCGGTGCGCGCACGTTCGCCAGCCCTGCATGCGCGATCCACGCGGTAATCGACGCACGCGCATCCGCATCGATATCGCTCGGTTGCCAGTCAAGCCCAGGCAATGCGCCGGCGAAGCAGATAGCATGCTGCCCCGTGCCGCTCGCGATTTCCAGCACGCGGCCGGTGGCCGGCAGCACTTCGCGCAATACGGCAAGGATCGGTTCGCGATTGCGTTCGGCGGACGGCGAGTGTTGCCGCAACGCCGGATGGGAATCAGTCATATTCACGTTGTTTCAGTACAGGGCCGTGCGCACGCGTTCGGCGAGTTCACGGTCGTAGGTCGCGGCATCGAAACTCGCGCCGTTGATGCGCCGGTGGATCTCGCCGGCACTCGGCAGACGCGAACGTTCGACGTGACGCGCGGGATCCCACAGTTTCGAGCGCACCAGCGCCTTCGAGCAATGAAAGTACACCGCGTCGACGTCGATCAGCAGCACGGTGCGCGGCAGTTTACCTTCGACGGCGAAACTGTCCAGCCATTCCGGATCGTTGGAAATGCGGCCGCGGCCATTCACGCGCAAACTTTCGCCGACGCCCGGAATGATGAACAGCAGCGCCAGATGCGGCTCAACGATGATATTGCGCAGACTGTCGACGCGATTGTTGCCAATGCGGTCCGGCAACGCGAGCGTGCGTTCGTCGATCACGCGCACGAAGCCCGGCGCGTCGCCGCGCGGCGAACAGTCGAGGCCTTCCGGACCGGCAGTGGCGAGCACGACGAAGGGCGCGACTTCGATGAACGCGCGATAGTCCTCGTTGACATAGGGAATTTCTTTCTTCACTGCGCGTTCGTGGGGCTGACCGTAGATTGCTTCGAGCTGTTCGATCGTCGTCAACATCGGCGTTCCTTTTTGCGGGACGGTTGCTTTTTGTGAGGGCGGCGCTGCGTGGGATTGGGATTATCGACGATTTATGTGGGCCGCGCGCTGATCGGGAGGCTCAGGCGGTCCGCTCAATCCAGTGCCAGACGGCTCGCCAGCGCGGTCAGCGTGTCGGCACAGGGCGCGGCGATTTTCAGCGACAACAGCGGATCGGCGCGCGTGCGCCCCAGATTGATCGCGACGATCGGCTTGCCCTGCTTCTGCGCCCACACGCAGAAGCGGTAGCCCGAATAGACCATCAGCGACGAGCCGACCACCAGCACTGCGTCCGCCGCGTCGAGCGCATGCGACGCCGCTTCGACACGCTCGCGCGGCACGCTTTCACCGAAGAACACCACGGCGGGCTTCAATAAACCGCCGCAGTTCGTGCACGCCGGAATGCGAAAAGCGTCGAGATCGTGCCACTCCAGATGCGCGTCGCCGTCGGCGGCGGTTTCGGCAGTGACGTTCAGCAACGCGGGATTGTCGGCTTCCAGCGTGCGCTGGATCGACGCGCGTGAATGCTGCATGCCGCAGTCCAGACACGTCACGCCGTCGATACCGCCATGCAGTTCGATCACCTCACGGCTCCCCGCCCGCTGATGCAAACCGTCGACGTTCTGCGTAACGAGCGTCGGCACATGGCCCGCGGCCTCGAGCCGGGCCAATGCCGTATGCGCGGCATTCGGCTGCGCGTCGGCCACCACCGGCCAGCCCACCATGCTGCGTGCCCAATAGCGCCGGCGCATCGCGGCGGTGCCGAGAAATTCCTGCAGCGTGATCGGCGGCGAACGTTTCCACTCGCCGTTGTCGTCGCGATAGCCTGGAATGCCGGAGTCAGTGCTGATGCCCGCGCCGGTCAGCACGAACAGACGCGGATAACGCTGCACGAAGGTATGCAGGTCGTCCAGCGTGTGCGATTCGTTGAAGGGTTCGAGGGGTGCGGACTGAAGGTCGGTCATGACGGGGACGGGGTATGGCTGCGGCCTTGGCGTAAAACCTGAAACACCGTTTAGCGGCGCGTACGCGGTTTGCTCGGCCGTGCGTGCACCGTTCGTACCTTTTGCACCTTCAGTGCCGCCTGCCGCGCTTGCCATTCGGCGAGCGCTGACTGATAGCGTTCGAGCGCTTCATCGTAGAGATCGAAGACACACGGATTGCAGCCACTATGACAACAATCGTCGAGGTCGGGCTGCGCGGGCGGCACCGGCTGCGGGTCGTCCTTGGGTGTGGCGCGGGGCACGGCGAATCGCTTTTTCCAGAAGGCGGGAAGCGCCCAGTATAAGTTGATCTTCCGCGATGCGTGCGGCGCCCCGCTCAGCCCCGCCCGACGAACGGCATCTTGCTCGCCATGATGGTCATGAACTGCACATTCACCGACAACGGCAATTCGGCCATATGCAGCACCGCGTCGGCGACGTGCTGCACGTCCATCAACGGCTCGACCGCAATTTCGCCGTTCGCCTGCGGCACGCCGCGCGCCATCCGCTCGGCCATTTCTGTCGCCGCATTGCCGATGTCGATCTGCCCGCACACGATGTCGTATTTGCGGCCGTCGAGCGAAACCGCTTTCGTGATGCCGGTAATCGCGTGCTTGGTCGCCGTGTAGGCGATGCTGTTCGGCCGGGGCGCATGCGCGGAAATCGAGCCATTGTTGATGATGCGGCCGCCCCGCGGCGTCTGCGTTTTCATCAGACCGAAGGCGGCACGTGTGCAAAGAAACACGCCCGTGAGATTGGTGTCGACCACCGAGCGCCATTCGTCGACATCGAGCTCATCGATATCCACCGGCGAGCCGTTGCGGCCCGCGTTGTTGAACAGTACGTCGAGACGGCCGCGCCGCGAGCGGATCGTGTCGAACAGCGCGGCGACGCTGTCGGCATCCGTCACGTCGCAGGCCACTGCAAGCGCGTCGCCGCCCAGTTGCTGCGCTTCTTCGACCACAGCGTCGAGCGGCGCCTGGCGACGGCCGGCGAGTACGACGCTATAACCGTGTTCCAGCATCTTGAGCGCGCAGGCCCGGCCGATGCCGCTGCCCGCGCCCGTCACCAGCGCGACTTTCTTGATTCCCGTTCCTGTCACAGCACCTCTCCTGCTCCGTTTCCTGGGCCTTAGCACCATACAACAGCGGATCGCCCATCACAAATGCAACGGCGCAGCCGTCGCGAAGCATGGCGTCTTTCAGCATTCTTTCATTACTTATCGTTACCTTCCGCAACAGCGTCGCATTGCGCATCAATGGTATCGTTGGCTGTTGCGCGTCACGCGCGCGATTCAGGGCCTTCCCAGGACGGAGGAAGGAAGACAGGAAGCACGCTTTATGAACGAACTTTTCACGCCGCAGCAACGCAACGAGGCTCCGCCGCAGCGCCGCTGGCCGCGCACCAGCTATCCCGCGATGCTCACGGCCACCGCCGCATGGCACGTATTCGTACTGGCGGGCTGGCTGCTGGCACCCGCCGCATGGCCGTGGTGGCTCGCCGCGATCTTCGTGAATCACGCTATTTTTACCGTGGCCGGCCTTTTGCCGCGCACCTCGCTGCTTGGCCCGAACTGGACGCACCTGCCCGCCGGCGCGCGCAACGCAGACGCGATCGCACTGACCATCGACGACGGCCCCGACCCGGTCGTCACCCCGCAAGTGCTGGATCTGCTCGACGCTTTCAAGGTGCGCGCCACCTTCTTCTGTATCGGCGCGAAAGCGCAGCGCTACCCGGAACTCGCACGCGAAATCGTCGCACGCGGCCATGCGCTGGAAAACCATTCGCAGGTTCACGTCCACACGTTTTCGATCACGTTTCCGGGCGCGCTCACCCGCGAGATCGGCGCGGCGCAGCGCACCTTCGAGGCATTGAGCGGCGAGCGGCCGATGTTCTTCCGCGCCCCGGCGGGGTTGCGCAACATCTTTCTCGAGCCCGTGCTGCGCAAACTCGATTTGCGGCTCGCGGCATGGACGCGGCGCGGCTACGACACGCGCGAGCGCGATCCCCACGTGGTCGCGCACCGGCTACTCCGCGGCCTGGCGCCGCGCGACATCCTGCTGCTGCACGATGGCAATGCCGCGCTCACCATCGAGGGCAAACCGCTGATACTCGCCGTCCTGCCGCGCGTGATCGACGCGGCGCGCAGCCAGCACCTGCGCTTCGTTACGCTGCGCGAAGCACGCATCGACGACTGAACTGTGAGCAATCTTTCCGCGTGGTTCGGCCACGGCACGCGGCGAGCCACGCAAACATTGCTCACGCGGCTCAAGCACAGCTCAGGCGCGATTGACTGTTACACGCGGAAATCCGCCGCCATGTCTTCGTCCGTGCGCGCCTCGAGCTCGCCGCTGCGGCAGGCCTTCAGGAACACGTCGTAATCACGCTCCACCTGGTCAGCGTAGCTGGCGGCATAAGCCGCGAGCGACTCCGCAAACTGGTCGCTACGGCCGATATACGCGCTGACTTCGATCGCCTCGCCACTCGCCTTGGCATGCGCGCGCGCCATGATCCAGCCGCAGAGTTTCGCGTACCCCTCCAGCAGGTCGGTGTCGAACAGTTCGATGTTCGCCGACAGCTTCATGTCGCGCAGTTGCCGGAAGTAGAAATGGCGCCCTAACGGCCCGTTCGCCCAGCCGAGAAAGATGTCGCTCGCGGCCTGCAACATGCGCTGCCCTTGCACGACGCGTTCGCCCTCGTGCTTGACGGGAGGCGACTTGTAGTACTGGGCGACCACCGACGGCCGCGCCTCCTTGAGCTGCAGAAACAATGGCTTGCCCATGTGATCCACGTTCAGCACGACCATGCAGCGCGTGCCGACGCTGCCGACGCCCACCACTTTGAATACGATGTCCTGCACGGTGAAATGGCTGAGCAACTCGCGCCGGTCATGCGACATCGTCTTCAGGTACTCACCCCACATGCGTTCGAGCATCTTGCGCCAGTTGTGGCCCTTGAATGCCTCGGTTTCTTCAGGCGTGAACAGCGTGTTCGCGCCTAGCACGTGGAACAGCGCCGGCGGCGCATCGCGGATCGTCCAGCGGTCGCCGTCGTGCTCGGCCATTTTCTCCAGCAGATTTTCGTGGGTGCGGCTTGCGGCCTTTTCCATGCCGCGGCGCACGATACGGCGGCGCTCGGGGGTCAGCGCGGTTTCCGCCATGCGGTCGAAGGTGATGCGGTCGTACCAGAGTTCGAGCGCGCCGCACTGCGCGTATTGCGCCATGCGGTCGCGGTATTCGGTGACGGCGGTCATCACCAGATTCTCCGCTGCGCCACGACTCAAACGCATATGACGCGCGGCGACCACGAGGCTTGCGGTCAGGCGTTTCAGGTCCCATTCGAAGGGACCTGTGGCGACTTCGTCGAAGTCGTTCAGATCGAATACGAGTTGACGCTCCGGTGTCGCGAAGCCGCCGAAATTCATCAGATGGCCGTCGCCGCAAATCGGCATGGTGAGGCCGGTGTCGGGGACACGGCTCAGGTCGTGTGCCTGAATGATCGCGGTGCCGCGATAGAAGGTGAACGGCGACACCGACATACGCCCGTAGCGCAGCGGCACGAGCCTTTCGACTCGCCCCTCGCTGCTTTGCTTGAGCAATTCGATCGGGTTGCGATGCAACTCGCCTACCGCGCGATGGCTCGAACGCTTCGAGTGCTCACGGGCGGCACGGCCACGGGCCTCCCGTTCGGCGATGGTGCTGGCTTTCATGCTCTTCTCCGGTTTTTTTGTGTGAATCTTTACTATCGGTTCTAGAAGACTGCTTCTGCTGGCACGGTGAGCCATCACCAACGGTAGCCCACACCGCCGAAAATCACATCCGAGTCGCGATCATAGCGTGTCACGACACGATTCCATTCGATCCGCGCATTCCAGTGATCAGTCAAGCGGTACGAGCCGGCGATCGTGACGAGGCCCGAAAACTTCCCGGCGCCCGGCCCCGGCGTGAGGCTGTTCTCGTTTTCGTTGATCGCGTAGTAGGCGCCGACGCCGAGCCCGAGCGATACCTTATCGTTCAGGAAGGCACGCGTCGCCCACAGTTGGCTGGTCAAGCCGTCGCGACGCGCCACCTTGCTGCTGCCCTCGTGAAGATAGCCAACCGTCACATCGAGGTATTTCGCGAGGCCGCGACGGTACTCGATCGCGCCGCCAAGTGCAGTCGGCGAGCTGGTCGAATTGATGATGGTTTCGCCGAGGTACACCGCCACTTCGTTGTTGGTGACCTTTTGCGTACTGCCGCTCGCCCAGTCGCGCGGACCGGGTGTGCCCGGGGCATCGAGCTGATAGCCGACGCCGAACATCACGCTGGTCGCATCCGGCCCGCGCTGCACATGCACGCGATTCAACTGCAGTTGCGTGATCCACCGGCTCGACGCGTAGTACGCCGCGCGCACGCTATACACGACGCCCCAGCCGTGAGTGTCCGAATAGCTTCCGCCTTGCACGGCCGTGGTGGTGTCGAAGTAACGGTATGGACCGACGCCCGCCTGCAGGACGAACTGCGGGCTGCCGACGGGAATACGGCCCCATAGCTGGATCATCTGGCCGTCGCGATGATGATTGGGAATGTGCCCTTCATTCAGCCACGTGAAGCTCGCGGCGAAGTATTGCCCGAGCCCTTCCTGATAGTCGATTGCCCACGTGTAGGTGTTCGTGCTGCCCGCGCGCGAGCCGCCGCCGAATAGGGAAAACTCCTGGGCGTGAGCCGCGTTGGACGCGAATAGGAGCCCGAGACCGGCAATGCAGGAGGCCGCTTTGGTCGTCAGCTTGATGTTCTCGGCAGAATTCAGATTCCACATGCTTTTCGCATCTCCGGATGGGCCGCTGTCGCTGCCGGCATTCGTGAGCCGACGAGAAGCCGCGTGGCGGCATTGAGCGCCGGAACCGGCTGTCGTTACAAATTGTTTGCCATGCTAGCAGACCGCCCGGTAAAAATGCCACACCATGCGTTTTGGATAACCCGATCATGCAACCACATCCTTAATCATCCGGTCCGCAAATCGCCACTATTGGTTGCGACCACAACGACTGGTCGCAACACGACGGACAAAATTACCGGAAGTCGATTCGATCGATTAACCAATCGGTGAATATTTTTATTTTCACGGATGCGCACACTTTAGACAGCGCGACTCTGGCCGTTTACCTGTACATACAGAATACTAGTGGCGCCTTCGAAAAAGCCCTTGAAATAGGGCCTGTTCCACCGAACGTGCGTCGTGCAAGATAATGGAGAGAGCATGTTTGTCGCAATCGGCTGGGTAGTGGTAATCGCTTCTGTGATCGGTAGTTTTGTCGGCGTAGGCGGGCATCTTCCCGCGCTTGTTCAACCGTTCGAATTGCTATGCATTTTTGGCGCGGCGATAGGCGCGTTTGTCGTAAGCAATCCGACCGCCACGCTGAAGAAAACGATCAAGGCGATTCCTTCGTGTTTCAAAAGCGGTGGGTATACGAAGGAAAAATATCTTGAACTGATCGCGCTGCTTTACGAGTTGCTTCAGAAGGCACGCAAGGAAGGCATGATGTCGCTCGAAGCCGACGTCGCCGCGCCCGAAGAAAGCGTGCTGTTCCAGAAGTATTCGCACGTGCTGGAGGACCAGCATCTGCTCGACTTTATCGTCGACTATTTGCGCATGATGTCCGGCGGCAACGTGAACGTGCTTGAAGTGCAGGACCTGATGGACGAAGAACTGGCCACGCATCATGCGGAAGTGTCGATCGCCGCCAACGCGATCCAGAAAATGGCCGACGGCTTACCTGCATTCGGCATTGTTGCCGCCGTGATGGGTGTGGTTCATACGATGGGCTCGGTCGGTGCGCCGCCCGCCGTGCTCGGCGAAATGATCGCCGGCGCACTGGTCGGCACCTTCCTCGGCATTCTTCTCGCCTATGGTTTTATCGGTCCGGTCGCCGATCTGCTCAATGCCAAGGGCCGCGCCGAAGCCAAACCCTATCAGTGCGTGAAGGCCGTGTTGCTCGCCTCGCTCTCCGGGTATGCACCACCGATCGCCGTCGAGTTCGGGCGCAAGGTGCTGTTCACCGCCGACCGTCCGAGCTTCCAGGAACTGGACGACGCCGTGCGCGCCACCAAGATGCCGAAATCGGCCTGACGAGGAGCGGCATCATGAGTGAAAGAAGATCGCGCGCGTCCCAACAGGTCGAAACACCCGCTCCCGTGATCGTGCGCCGCTCGAAAAAGAGCGACGATCATGGCGCCCATCACGCCGGTGCATGGAAAATCGCCTATGCCGACTTCGTCACCGCGATGATGGCATTCTTCCTGCTGATGTGGCTGCTCGGTTCGACGTCGAAGTACGACAAGCAGGGCATCGAGGACTATTTCAACACTCCGCTGTCGAGCCTGCTCGGCGGCAACGAGGGCACGGCAGCGGCACGTCCGAGCGTCATCCAGGGCGGCGGGCGCGACATTTCCGACACCCGGCCCGGCGACGGCAAGAAGAGCCAGACCGAACCGACGCCGCCGACCACGGCCCCACCGATCGTGGCGCCAGCGGACGCGGCACGGCTTCAGCAATTGAAAGAGAGGCTCACCGCCTTGATCGAGCAGAGCCCGGCGTTGAGGGCATTCAAGGATCAGATCCGCATTTCGATCACGAACGAAGGTCTGCGCATCGAGATTGTCGATTCGCAGAATCGTCCGATGTTTCCGTCCGGCAGTTCGAAGTTGCAGCCTTACGCCGTGACGATCCTGACGCAGATCGGCGCCGCGCTCAACGACGTGGAGAACCGCATTTCGATAGCCGGCCATACCGACGCGGTGCCATACACGGCCGGGCCCGAGGGCTACTCGAACTGGGAACTATCGTCCGACCGGGCCAATGCCGCGCGCCGCGCGTTGGTGGCCGGCGGCATGCGCGGCGAGAAGCTGCTGCAGGTGCGCGGACTCGCCGATGTATTGCCGCTGAACAGCAACGTCGCCGACGAACCGACCAATCGGCGGATCAGTATTCTCGTGCTGAATAAGGCTGCGGAACTCGCGTTCTTCCACGACGGCGGCCGTACGGCAATTGATGAAACGTCGCCCGCAAGCTCGGCTATACCCGAGGTAGTGAACCGTTTGCAGCCGGTCGGTGTTTCACGTAGCACGCCGTAGAATTTTTTACGTCGACGTGCTTGGCGTCAGACACGTTGTCGTCAATTCCGCCCTGTTGTTTGGCGGATTTTTGACATTGATGGCGGTATTCGTGGGGATTAATTTCCGGCGGAGACGCTGATAAAAATCACGCCGTTGCGTCGCCATCGCACCTCGACGGAGCTAGGCTACAGATGACCAATGGTCTTCGAAGTACTCTTCGGCGAGCGCAGCGCCGCCGGAAGTATGACGCCCTTGTCACAAGCGTATGCAGGTGCACGCACACAGATTCCAGATGCACCACTACCCTGTGTAAACTATGGGCCCCGCTTAGCAGGAGTGGTTTGAGCTGCTTTCTCTTGCCTACTTCTCTTTGCAGCCGGCAAAGAGAAGTAAGTGCCGCCCCGCACAGGGGCAACGCTAATAGACCACTAACAAAACAAGGAAAGGCCAACGCCGCCCGAGCAAGCACTCCGACTGCGCCAGCCAGCCAAAACAGCAACATCAAACCGCCGCAACAACCCTCCGCGGCGACAAAACCGACACAACAAAACTAACTACAACATTCGCAGCCAACGCAATCAACCCAATATAAACCGGATAAACCGCATCCCCAACATGCAAAGCAAACACCGGCTTTAGCCCTTGAGAAACAGCAAGCCCGGTCCCAAGCACGATCCCGACCACCCACCCAAGAAACAACCCCGCCGTATTCAACCGCCGCGTATACAACGAAAACACAATAGCTGGAAAGATCTGCAAAATCCAAACCCCACCCAGCAACTGCAAATCAATCGCATACTGCGTAGGCAAGAACACAATAAACAACAGCGCCCCAAACTTCACAACCAGCGAAACGATCTTCGCCGTAGAAGCCTCAGCCTCAGGCGTGATATCCGGCGAAACAAGAGGACGCCACAAATTCCGCGTGAACAGATTAGCCGCACCAATCGACATGATCGCGGCGGGCACCAACGCGCTAATCGCAATAGCCGCAGCAGCAAAGCCAACGAACCACGACGGGAACAGCGTGTTAAACAGCGCCGGCACCATATCGGACGCCGACTTCACATGCACACCGGCCGCAATCGCCATATACCCGAGCAACGCAATCAACCCCAGCAACAGCGTATAAGCCGGCAGGAAAATCGCATTCTTGCGTACGGTATTAGCCGACGATGACGACAACACCGCCGTCATCGTATGCGGATACATGAACGCCGCCAGTGCCGAACCCAAAGCCAGCGATGCATAAGCAGTGAACTGCGCCGGCTTCAGAATGATCCCGGTTGCGCCGCCCTTGGCCTTGAAATACGTATCGGCCGCATCGAACACATGCGCATAGCCGCCGAGCTTCGCCGGAATCAGCCAAATCGCCGCGATCACGACGATATAGATCATGATGTCCTTGACGAACGCGATCATCGCCGGCGCCCGCAGGCCGCTTGCGTACGTGTAAAGCGCAAGAATCACGAAGGCGACGATCAGCGGCATCTCGCCCGTCACACCTAGCCCTTTGATCACGACTTGCATGCCCACCAGTTGCAGCGCGATATATGGCATCGTCGCGACAATGCCGGTCAATGCAACCGCAGCCGGGAACCACTTGCCACCGTATTCGCCCTGCACATAATCCGCTGCCGTGATGTGATCCTTCGCCTTCGCGATCTTCCACAGCTTCGGCATCACCGCGAACACGAACGGATAGACGATGATCGTGTACGGCAGCGCAAAGAAGCCATACGCGCCCACCGAATACACCAGCGCGGGCACCGCGATCACCGTATAAGCGGTATAGAAGTCGCCGCCGACGAGGAACCACGAAATCACCGTGCCGAATTGGCGGCCACCCAGGCCCCACTCATGCAGTTGCGTCAGATCGCCCCGCTTCCAGCGCGCGGCAAAAAACCCGATGACAGTGACGAGAACAAAGAACGCGATAAAGACGGTCATCGCGACCGGGTTCACAGGATTGACATCGCTCATTTGACACCTCGGTACACGACGTAAATCAGTAGCGAGGTCAACGGAACCCACAAGAACTGATACCAGTAGAAGAAAGGAAAGCCGGCGAACGAGGGCCGCGTGTCGTTATAGAACGGCAACCACAGCAACGCGATGTACGGGATCAGCAGGATTAGCCATAGCCATGAACGGCCGGCAGATTGGGAGGTCTCCACAAACGTCTCCTAGGTCTATTATTGAAACCGCGCGCCGAAAAGCACGGTGCGTCGTGGGGATGTAGTATTCGCCTTCGTGAGCGCTCTCACAAGCGCGCAACTACGTAAGCCGGCTACGTAATACTACGTAGCCCGTCGGCCGTCCTGTCTACGATGAAACTCAAAGCAAAGATTGTCCTGCTGGCGATCGTGCCCTTTCTGGCGGCCATCGCCAGCATTGAAATTGGCGTGCGCCGGGAAGCCACGGCGCTCGCCGAAACGCAGCACGCGACCACCCAGGCCGCGTACTTGGCCAGCAAGGAAATCGAACTCAAACACTACGTCGAGCTCGCGACGACGGCGATCGCCCCGCTCTACAACGCCGGCCAGGACAACGCGCGCGACGACGCAATGCTGCGCACCCGCGCGCTCGGCATCCTCGAGAAAATGGATTTCGGCAAGGACGGCTACTTCTTCGTCTACGACATGCACGGCCGTTCGCTGATGCATCCGCGCGAACCCGATCTCGTCGGACGCGACCTCTGGGAGCTGCGCGATCCGCAAGGCAAGCTGACGATCCAGCAATTGCTCGCCGCGGCCACGCGCGGCGGCGGCTATGTGCGCTACGTGTGGCATCGTCCGTCGACGGGCAAGCTCGCGTCGAAACTGGGTTACGTGGTGCCGCTCGAACGCTGGGGCTGGATGATCGGCACCGGCATCTATCTCGACGACGTCGACGCCACGCTCGCTGACATCGATCAGCGCGCGGCGGCCAACATCGACCGCACGATGCAGTGGATCGACGCCATCGCACTCGCCGGGCTCGCCGTGATCGCATTGTGTGCGCTGGTACTCAACGTCACCGAATACCGCAGTGCCGATGCAAAACTCAAGCGGCTCGCGCAGCAGGTGGTCGACTCGCAGGAAAACGAACGGGCGCGCCTGTCGCGTGAATTGCACGACGGCATCAGTCAGATGATGGTTTCCGTGAAGTTGCTGCTCGAATCGGCGTTGGCGCGCTTCGAACGCAGCGATGTACGCGTGCCTGCGGCGGAAGCCGCGCTATCGACCAGCGTGGCGCGCATCGGCGATACCTTGCGTGAAGTGCGCCGCATTTCCCACGCGCTGCGTCCGTCGATGCTCGATGACCTGGGCGTTGCAGCCGCGCTGGAGCAGCTCACGCGCGAGTTGAGCGACGAATCCGGCATCGAGATCGGCTTCACGCAGATCGCCCACACCCATGCAGCGGCTTTGCCGGAAGCCGTGAATACGGTCCTGTTCCGTATCGCCCAGGAAGCACTGACGAACATCGTGCGGCACGCACAGGCGTCCAGCGCGGCGCTTTCGCTGGAAGTATCGAGCGACGCCGTCACGCTGACGATTTCGGACAACGGGCGCGGATTCGATGTAGCGCACGCACTCGTCAGTCCACGCGCAGGCGTGGGTCTGCGCAATATGCGCGAGCGGCTGGACGTACTGGGCGGCAAGCTGTCGCTCAGTTCGCAAGCCGGTCATACGATCGTAACCGCGCGCGTGCCGATCGTTGCGTCTGGGCTTCAATCGCCGGCCTTGCAGGAAACCTCACTATGAACGACATGTCACTTGCCATCGCACGTCTGATTCTGATCGACGACCATCCGCTTGTACGCGACGGCTTGCGCGCCCGGCTCGAAGCCGTGCGCAACATCGAAATCGTCGGCGAAGCGGGCAATGCGCAGGAAGCACTCGCACTCGCCGCCAGCCAGGAACCTCATCTGGTGCTGATGGATGTCGGCATGAACGGAATGAACGGCATCGCGTTGGCCGGCATGTTTCATGAGCGCTTCCCGGCGATACGCGTGCTGATGCTCTCCATGCACGACAACCTCGAGTACGTGACCCAGGCGGTGCGCGCAGGGGCCAGCGGTTATGTGCTCAAGGACTCGCCCGCCACCGAAATCATTCAGGCGATTGGCGCGGTGCTGGAAGGCAAGACGTTTTTCAGCGCGGGGCTGGGCGCGCGATTGATCCAGGCATCGGCGACGCAGTCGCCCATTGAAAGGCTCACACCGCGCGAGCGCGATATTCTCGATGCGCTCGCGGAAGGTCTCTCGAGCAAGCAGATCGCTCAACGCAACGACCTCTCGGTGCGCACGGTGGAAACGCATCGGCTGAACCTGAAGCGCAAACTCGATATCGAAGGCCAGGCCGAGTTGATCAAGTTCGCCGTTGAAAATCGTCGCAAGAGTCAGTGATGCCCTGAGCCGCTGCATAATCTCGACTGGGTAGTCGAGAATCAAAACCGTCGGTCCGTCTGCCCCACGCTCAAATCCCGGAGCCCAAGACGATGAAGCGCCTGATCCAACAGCACCTGGCGAGTCTGCTGATCTGCATGGCCGCGACGCATGCCCAGGCGCAAGCGCAACGCGTCAATCGCGGCCACGACCCGTTCTTTCAGATATCCAAAGCGATCAGCGACTGCCCGGCGCCCTTAGGCCCACTCGAGACCGAGCAGGAATGGCTCGACGACAGTCATTACCGGATCGAGCGCGGCAATAGCTGCTGGGTGGAGGGCCGTTGCCGTCTGTCGAACGCTTACCTCTACGACGCGGAAATCGCCGACGCCGTCCAACGGCGTCTCACCAACATTAATTACGCCACCCACTGGCGCGAACAGTCGACGCTGTGGCTCACGCTGCAACGTCGTTTCATCTACGTGCAAGGCTGCGTCGCACCAGGCTTCGACAAACAGATGTTCCTCGCGGAACTCGCGAAAACAGCGGACGTCGATCGCGTGATCGACGACACCACAACCAACCCGCACGCAGCGTCGCTACCCTATAAAACGCTGGCAGATCCTGACAAGCCTGTGATCGATCCGGGCAACTAGTCACAGTAGTGCAGCGGCGGCAATCTAGTCAGTAGCACCACCACGGTCACTATTGTCCCGAATGATTTGCGCGATCAGCACGTCCGCATCGCGCGAGACGTTATCGTGAACGCGGGTACTCTGCGTGGCCGCCGGCGTATCGTTGCCGATGAGATGACCGCTGCGCACATGCGTATCCACCGACACCTGCATCGACAGGCCGAGCCGCAACGGATGCGCCGCGAGTTCGGCCGGGTCGAGCGAAATCACGATCGGCACGCGCTGCACGACCTTGATCCAGTTACCGGCAGCGTTCTGCGAGGGCAGCATCGAAAACGCACTGCCTGTGCCTGCAGAAAAGCCCTCCACGTGCCCCTGATACACCACCTGCGAGCCGTACACATCCGACACGATTCGCACCGGCTGACCCACACGCATGCTGCGAATCTGGCCTTCCTTGAAATTCGCCTCGACCCACAGACGCTCGAGCGGAATGATCGACATGAGTGCGAGCCCCGGCCCGACCTGCTGGCCGATCTGCACCGAACGCTGTCCGACCGTGCCGTCGACGGGAGAAACGACAGTGGTGCGCTGCAGATTACGGTAAGCGAGCCGCAATTGCGCCGCGGCTTGCAGAACCGGCGGGCTGGCTTCGACCGGGAATTTCCCGCCGAGCGCGCGGGCGGCATCGAGCTGGACTTGCGCCGAGGCGAGGTTCGCTTGCGCGACTGCTACCGCTTCGCGAGCGCGCGCCAATTCTTCCGGCGACACGACTTCCACCGACGCATGATCGCGCGCCGCCAGCGCACGTTGCGCCAACGCGAGTTCGGCTCGGCGCGCGTCGATTGACTGGACATAGAGCTTGCGCGAGATCGTCGCGTTTGCCACTTGTCGCACGGCGAGTGTCAGTTGCGCTTTGGCCTGCGCAAACGCGGCGGCTGCCTCGGCATCGTCGAGTTTGACGAGCGGCTGGCCGGCTCGCACCTGGCGCGTGTTGTCCACCAGAATATCGGTGACTGTGCCGGGTATCTGCGCGGCGATCTGGACGATGTTGCCCGCCACGTAGGCGTCGTCGGTCTCTTCGAAGAAACGCGCGCTTAAGCCCCAATACGTCAGCCACGCCACACCGGCGAGCGCCACCACGCCGAAGAAAGCGGCAAAACGGCGCCGACGCGCCGCCCGTTTCGAATCATGCGCGTCGCTCGTTACGCCCGCCGCGTTTGCCGGGTTTGCCTGCTCCTCGGTCCAGCCCGCGGCATGTTGTGCCTGTTTATCGTTGTGCATTCAATCGAAGTGCGTATCCGTGATGCGTGCGTGGGAGGGAAAGGTGGCCTGATAGTGAGAAATCGGTGCGCCCGCCACCTTGCGTACGTCGAAGCCACCACCGAGCGCGCCGACCAGCGCAACCTGCAGCATTCTGCGGCGGCCCTGCAAATCCACCTGCTGCGCGCGTTCGTCGAGCAAGGACAGGTCGGCCAGCGTCACGTCCTTCTGCATGCCGATGCCGCGGCGATGCCGCTCTTCAGCGATCGCGACGATATGCGACGCCGCTTCCACGGCGCGCGTCTGCTCGGTCGCGAGCGTATCGACCGTGCGCAAGGAAGTCAGTTGACGCGCGACCTCCCCGAGCGCCTCGTCGACGGTCTTGTTGTAAAGGCCGATCGCAGCGTCGACGTTGGCGTAATCGCCGCCTAATTGCGCGTGCAACCGGGTCCGGTCGAAAATCGGCAAGGAGATCGCCGGTCCCACCGAGCCGGTCAACGCCGCGCGCGAGAAAAGCGCGCCGGGCGTCAATGCTGTCAGTCCGGCAAAGGCCACCAGATTCACGTCCGGATAGAACTGGGCCCGCGTGGCGTCGGTGTTGGCGAGCGCCGCTTCAGCCCGCAAACGCGCCGCCACGATGTCGGGCCGACGGCCCAACAGATCGACCGGCAATTGCGCAGGCATCGGCGCATCGGCCGCCGCGGCCAGTTGCGGACGATGCAGCGACAAACCCCGCTCCGCGCCGCGCCCCGTCAACACGCCGATCTGCAATTCGGTCAGTTTGATGCGCTCGTCGTTGAGCGCCTGCTGTGAAGCGAGCCGGCTTCGCTTGAGTGTGGCATCGGCCGAGTCGTACGCGTTATCGATGCCACGCGCGCCACGCTCGCGCAAGACCGCATCGACCCTGTCCGCGGCCTGCTGCTTTTGCAGCAAAATGTCCTGCATCGCAAAGGCGCGGTCGAGCTCGCAGTAGAGCGTCACGAGCGCGACCGTCAGCGTGAGCCGCGCCTGCTCCGCATCGACTCGTGCGGCGTCGCGCGTGGACAGCAGGCTACCGGTCAGCGCGGCATTTTTGCCCCACAGGTCGAGCTGGTAGCTCAGGCCTGCGAACAACGCGGCCGGCGACACCACCGGATCATTGAACAACTGCACCGGAATCTGCTGGCCGCCGACGGATACGTTGGCCACATCGTTCGGCTGCGGTAAGCGGGCTTTACTCACCGTCGCGCCCGCCGTGCCGGTGAGGCCGGTGAGCGATGCAAACTGTTCGAGTTGTGCCTGCGCGGCACCCACTCTCGCTTTGGCAATCTGCAGGTCGGGATTGTTTTGCAAGGCTTCGACGGTCAGCTCATCCAGTTGCGGATCGCGGTAGCGCTTGACCCAATCGGGCGCGGGCCATGCACCGTTCGCGCCTGGCCCGATGGTCTGCGAAAGTGCATCGGCGGATGGCTTGATCGGTTTGACGTTCGCTTGCAGACCCGCCTCGCTCACGCAACCGGTCAGCACCGCTGCAATCAGCAGCAGCGGCAGCAGCAACGGCAAGGTGCGTGGCATAGGGAATTGCATATGCCGTCTCATGAGTGCCGGGTAAGAGGCATTGCACGTTCTCCTGCTACCGGCGTATTCATCTCGCCAAAGCTCGCCGAATTCGCCGCGTTAACCGCATTCGTGGACCTGGCCACTTTGGCCGCAAATCGCGGACGGGTCCGCTCAAGCGGCCCCATTCGTCCGAAGAACCCATCGAATAGACCCAGCGCAATCGCGTTGAGCTTGGCCAGCTTGTCTTTTTCAAGCAGCGCAATCTGCACGATTTGCCAGAGCGTTAGCACGTTCGGCACGATTGCGACCGGCAGACGCATTCCATATTGCAGCGCAAGCTGCATCGCGTTTCGCGCGCTGTAATAGCGGCGGAAACCGGGGTGATTCATCGTCGTCAATTCCAGAGAACCCAGTTTGTGGCGGCGCCGTGAGCCGATCCGATGCAGCAGCACGAGCGACGGCACCACGTACACGGGCACATTACGCAGCAATGCACGCAGGCAGTATTCGGTATCGACGTGGTCGATAAAGAGCGCTTCGTCAAAGCGGCCGAGGCGCGCGAACGCCTCGCGTGAAATGACACAGCCGGACGAAATCAGAAACGCGCAGCGCTGCATCGCGGCGTCGGCGTGTATCGACAGCCTCTCTACCGCCAAACCGCTCGTCGCGAGTTCGGGCAGGAAGCGTTGATCGTTTTCATCGAAGATGCGCGGGCCCGCTAAAAATGCCCGGCCACTCATCGACGTGCACCGGTCGCGCATCACGGCGAAGTAAGCCTCCGGCGCCTCGGAATCCTGATCGAACAGCGCGACCGCATCCGCGCCTGCGTCGAACAGCGCACTCAAGCCGCAATTGAAGGCGCCGGCAATGCCGTTGCGATTACCGTGATGCAGCAACGCGACGCCCGCCTTACCCAGGACCATCGCGGCGCGCGCGTCCGGCAACGGCGAGTTGTCGACCACCAGCAAGCGGTCGCACGCCGAACGCATCGCCACCGCACGCGCGAGCTGCTCTTCACTCGGATGAAACAGGATGATCAACGCGCCCAGGATCGTCATTCGAAGTTCCTCAGTGACCTAAAGCCATCGCCGCGCCGCGCTTGGGACGCGTGAGCCACATCATGGCGGCGAGCACGAGGCAGGTGATGCTTGCCATGTAGAACATGTCGCCGGTCGCCATCATGTAGGCCTGTTGCTGCACGACGTGATGCAAGGTGGTGAGTTCGCGCGCGCCGTCGATGCCCATGCCGTGCAGACTCTGAACGAAGCGCTGCGTATTACCGGACGATTTCGTCACGGACTGCGCGACGACGTCGTAGTGATACAGCGCGCGGTTATCCCATAGCGTGACGCTCATCGCCGTGCCGAACGCCGCCGACAGTGTGCGCAAAAAATTCGACAGGCTGGAGGCCGCGGCGAGCTTGTCGTCGGATACGCGCGAGAGCGTCGCTGCCGTCAACGGAATGAAGAAGCACGGCAAGCCGATGCCCTGAATCAGACCCGGCGTGATGATCTGCGTGAAAGTCATGGTCAGCGTGAAATGCGCATCCCACCAGAGCACGGCCGCGAACACGAGAAAGCCGAAAGTCGCGAGCACGCGCGCGTCGAAACGGGCCGCATAAATGCCGACCAGAATCGAGAACACCAGCGCGAGCACGCCAAGCGGCGCGGTGGCGAGTCCGGCCTGGTACGCGGTGTAGCCCATCACAGCCTGCAACCAGAGCGGAAAGATCACGCCCACCACCGAGAAGCTCATCATGCCCAGCGAAATGATCAGCACGCAGAACGAAAACGTGCGATCACGGAACAGGCTCAGATCGATCACCGGATGCCGTTCGCCCGCCTCCCAGATCAACAGCGACACGATCGCCAACCCGGCGATGATCGCCAGCGTCAGGATCAAAGGCGAATCGAACCAACCGCGGTCGTGACCGAGATCCAGCACCGTCTGCAACGAGCCCACGCCGACGACCAGCAAGATAATGCCAGGCAGATCGATCGGCACCGCCTTGCCGACGGGTGCATCGCGGCGCAGCAGCGTCATGCACACTGCGAACGAGAAGATGCCGATCGGCAGATTGATCAGGAAGATCCACGGCCACGAAAAATTGTCGATGATCCAGCCGCCCACCACCGGACCGAAGATCGGCGCAAGCAGCACCGTCATCGCCCACAGCGCGAGTGCCACGACGCGCTTATCCGGCGGAAAGGTCCGCAGCAGGATCGTTTGGGAAAGCGGCACCATCGGCCCGGAAAAGAGCCCCTGCAATGCCCGGCATACCACCAGAAGATGAAAGTCGCCGGCCACGCCGCATAGCAGCGACGTCAACGTGAAAAGGATCACCGCGCCAAGGAACAGCCGCGTTTCGCCGACCCGCCGCGAGAGCCAGCCCGTCAAGGGCACGGCGATGGCGGCGGCCACGGAATACGAGCTGATCACCCACGTGCCCTGGCTGTTGGACACGCCGAGGCCGCCGGAAATAGCCGGTACCGCGACGTTGGTTACCGTCGAATCCAGGACTTCGATGAATGTGGCCAGCGACAGCGCGAACGTCAGCAAGGCGAGCCGCGCACCGCGCATGCCGGGTACGCTGCGCTCGCCGGTGGCGCCAGGGCCGACGCCATGCGCCTCGTCAAACGACGCGGCGCGTTTCGGCAATGGCGTGGCGGCGCTCATACGCTATGCCCGCTGTCTGCGAATGCCGGCAAAGACATGCGGCCGACGGTTTGCGCGCGCATGCCGGTCGGCATGAAACCTTCGATATAGCGTGCGGCCGCCTCGCAACCATCCTGCGACGACGCGAGCCGGTCCTGCACGCGCCCGCACTGCGTCGCGATTGACGGGCTGCCGAGCAAATGCCTCAGCGCACGCGCAAGCGCCTGCGGCTCCAGTGGCTTATCGAGCCGAACGCCGCAACCGCTCACGACGACACGCTGCGCGTTATCGAACTGATCGTGCGCGAACGGCGTCACCACTTGCGGAATGCCGGCAGCATACGCAAGCGCCGCCGTGCCGATGCCGCCGTGATGCACCAGCGCCCGGCAGCGCGGCAACAGCTTCTGTAGCGGCACGTAGCGCCGCTTGAGCAGCATGCCCTGTGCGTCTGTCTGCCCGTCCAACGGAGCTTGCGGCGCATCCGGCGTCAAAAGAATCCCGCGCAACCCGCTTTCCGCCAGCGCCGCGCTCACTGCATTCGTATAGCGCGCCTGATCGATCAAGGTCGAACCGGCGGTGAAAACCACCGGCCGCTCGCCCGCGGCGAGAAAGGCGTCGAGTTGCGGATCGGGCGCGTGCACGCCCGTGTCGTTGAACAGCGGAAAACCGCTGAGGCAGCGCGGCGACGGCCAATCCGGCTGAGCTTGCGCGAACCAGTCCGGAAAGAGACACAGCACACCGTCGGTCGAATGCAGCCACTCGCCGAAAATGCGCCGCGCCGGTGCGAGCGCCAGTTCCACGCGCAACGCATTCAATGCGGGGCCGCAGACCTTGTCGAGCGCCTGGCGCTCGATCAGCCGCAGCAGCGCCGTTTTTACAGCCAGCGGCAAGCCACGCGGAATCGTCAGCCGCGGGTGGGTGGGCGGCGCATGCGCGGAGAGCAGTGTCGACGGCGAGACCTGCACCGACACGAACGGCACCCGATACAGCTCCTGCATCAACCGCGCTGAAAAAGCCCACAACGTGCCGACCAGCACAGTGTCGCTATCGGTCAACGCAGCCAGCGTGTCGAAATGCGGTCGCAGCGTCGGCGTAATCACCGCCCACAGCGTGCGGAATGACGTACGCGGATGCCATAGCGCCGGGTTCGCCATCGCCGCTTCATATTCGGCGGCGGTGCCGATCGGCACGAATGCGAAACCCTGGCGCGAGACAGCCTCCGCGAACGGCGGATGCGTGCAGAAGACGATCTCGTGGCCGCGCGCAGCCAACGCCGCGCCGATGCCGAGTAAAGGATGTACGTCGCCCGCCGAGCCGATCGCGGTGATGATGACTTTCGTCATTCAGGTCGCTCAGAAGAGACCGGGAATCAGCGCGGCGACGTCGCGACGATACTGCGAATAAGCGCGGCCGAAGTGACCGGTCAACCAGCTCTCTTCGACCCGCACCTTGTACGCCAGCGAGGCGAAAATCAGCAATAAACCAGCCACGCCACGCCATTGCGCGCCGATCAGGACAGCGCCGAGAAGCGCCAGCAGGCAGCCGGTATAGATCGGATGACGAACCAGTCCATAAGGTCCGCTGCGCACCAGCTCATGCCCTTCCTTCAGTGTGACCGACACGCTCCAGTTAGTGCCGAGATGCAGCCGCGCCCACACGGAAAATGCGAGGCCGGCCAGCAGCACGGCGAGGCCTGCCAACTGCAACGGCCCGATCGCATGCGGATCGAAGGACAACGCCGCTGTGTTGAAGTCCGGCAGGACGATCAATGCGCCTCCGCCGATCAACGGAATCGACTGCAACGTGCGCGATAGAGACGCCTCCTTGCGCGCGGTTTCTTTGACCCGGTTCGACGTCGCGATCCAATACAGCAGCCACAGCGTCCACGGTACGACGATAGCGATGCTCTGAGCGATATTCACGGTAGTTCGACCTGTTGGAACGAGTGATCGGCGGAAGCTTGCAACGCGACATTCGCGACGTTCGCGATGGCGGGTTGTTGCACCGGCATGATGGGCGCGCGGGCGGCGAACGTGTCGAAACAGTCGAGCCCACGGCCTGGCGCCTGCGCCCGCGCGGCGCCGAAGTAATCGAAAATGGCCGTCCGAACCTGGCGCAGCGCGGCCCGCCCTTCGAGATCGAGGAAATGCCCGGCCTGCTCGATCGTCAGAAACTCGGCGCGCTTCAGATGCGCGCTAAGCGAGCGGGCGTCCTCCGGTGTGGTGTAGTCGTCGATCTCGCCGTTGAGGAATTTCAGACCGCACTCGATGTTGCGGAACTCGTGCAGATAGTCCTCTGGACGAATGGCCAGAATCTGGTCGACGTGAAAGGCCACCTGATCCTGCTCATCGCGTGGCAGCGTTGAGAGGTAGCGGTAGTTATAGAGCTTCATGATGCGCGGCAGATGCTGGCCAACGGTATCGTTGAGCAACTGCGCGGCCTTCAGATTTTCGCCGGCGGCGATGTGGTCGCGTGCCGCGGTCACGTACGCGGTCATCGCCGCGTTGAGCCGCGGCGAGAACGACGCAATCACAGCGCGTCGCACGCTGGTGCGCGCCCGCGAGAGCGCCAGCAGCGACGCCACCCCGCCCCACGACACCGACAACAGGAAGCTTGGCTCGAATAAGCCTATTAGATGCAGCAGAATGTCGACTTCATCGTCTTTTGTCAGAACGAAGTCGCACACGTTATGCGCTTTCGATTGACCCGCATAGGGTAAATCGAAACAAATTGGGTTATAGCGTTCGCCGAGGTATTTGATTGTCTGTCCGAACGACGCCGTGGTGGCCAGCGCGCCGTTGATCAGAATGACACTCTCGAAGGCCGGATCGAATACGTGACGTTCAACGTAGACTTTCAGGCCCGCCGGTAGCGGAACAAGGAGTTTTTCGATGGGCATGGCGTATTCGCATGCACTTGCGCAAGGCAAATGCGTACCGATACCGCGCCCGCGCTCGCGGACGCCTTGCGGCCGTACTACCGGGGATCAGGCCCATGCGATTTGCCTTTACGTACCATTACGCCGGCAAATCCGATCCGCGACGACCGCTGCTGCACCGAAAACATGTACCACTCGACGTGATACCCGCCTGCTCTTCGTGACGCGCGCCTGAACTCAGGTCCGCTTCAATCGAGCGTTCGATGCCTCGTAATATATTTATATGTAATTTCGAATACGTTGCTTCAATCTCTGCGGCACGCCATTCGTTGACGCCAGTCTGCCCTCACTGCGTGAAGACTTCATGTCAATATACGATGACGGAAATCTTTTTAACATGTTTCAAAAATAAAAGCTAAAAAAAGTCATTGAGCATATGTTCGAATTTGGTGGGAAAATGTTATTGAAAGGAAACAGCAGCGCGTTGCGCAGTCATTCCGTCGCCGCTGCGTAGCCAGCAGCGGCGCGAACTTCCCGACGGGCGTGAGCAACACTATCGGACCAGCGAGACGGCTTCCCGGCAGGCGATCTCACCCGCGCCATACACGCCGACCACCGTATAGTCCGACGCCACGCATTCGAACGTCGCGCCCTGAAACGTGATGACGAAATGGCGTTGTACAGGACCGGGCGACGTAACGGCCGAAATCTCGGCGGCCAGCGACGAATTCATGACTTCGTGAACCGAGTACCCACTGAGCCCTTGCGACGCGAGTGGATGGATCTCGAGATCGACATCGCCGGGCGGCCCGAGCCGATGAAACACGGCGTCGGGAAATAGCACCGTGCAAAATGGATCGTCGTCGGAATCGAATGGTCCGAACCGTTCGAAGTCGGATTCAGCAATCGGATAAGCCAGAATCACCCGGCGGTCGCTGGCGACAATGAATGGTTCGGCGGCATCGGCTGCCGGATGAGGAACGGAGTCCAGCAGGACGACATGGTCCTCCTGCTGGGGTACTTCTAGCATGCTGGTCATCTACTTCACGACTCCGTTGCGCTCACACGCCGGCTTGTACCGTCGAGGTTTGCGGCGCTGCGGCAACGCTCGTCGCGCCGGCTTTGCCTTTACCACCCGTCTTGCGGCCCGGTGCTTTCCTGGCCGTTGCGGTTTTCTTCACGGCAGTCTTCCTTACCGCGGCTTTCTTCGCAGCGGGCTTGGCCGCGCTTTTCTTTGCCGCAGCCTTTTTAGTCGCCGCAGTACCCTTCTTCCCAGCCGCTTTGGACGCCACTGCCTTTTTCGCCGTGACGGTTTTTTGGGCGGCGACATTGCTGGTGGCCGCAGCGCTATCGATCAGAAATTTGGTGCGATCCTTGACCGTGGCGAGCCATGCCGGCGCCGGGCCGCGTCCGCTCCAGGTCGCACCGGTTTTCGGATTGAGGTACTTGGGCGGCTGCGCGCCTTTAGGCTGGCCTTTACTTTTGCCTTTGGGAGTCACCGCTGCCTTTGCCGCGGACTTCAGTTCGCTTGCGCCTTCAATCAGGAATTGAGTCCGGTCTTTCACGGCAGCAATCCAGGCCGGTGCACGCCCGTGACCTGTCCATGTCGCGCCGGTTTTATGGTCGCGGTACTTCGGCAGCGACTTACCCGCGCTGACTGCTTTTACCTTGCCACCTGCAGCATGACCATTCAAGGCGCGCGCGGCGCGTCTCGCCTTTGCCTTTTCTTCGATATCTGCGGTAGTGAGGCCGTGCTTGAGCATCAGGTCGCGAATCTGGTCGACCGCGGCTTGTGCTTTCCTGGCAATAAGGACGTCAGCTTGCGCCTGGAGTTTCTTAAGCTTCGCCTGGATTTGCTCTAACGTGGGCATTTGATTGCTCCTTATGTGGTAATCGATCGCACTATGCCATGAATAGCGCGAGAAAGGCAGATCTACGCGCCTATAAGGGCATCAGGTTTACGCGGGAGCGCATCGCGTGGAGTACGAACCTTTCGCGTCCTGTACCCGATAGCCGCATTCTTTAGCTTTTCCCATTGCGAGCCAGCCGCTCAAGTCGGCGTAAAAACGACAACCTGGCGGTCGGCGATATACCGCACGCTGCGCACGAACCGGTACTGTTGATCGTCGGCGGTTATCCGGTTGAGTCCCAACTGCGTCAATGCGAGCATCTCGTCGGCCTGGAAAGCGGCCACTACGCCGTGATCCGTCAAATCCTCCAGCGTGCCGGACGGATTGCCGACATAAATACTGCGCACCTGCGTGCCGATCCGCATCAGAACCACGCTTTCTCCCTCGTCGAGCGCCAGTTCGAGATAGGCCGCAAGCGTTCGTAATGAATCCGGCGTGCAAGCCTGAGCCTGATAGATTGCAGCATTCGATGGCGTCATTTCTATTTCCCCGTCACCTATGTCAAGAGAAGCCGGCCGCCGTGCAATGCGGCAATAGTCGCTTCTACTATAGGCAAGCATCCGGAGATTCAAAGGGCAGCAGTTCATTTTTTTGCCGGTAACCCCGCGTTACCAATCTCGCAGCGCTGTTTCACCTGCGTCCGGACTGTCCTTCTACCGCCACGGCGAGTGGCGCGAACGCCGCGAATGGCGTGAACGTGAATGGCGTCGCGAGCAATGGCGCGAGCACGAATGGCATGGACGCGGCCGCTGGGGCGGCTATTGAAATGACGCGCAAAAGCGCCCTCTTTTCACGCGATCCGTAGACCGCGAGTCGGCAGAATCTCCTGCGTAATCACAAAACGGTGCTCTTTGACGGCGTCGTGAAAGCGCCGGTAATCACTTTTCTCAAAGACGTCGCTCCACCGGGGGCGGTCCCCGCTGTCGTCGTCGGACTGCAAACCGGTGGCTTTATATTTCCAGGAGCCGAGCCCCTTGGCTACATAGTCCGGAATCGACTCTGACAGGCCTGGAATGGCGTCGGTTTTCACCGCTTCGCAAATGATCTGCAGGCGCTTGTTGTCGTCGAGATTCCGATTGGTATCGAGAAGCTTCGTGAGCGCGGCTTTGACATCTTCCGGCAAGCCAGGCTGGGATTCAAAATCTTCCCGTCCCGCGACATAGGCGCGCACCGCGCGGCAAGTCATCTCGGCCGCCTGCATGAACTCCGGCAGATTGTGCCTTTTAACGCGCTCATTTCTGCCGTCGATGTAATGCCATTTCGCCCACGGCTGATCGGGATAGTGCAAAGCGGCCCCATGACCGACGGGCAGTGCAAGCGTCAGTACATCTTCCTCGACGTGTTGGACCAGATGCCGCGTGGCGCGGGTAAGACGGGCAAGCCAGCCTTCCCGCGTGCAATCTTCCGCCTCCAGCATATGAACGCGGTTCATCGGGCTTTCGATACCGGCGAAGCCCTGGTGAGCCCACGTATCGACGTACGCGTGCAGCGTCACGCCCAAGCGGTGCAATGCCGTGTCCGTGCCCCGCTGCCGGATCGCGCGGCGCACCACCTCGCGAGCAACAGCGCTATCCGGCCGGCACACCGCCTTCTCTTCAAGCGTCTCCCCCTCACCGGCAGGCAGAAAATGAAATGGCGTCCACACCAGACGGTTCTGGTCGTCTTCCGTGTTGGTGTAGTCGAATAGCTTGTGCGCCGTGGCAAAGCGCTCAAAAGTCTCGCCGCCCGCAAAACGCAGTATTCCTGAAGTGGTCGCATCGTCGACATACTGGCAGGCATGGGCCACCGTGAGCGCCTCAGCGGGCGCCATCCCGCCGGTACGGGCGACGATATAGACCACCCCGTAGTGAAAGTCGATATTCATGGCAGACGCTCCTGACGCGCGACGAATGACGGCTAGATCTTCCGCAATGCGCAAAGCGGCGATTGCAGTGTCGCCGCACGCGCAGAGGGTAAACGACCGAGTGCAACAGGACTTTAAAAAGAACGCGACTACTTTTAGCGGAACGCATACGCCACGCCTACCCCATACGTGATCGGATTGCGCGTGCCGCGCTGCGTGACGATCGGACTTTCGGCGGCCGAGCCCGTCAATCGCTGATAGTAGATCATCGCTGCGCCGAACCAGTTTTTGTTGAACTGGTAGATCGCGGCGCCCCAACTGGTGATCTGTTCCAGGCCGAAACGGCGTGCTCTGTCGCATTGTCTCTCATGCGAATCTTCGGACCACCTGAACACCGGTGAAAAAGGATACTGCAATGAAACTCAAGGAGTGGAGAGAAGGCGCAAGTCCGGAGCGGCGTAGCCTGATACGCAGCAAGCTTCACGTATTGCTGGCCACTATCGGTACGCTTTCTTCCGTAGTCGGCATTGGCGTGGCCATCAACGGCTGCCTTGAATTCAATCGTACCAAAGTCTTCGTCGGTGTCGGCATTATCGTCGTGTCCACTATTGTGTATGTGTCGATGCTATTCGCGCCAGCCGAGTAAGGCGAGAACTTCTTTTCTTTTAGAGAATCCAGTCGATCGACTACACGTCAGGTTCAGTCACCGCGAGAGTGACTCGATTTCTATCACAGATAGATTTCAGTGGGCAAATGCAGTGCCCTGAAAAAGAAAAACCCCGCTTCGATCTCCCGAGCGGGGTTCAGTCTCAGCGCACTTCGCGCGGTATTACTTGACGATACCTACGAGTTCGACTTCAAACGTCAGGTCGCTATTCGGCGGAATCGGGCCAACTCCGCGCTCGCCATAGGCCGTGGCCGACGGGCAGGTCAGCTTGGCCTTCTCGCCGACCTTCATTTTTTGCACGCCTTGCGTCCAGCACGGAATCACGCGATTAAGCGGGAAAGTTGCCGGACCGCCATGTTTGGCCGAGCTATCGAACTCGGTGCCGTTAGCGAGCGTGCCGCGATAGTTGACCTTGACGACATCGTCTGCGGCCGGCTGGGCGCCCGTGCCCTGCGTAAGATGTTCAACGATTACGCCGGAAGGCAGTTTCTCAGTGGTGGAAGCGGCCATCGCCGTGGAAGAAAGAACAGCCGCGGCGACCAAAGCAACGATAGATTTCAAGGCGAGTCTCCAGGTGGGTAGTGCGTGCCATTGTAGCGGATGACATGTTGCGTGCCACCGACCGCCGATGCTGGGTAATCACAGCCGCAAAGGCAGTTGAGCGGCAGGGCCCGTGGCACAGAGAATGCTACGTCCTGACGAGCGAGACGTAGGGTCGCCACCGCGCGTGCGGTTAATCCAGTCGGCGCACCACGTACTCACTCGCCGTCTCAACCGCGTGTGCCTTGAAGTCCGCGAGCACTGTTTCGCGCTCACGGACATCGGCCAGCACCGCCGGGTCGAGTAGCGCGGTAATCACTTCCTCCCGATCGCGGCTCGCTTCCTTCAGCACGTTGCCATAGGGGCCCCAGATCGCGCTCGCACCGCACGTTTCCCAACCGCCGGTGATGCCGACGTGATTCGACAACAGCACGTACAGGGTGTTGTCGAAAGCACGCGCGGGAAACCAGATGCGCGACTGGTGATAGCCAGTCTTCACGCTGAAGAGCGCGCTCACCAGATAAGCGTGCGCGCCGTTCACAGCGGCGTTGCGCGCGTGCTCAGGAAAACCGGAGTCGTAGCACACGCCGAGCGCGAGCCGCCATCCGTCGATCTCCAGCATGCAGCCTTGTGTGCCGGGTCGGTAAGTCTTCGTTTCGCTGCTGTAGAGATGCTGTTTGTGATACGGCTCGATCAGCTCGCCGGAATGGTTGAAGATCAGCGACGAAATATGAAGGGCGTCCACGCTGCCTATGCAACGTGTTGCCGCACCGACGACTACGGCGATCCCTCGCTCGCGGCAAACTTCCCGAATCGGTTCGAGCCGCGCGTCGTGTTCGTCGAAGGCGTATTTCGCGGGGTCGCCGGCAATCAGGTCAGGCTCGTAGCCGCTTAGAAATTTCTCGGGAAAGACCACCAGTTTCGCGCCGTGGTCGGCTGCAACGCCGGTCAGTTCGACCGTTCTGGCAATGTTCGCCGTGACGTCGCCGGAAACCGGTTGCGCTTGCGCCGCCGCAATTCGCAAAGGTGCTTGCGGCAGCGAGGCCTGTTTGTTATTCAACGCGGACTCCGTTCTGAATGGACTGTTGCGGTGTGCACGCCGGCGGCTGGCTTTGGCGTTTTACGCGGTGAGCGAGACCCGGCATTTAATCATGGACGGCACTCTATCAGGTGGACGTTGTTTGTGTTTTCGTGGATCGCGTCGAGCGGATGTTTTTCGAACTTCAGAAGGCAGGTGATTGAAGCGGCGCGGGCGGCCGTTTGTCGGCCGCCCGCGCGCTGAGGGTTGCAAGACGCGTTAGTGGCCGTGGCCGCCGCCGTAACCGCCACCATGGCCGCCACTGCCGCCGAAGCCTCCACCGAAACCGCCGCCATGGCCCTGGCCGCTGCTGCCTTTGCCGCCGTCGCCTTTGCCGCCGTTGCTATGACCACCGTCGCCATGGCTGCCATCTCCATGGCCACCGTTGCCATGACCGCCGTCGCCATGGCCACCGTCTCCATGACCACCGTCGCCATGGCCGCCATTGGCATGACCACCGTCACCATGGCCGCCATCGCCGTGGCCGCCGTCACCATGACCGCCATCGCCATGGCCGCCGTTGCCATGACCGCCATCTCCATGACCGCCATCACCATGACCACCGTCACCATGACCGCCGTCGCCGTGGCCGCCGTTGCCATGACCACCGTCACCATGGCCGCCATCGCCGTGGCCGCCGTCGCCATGACCGCCATCTCCATGGCCACGGTCACCGTGACCACCATCGCCATGACCGCCGTCACCATGACCGCCATTGCCATGGCCACCGTCGCCATTACCGCCATCGCCATGGCCACCGTCACCGTGACCGCCGTCGCCATGACCGCCATCGCCATGACCGCCATCCCCGTGGCCGCCATCGCCGTGGCCGCCGTTGCCATTTCCGCCCGTTCCACCACTGCCTGTTCCACCACTGCCTGTTCCACCACTGCCGGTTCCACCACTGCCGGTTCCACCACTGCCGGTTCCACCACTTCCCGTCCCACCACTGCCTGTCCCGCCACTACCCGTCCCACCACTGCCTGTCCCGCCACTACCCGTCCCACCGCTTCCCGTCCCACCACTACCCGTCCCACCGCTTCCCGTTCCACCACTTCCCGTTCCACCACTTCCCGTTCCACCACTACCCGTCCCACCGCTTCCCGTTCCACCACTTCCCGTCCCACCACTTCCCGTCCCACCGCTGCCCGTTCCACCGCTGCCCGTTCCACCACCGGTCCCGCCCTTCGTTCCACCGCTGCCCGTTCCACCACCCGTCCCGCCCTTCCCTCCACCGCCGCTCCCTACACTTCCGGCGCCGAGTCCCACCGCGCCGGACGTCGAGCCGCCTCCGCTACCGTTAGCGCCCGCTCCAGTCGACGAAGTCCCGCTGCCATTGCTGCTCTGCGAGCCCGACGCCGATGTAGACCCCAGCCCCGCAGCCACTGCCACTCCACTTCCGCCGAACGCCCGCAGCCCACCGTCATCCTGCTTGCAGCCGAGCGTGTCGAATAGCGGGCAATCGATCGGCAATACCTGCGCAACCGTCAGCTTCGTCGAACTTGCGGACTGCGCCACAGGTTCTGCCGGGCTCGTTTGAGCGCCGGCCATCGCCGCATAAAGACTCACAGCAATCGCCAATACCGCTTTGCTTGTCCCCAACGTCCGCGTGTCCCCGTTTTTCTTTTTCATTTCATTCTCCTAACCATATAATTCGAAAGACAGATCCAGATAACGAGTGAATCTCTGTTCGCTGTTAAAAATGAAACTTCAAAGCCCAGTCGACATTGCCAGGCACCGCACGAAAAGCGCGCGACTCCCGGCATCGCATCCGCAGATACTCCCGGTCCGATTTGACGTGATCCGGGAGAAGCGACTGGCTGTGCGCGAACAAAGGTTTGAAAAGAGCACAGCAGGGGCCCGATGGAAGTTGAAGTTATGCGGAGCGTCATCCAATGACCGTGCGTTACCCCACGCAATGCGAGATTGCTCGCCTGTTTCCGATTAATTGCGCTGCACGACTGTCAAAGATCGTCAATTACCGTTTTTAACAGCGTCGGAAATCCTCATCTCCAGATACGCAGTCCAAACTATTATTTTTACTTCAAGTCCGGCTCGCCTAATCAGATGATTCGAACAGCCGCAAACAAACTATTTACCCAGGAGTGAGCAGTTTCGGTGGAGATACGGGGACCGTGACGCGAACAATTGTTTTGCCTATGTGTTTGTCCGGACACAAAAGAGAATTTACAAAGACGGGAGTGAGCGCAATCACACAGACAGTACTACGGTGCGCGACCCATCACTCGGCCAAACGAAGCGCGCCTCGTCGCGGACATCGACCGGCGCTCTGCGTCCGCGCCATCGTTATCCGTGCGCCACCCCACTAAGCGAGCGAGAAAACCGAATCAGGCGACAACAGGAAGATCGCAACCTCATCGACAACAGGAAGAGAAATGCTTTTATCCGAACAATGGGTGCTGATAACGGGCGGCGCTCGCGGACTCGGTGCCGCGATCACACGCGCACTGGTACGCGAAGGCGCCGGCGTCGTGGTGAATTACTGTAAGAGCGAAACGCTGGCTCACGCGCTGAGAGACGAATTCGGCGATCGTGTCCTGCCGATCCAGGCGGATCTGATCGTGGACGGCGGCCTCGTGAAGGGTTAATCCAAAAGCGCGCAGCAACGCTGCGCTCAGCGTTCCGCTCAACTGACCTCGACCACAACTTTGCCTCGCGCGCTACCGTCGGCCAGTGCTTCATACGCAAGCTGCGCGGTGCCCAGATCAAAGCGCCGCGCGTCGAGGCGAGGCGCAAGCCTGTTTTCTTCGGCAAGCCGCGCCGCCACTCGCAGCATCTCGCCGTGATGCGCGCGGCCTTTCCCGGAAAGCAACGCATGCAGCGTGAACACGCCCGAGTAGGTGGCTTCGCGAAACGACAGCGGCGCTAGCGCATGCGTGCCCCACCCGAGCGCGCTCACCACATGGCCGAAATGCCTGACGGCGACAAACGATGCGTCGAGCGTCGTCCCGCCGACGGTATCGACAACCAGGTCGAAACCCACGCCATCCGTCGCAGACTGGACATATTGCTCGACCGACTGTGCACGGTAATCGATCGGTCTGGCGCCGAGCGCCTCCACCACGCTGCGGTCGCGCTCGCTCACTGTCGTAAAGACCTTCGCACCCAGCGCGAGCGCCAACTGCACGGAGACGTATCCGACTCCCCCTGCCCCGCCATGCACGAGCACCGTTTGCCCTGCCTGCAGATGCGCGCGATCGACAATGCCCGAGTACGCCGTGATGAAAGCAAGCGGCAGCGCAGCGGCTTCGCGCATTGAGAGATTGGACGGTTTCAAGGCCAGCAGATCCGCATCGACAGATGCGTATTGCGCCAGCGAACCTTGCAGGCCGCCCACGCCCCCCGTCATTCCGTACACCTGATCACCCGCCTTGAACCTGTCGACACCGGCGCCCTCTGCCTCGACGACGCCGGCCATGTCGATCCCCAGCACCGCCGGCAAGGGATGTTTCGCGTGCCCGGCGGCGCCGGCGCGAATTTTTGTGTCGAGCGGATTTAGGCCGCTCGCGGCGATTCGCACCAGCACCTCACCCCGCGCAGGCTCGGGGCGCGGTAGTTCGTTCAGTTCGAGCGGGCCGTTGTGCTGCCTGAGAACAAGAGCTTGCATGGACATCACGCCTCCCCAGCGATTGATCGTGAACGAGTCGATACGGGCATATTCCTCCGTGCGAAGCCGCATGTAAATCGACACGTCCGCAAGGTACGCAAACGAAAATTCCACCGTTCGCCCACCAAAGTGTCGCCGCGCAGCCACCACCGCGGCGCACAACCAACACTTCCTCTCGCAGTCTTTTCCCGAAGTATTTCCACCATACACAGCGGCGACGACAGCCATGACTCGTGCCGCAGCGCACGGACACTTGCCGTACGTGCTTTCGCGCGGTGTCGATCGCGGACGCGGGTTTACCTTCGTTTGACTTAAGGAAGCAGGGCCGTTTACTGGACGCAACTTGAACCTGTCCAGACGCTTTCAATTTGCTTTGTTCAGCTCAATGGTGTTTCGAGAGCGTCTCCCATTAATGTCTGGAGGTGTGTCATGGTAAGCGTGTCCAGCAGCGCCGCAGAAGAACTCAAAGCCGCGATTCGAGGCGAACTGTTGCGGCCCGGCGACGCGGGTTTCGACGAGGCCCGCAGCATCTGGAATGCAATGATCGACCGGCATCCGGCGCTGATTCTGCGCTGCGCCGGCGTGGCCGACGTGCGCCGCGGCGTAGCCTTCGCGCGCGACAACAATCTGCCGCTGGCGGTGCATAGCGGCGGCCATAACATCGCCGGCACCGCGCTATGCGACGACGGCCTCGTGATCGATCTGTCGCCGATGAAATCCGTATTCATCGATCCGGTCGCGCAGCGCGCGTATGTCGAGCCTGGTGCTACGCTCGGCGATTTCGACCACGAAGCACAAGCATTCGGACTCGCCACGCCACTTGGCATCAACTCGACCACTGGCGTGGCAGGCCTGACGCTAGGGGGCGGCTTCGGCTGGCTGAGCCGCAGATACGGCATGACAGTCGACAATCTGATTTCAGCAGACGTGGTCACCGCCGACGGGGAGTTGCTGCACGCAAGCGCGGACTCGCACGACGATCTGTTCTGGGCGATTCGCGGTGGCGGCGGCAATTTCGGCGTCGTGACGCGTTTCGAGTTCGCGCTGCACCCGGTCGGGCCGCTCGTGTACGGCGGCCTCGTCGTGCTGCCGATCGATCAGGCGAAAAATGCCCTGCTCAAGTACCGCACGGCTGCAGAACAGATGCCGGAGGAGCTGAGCGTATGGGCCGTTTTACGGCTTGCGCCACCGCTGCCGTTCCTGCCGCCCGAAGTGCACGGCAAACCGGTCATCGTATTCGCGATGTGCTACTCGGGCTCCATCGAAAACGGGCCGTCCGTGGTGGAGGCCGTACGCGGCTTCGGCACACCGGTCGGCGAACATCTCGGGCCGATGCCGTACGCCATGTGGCAACAGGCGTTCGATCCACTGCTCACGCCGGGCGCTCGTAACTACTGGAAGTCGCACAATCTCGACAAAATATCGGATGGTCTCATCGATGCGCTGCTCGATGCGATCGGCAAGCTGCCGTCACCGCAATGCGAAATCTTCTTCGGGCAGATCGGCGCGCAGACGAGCCGCGTGCCGGTCGAAGCCACGGCCTATTCGAGCCGCGACACGCAATACGCCATGAACGTGCACGGCCGTTGGGACGACGCGAGCGATGACGAGCGCTGCATTTCCTGGGCGCGCGCTTTCTTCGACGCAGCCGCACCGTTCGCGCTAGGCAGCGTGTACGTCAACTTCATGACGCAGGAGGAAGGCGGCCGGGTGGCTGACGCGTATGGGCCAAACTACGAGCGTCTCGGCGCCGTGAAAAACCGCTACGACCCTGACAACCTGTTCCGCCACAATCAGAATATCCGCCCGGCGGCTTAGGAATCGAGGGGGAAGTTGAGGGGGGAAGCGGCGTTGAGCGCCGTGAATCCCCCCGCGAACGTCAGCGCATGACAGTTGTCTATACACAGGCCGCGGCGTCAGGCACGCTAAATGCTGATTAGCAGGCATACGGGCTGCCGACGTACGCATGTGCCGAAGTCACGGCACTCACTGTCAGACAAGAAAACGCAATCTTCACTACGCACCAGGAGAACAATCATGCGCAGACGACAATTCATCATGACCACGAGCGCCGCTTTGGCTACGGCGGGTTTTGGCCTCGCCGGCTGCACGACCACGTCGCCATCCTCGAGCGCGTCTGAGTCGGCGAACGCCGGCAAGCGCGACACGATCAACGCCGGCGTCGATTCCACCTTGTCGCGTCTCTACGCGAACGTCACCGGCTCGCGTGAACTGGTCGGCAAGGCGCAAGGCGTGCTGGTGTTCCCGTCGGTAATTTCCGCGGGCTTCTGGGTTGGCGCGCAATATGGCGAAGGCGCGTTGCGCGTGGCCGGACGCACAACGGGCTACTACAGCACTGTCGCGGGTTCGTTCGGTTTGCAGATCGGCGCCCAGTCCAAGGCGCTGGTCTTCCTGTTCATGACGCAAGGGGCGCTCGACACATTCCTCAGCAGCCAGGGATGGGCAGCAGGCGCCGATGCAACGGTTGCCGTGCTGAAGGTCGGTGCGAACGGCGCGATCGATACGTCGACCGCCACCAGCCCGGTCGAAGCGTTTGTGCTGACAAACGGCGGCTTGATGGCAGGGGTGTCGCTCGAAGGCACCAAGGTCTCACGTCTGATCATCTGAGCGAACGCTCGCTGGCGCGCGGTCAGGCGCTGTCACGCAACTGGTCGCGTGACGCCTCCATCAGGCGGCGTCACGCGCGCCACGATCACGGCTATGCTCGCCTCACCAGTCATATTGACCACATTGCGGTAAAACTCACCCGTTTTACAATCCCGCCTGGCCACTGCGTCACCTTGGCCACGACATTCAGTCTGTCTGGCGCCTCGCGTGCCCCACGCTGTTCACGCCCCTTCCGGGCAGCGTGAACACGGCAATCGCGGCCGCCAGTTGCCCGGTCTGTGCTTTCAGGACGTCGGCCGACGCGCTGGCTTCTTCCACCAATGCAGCGTTCTGCTGGGTCGTTTGATCCATGCTCGCCACCGCGATGTTGACCTGCTCGATGCCCGAGCTTTGCTCGACCGACGCCGCGCTGATCTCGCCCATGATGTCGGTCACGCGGCGCACCGCGTGCACCACTTCCTGCATCGTTTCACCGGCCCGGCCCACGTACTGCGAGCCGCCTTCGATCTGCGCGGCCGATTCTTCGATCAGCGTCTTGATCTCCTTGGCCGCCGCCGCGCTACGCTGCGCGAGGCTGCGCACTTCGCCCGCCACCACCGCAAAGCCGCGCCCTTCCTCACCGGCGCGCGCCGCTTCGACGGCCGCGTTCAAGGCAAGAATGTTGGTCTGAAATGCGATCCCCTCGATCACCCCAATGATGTCGCCGATCCGGTGCGATGACTGCGAGATGCCACGCATCGTCTCGACCACCTGGCCGACCACTTCACCGCCGCGCGCCGCCGTCTCCGAGGCGTTGTGCGCCAGTTGACTGGCCTGCTTGGCGTTATCGGCGTTCTGCTTCACGGTCGCGGTGATCTGCTCCATGCTGGAAGCGGTTTCGCCGAGCGCGGTCGCCTGCTGTTCCGTGCGGCGCGACAGGTCCGCGTTGCCGGCGGCGATCTCGTTGGACACCGTCGAAATCAGCGTTGCGCCGCTGCGAATCTGCATGATCGCCTGCGCGAGTCGATGCTGCATGCGCTGCATCGCGGCGAGCAGGCTGACGTTGTCGCCGGCTTTCGTCTCGACGACCACATCGAGGTCGCCATCGGCGATACGTGAAGCGATCTGCGCCGCGTAAGCCGGTTCGCCGCCGAGTTGCCGCAAGATGCTGCGCAGGATCACGCCGATCACGAGCCCCACCACCAGACACAGAATCAGCGCGGCACCGACGTACTGCACGAGGGTGGTGTAAAACGCGGCGTCGATATCGTCGGTGAACACACCGGTGACGATCGTCCAGTCCCATGGCTTGTAGAGCCGCACGTAGTTGATCTTCGGCGCCATCTGATTGGAGCCCGGCTTCAGGAACTGCAGGTGGATGAAGCCTTCGCCTTCGCGCTGGGCGAGATCCGAGCCGTCCTTGAACACGTGGCGGCCTTTCGGGTCCGTGAAGCCACTCATGTCCTTGCCTTCGAGATCGGCCCGCACGCCGTGCATCAGCACTCTTGCATGCGCGTCCTCGAGCACAAGGTAGCCGCCGGCGCCGTCGTAGCGCATCGCGCGCAGGTCGGCCATGGCCGTGCGTTGCGCGTCGGCGAGCGACATCGTGCCGGCCGCGACGAGGCCGTTATAGCGATCCAGCACGCTGTAGGCCACGCTCACCACGTTTTTCAGCTCGGCCTGACGGTCGGCGATCATCGTGTCGCGCGTTTTGAACCCGCCCCACAGGCCGATGGCCAGAATTCCCATGCACATTACTGCTAGCGCGAGCCAAAGCCGCACTTTCAGGCGAAAACGTTCCATCTCCGTATTCCTTTGTACTTATAGCCGGCGCCGCGCGGGCGGGCACCGTAACTGTTCATGTCAATCTTCGGAATAACGGCGGAGCGGGAGAAAACTTCAGCGTTTGTTTGATGCGTGTGTTTGATGCCTTCGTGCGTTGACCTATGGGGCGGAGCTTGACTGGTGCTGCTTGCCGGGGCGGCGGCATTCTAACGGCACACATGCTCGCGGCGTATCACGCGCATGGGCACGACGCGCTTGTTATAGTGACAGGCACAAGGTTTACGAAAGGCGTCGATGCGAAGTCTGCAAATGCTGCATTGAGGCCACCTTAGCGGCTCGCACACTGCGCTTGCGGCGCCAGTATCCCCTTGAGAAACACGACCATGGACATCGACACGCTCTCCTCCGAGAACCTCCAGTTGGTAGCGCGCAGGCAGGCCAACTGGGCAATTGGCGCATTCAAACAGTTTTCCGACGACCGTTGCGCGGCCATGGCCGCCAGCATCGCCTTCTATGCGGCCTTCTCGCTCGCGCCCACGCTGGTCATGGTGATCGCCGTGGCGGGCTGGTTCTTCGGCGCCGCGGCCGCGCGCGGTGAACTGTTCACCCACATTCACGGCCTGCTCGGCGACCAGGCCGCCGCGGGCGTGCAAACGATCGTCGAGAACGCTCATCACAGCGGCAGCGCCGGCGGCATCGCGGCGATCATTTCGTTCTCGATGCTGGCGATCGGCGCCTCGGCTACCTTCTCGTCGCTCAATAGCGCGCTCAATCTGGTGTGGCCGTATACCGGGCCGCGCTCGTCGAGCGTGATCGCGATGGTGCGCGTGCGCCTGATTTCGTTCGGCCTCGTGCTCGGTGTCGCCTTCCTGCTGATCGTCTCGCTGGTGCTCGATACGGTCATCACGTTCATTGGCAAATGGCTGTGGGGCAACTCGCCGTATGTGGTGATCGGCAACCTGCTGCAACTAGGCGTCGGCCTGCTGGTGCTGGCCTTCGCCTTCGCCGGACTGCTGAAGTTTCTGCCGGACGCCAAGGTGCAGTGGCGCGATGCGTTCGTCGGCGGGATCGTCGCGGCTATGCTGTTCTCGGCGGGCAAGAAACTGTTCGCGCTGTATATCGCGCATGCCGGAATGGCGAGTTCATTCGGCGCCGCCGGTTCGCTGGCCGTGCTGCTGATGTGGCTGTACTTCTCGGCCGCCGTGCTCCTGCTCGGTGCGGAGTTTTCGGCGGCGCGCGGGCGCATGCACGATCCGCGCGGCGGCTGGGGCATGCAGGAAGACTCGCCGCCCGGCAGCCGTGCCGTGCTTGCTTCGGTGCTGGCGGCATCGACGGTATCGATCGATGCGCAGCCTCGCGTGGAAGACCGCGAAACCCGTGCTGCCGGGCTTGCCCCAGCAACCGGAGCGGCTGCCGCCGTGGCGCGTGCCGCAGCAACGCCAGCGTCAGCTTTACCGCCGCTGGAACCGCGAAAGAAGACTTCAGCGCGGGCGACCGTAGTCAAGATCGGCCGCACTGTCGTCCTTGCCGAAGCGCAAGCGACACGTGTCGCCGCGGTCACATTGGTCGAAGCGGGCCGCACGGCCGTCGCCGCCGATCGCTATGTCAGACGGCATCCGTGGACTTCGGTGTTGTTTGCGGCAGCGGCTGGACTCGCTGCCGCTGCGGTGGCGCGCCGCAATGGGGGACGATAACGGCCGTGGCGCGTGAAGACTGAAGCGGGCGGCGTCTCGCACTCACACCGCCAGAAGAGCCTGCCCCGACATGAGGACCATGGCGGCGGACCATCGCAGCGGGCCGTAACCGCCGACCACCACGACAAACCACAAAGTCAAATCTCAACCAAAGGCTGCAACCGCAGCGGCTGCTGCCTGCCCACAACGCATAAATTCTGTCTAGCGCGTCCGTCAAGCGAAACCCGGCTCCATTTTTATATGGATGCTGCAAAGCGGCGAGAACAGCTAGACGACTAGATTACAAAGGCCATTCAAACAAGTGTCTAAATTGAGGGTGGCGAGGCCTTCACTGTCAACAAAACAACAATAATGCGTGGTCAACCAATCAATATTGCGGAAATAGCAACAATCGTTAACGGGCTTTAAATACAAGGCTTTGCGTCGTTTGTCGGTTTTTGGAGACACTCTTTTTTTTCCGGTTCTTGCCGGTTGAGGCCGTGAGCTATTCTCCTTTCCGCAACAACAAACTAATCATCTGCGTGGAGAAATGGATGAAACGAGTCGCACTGTCTACCCTCTCGCTGGCGCTTCTCGGCGTCACCGGCGTGGCGCATGCTCAAAGCAGCGTTACCCTGTACGGCCTGATCGATGAATCGATCCAGTACGTTCACAATACGAAAGACGCGTCCGGTAAGAACGCCAATCTAGTCGCCTTGTTCGGTGGCAACCTGCAAGGCCCGCGTTTCGGCTTGAAGGGTACGGAAGACCTGGGCGGTGGCCTGAAGGCAATCTTCCAGTTGGAAAACGGCTTTGACGTCAACACCGGCGCACTGGGTCAAGGCGGCAAGATGTTCGGTCGTCAAGCCTATGTCGGCCTGACGGGCGATCAGTGGGGTACGGTCACGCTGGGTCGTCAGTACGACCCGGTGGTCGACCTGGTTCAGCCGCTGACGGCTGACAACTACTTCGGTTCCACCTTCACAACGCCGGGCGACGTCGACAACAACGACAACACCTCGCGCACGAACAGCGCTGTCAAGTACACCTCGCCGGTGTGGGGCGGCTTCCAGTTCGAAGGTATGTACGCTCTGGGCGGCGTAGCCGGTAAAACGGGTTCGGGGCAAACGTGGTCGGGTGCTGCAACGTTCGCAACGGGTCCGTTCAGCGTTGCTGCAGGCTACTTCCGCGCCGACAACCCGTCCGCGACGACTCCGCGCACGGGTTGGGGCGGCACGTCGGACGGCACGTTCGACAACCAGGTCAGCGGCATTTACTCGACGGCCAAGTCGATCGGCATCGCTTCGGTGGCAGCGCAATACGTTGCGGGCCCGTTCACGGCCAGCCTGCGCTACAGCAACGCTCAATACAAGCCGGACGCTCAGTCGGGCTTCGGTTCGACCGAGAAGTTCAACGTCGGTGGCGCTTTCCTGGGTTACCAGGCAACGCCGGCAATGCTGGTGGGCGTAGGCTACATCTACACGAAGTCTAGCGGCGACACGGGTGCAACGTACCACCAGGTTTCGCTGGGCGGCGACTACAACCTGTCGAAGCGCACGGACATCTACCTGGTTGGCGCATATCAGCACGCCAGCGGCAATCAGCGTCAGGCACAGCCGGGTGGCGGCTCGGCCGTCGTCAACGCAGGCGCTGCAATCGGTTCGTACGGCTACGACTCGGCTTCCAGCTCGCAAGAAATGGTTAGCTTGGGCATCCGCCATAAGTTCTAATCGAACTTGACCAACTGCTGAAGCAACACGCAGTTGAAAACCAGCCACGGGCGCAAGCCGGTGGCTGGTTTTTTTTCGTCTGCTGGTTCTGGCGCATGCGCGCGAACCCTGGCATGCGCAAAACACGTAGCGGATAGACGGACAACCGCGCACGCGCCGCACGTCCATCGTGATCCACTGAACGGACGATGCAAAAGAAAAGGCCGCCAGCAAGCCCCTAGCAGGCTCGTGACGACCTTGGTGTGATGCGCACAGCCGTTTTACACAACGCACAATCCGTACGACCCAGATGCCGGCTGCAGCCCCTGGTGTGGCCGGCCTACCCTCAACTGAAACCGGCTAGCGCCGCTGGGCCTTGCCCTTCTCCGCCTGCGCCAATGTCTGCGCCGGTTTCGCATCGAGCTCGTGCTCCACGCCGTCCGCTCCCACCGGCGCGCGATGCAGCACCAATGCACGCTCGCGCTGCAGCAGCGGCACATCAGGCGATTCCTGCCAGTCCGGATCGGGAATCTCGCCGAATACCTGACGCAGCCGCTCGCCCCACGTGCGGTGAATCATCTCGAAGTACGCATTGTCGTGGTCGATCGAGACGAAGCGCGTGACGTGCAGCGAATCTTTCTCATACACCAGCAGATCCAGTGGCAACCCGACCGAGAGATTCGAACGCAGCGTCGAGTCCATCGAAATCAGTGCGCACTTGGCCGCTTCGTCGAGCGGCGTGGACGGCGTCAGCACGCGATCGATGATCGGCTTGCCGTACTTGGCCTCGCCGATCTGGAAATACGGGTTCACAGCCGACGCTTCGATGAAATTGCCCGCTGCGTAGATCATGAACAGGCGCGGCCGGTTGCCGGCGATCTGGCCACCGAGAATGAAGCTGCAATTGAATTCGACGCCGAACTCCTGCAGCGCCTCGGCTTCGCGCTGATGCACGCGGCGTACCGCGCGACCAATCACGCGAGCCGCGTCGGCCATGGTGGGCGCGCTCCAGAGCGTAGGCTGCGAAGGGTCGACGGGCTCGGACAGCTCGTGCAGCACCGCTTGCGTGAGCGACAGATTGCCCGCGCCCAGCAGCACAAGCATGCGTTCGCCCGGCTGCTCGAACACCGACATCTTGCGCGCGGTGCTGATGTGATCGACGCCCGCATTGGTGCGCGTGTCCGACAGGAACACGAGCCCGTCATCGACGGACATCGCTACACAGTAAGTCATAAGGAAAAGTACCCGCAAAAAACGACTGAACGGCGCTATTGTAATGCGGCGCACATGCGCCTTACCCCGTTTTACGGCCGCCGCGCGCCGAATCTGAACGGCTATGCGGGCTGACGCTCACTTAAACGCCTCGCCAGCCCTCCCGGTAAGCCGTCCTGTGATGTGACCGCGGAGGCGGCCGCGGGCGGCCTGTCATGCAGCCCCGGGCGCCCAGTTGAGCCGACCGTCAGTCCCCGCCCCCTATTGCGGCATCTGCCCACTGACCGTAACGGACACCTTCAGATGCTCCTCCAGCCCGCCGATCCGCCGGCCGCGCACCGGCGCGGCAGCTTCGTAGTCGCGCGCCACGGCGAGCCGGCAGTAGATCTCACTGGCAAACGCGGCATGCGTGACGTCGACGGAAATCCAGCCCTTGCCGTCGAGCCACACGTCGACCCATGCGTGGCTCGCGCCGTGGTCCGCCCCAAGGGGACTTCCTCCTTCGCTCACGTCGCCGGGTTCGATATAACCGCTCACGTAACGCGCCGGGATGCCGCGCGCGCGGCAGCAGGCCAGCATCAGATGCGCGTGGTCCTGGCACACGCCGTTGCCGAGCGCGAGCGCCTGGGCCGCCGTGCTGGTGACTTCGGTGATACCGGCGTTGTACTTCACGCGCTGCACGATCTGTTCGGACAACTCGATCAGATTGCTGGACGTCGCAAGACTCGGCACCGATGCGGCCAGCTCGCGGACTGCCGCATCGGCCTCGGTGAGACGCGTCGAGCAGGTGAAATGCTCGAGCGGAATCGGCCCGACCGCGTCGGGCAATTGGCCATCTTTCAGCGCAATCGTGTCCACTTCGCCCGCTACGTGCAGACGAATCTCGCTGTGCGGCTTGTTGATGACGAGCGTATGCAGCACATTGCCGTAGGCGTCGAAGGTGGCGTCGAGCTTGCCGGGCGCATCGATGCTCCAGCGCCGCACCACCTGCGAGGCGCCGCTTGCCGGCGTCAGACGCAGTTGCTGGATCGAATAATGGACAGTCGCTTCGTAGCGATAGGACGTGTCGTGGCGGATCGTCAGGTACATAAAAAGAACTCCGTCAGGCGACTGGCAACATCAGATAGGTACGCGCAACCAGATTGCCGAGCTCGAACACGCGAGCAAGGAACTGTGTCAGATAGGCGTGCAGGCCGGCTTCGAAAATCTGCCGGATGTCGGAATACACCAGCTCGGCGCGCAGCTTGCCGGCAAACCGTTCGCACTGGTTCGAGCCCGGCGTGCGCAGCATCGCCAGATTCGTGCAGACGCCTTCGAGCGAAGCGAGCAGCGAGCGCGGCATCTGCTGGTTCAGGATCATCAATTCGACCACTCGCGCCGGCGTGACGACATCGCGATACACCTTGCGATAAATCTCCAGCGCCGACACCGAACTGAGAATCGAGGTCCAGTAGTAAAAGTCTTCGAGCTGGCGGGCGGCATCGCGTGAATTCGGCTCGACGTCGGCGAAGCGCACGTCGAGAATCCGCGCGGTGTTGTCGGCGCGTTCGAGGAAGGTGCCGAGCTGCGTGAAGAAGAACGCATCGTCCTGCAACGCAGTGCCGATCGTCACGCCGCGTGACAGGTGCGAGCGGAACTTCACCCACTCGAACAGCGCGCCCGGATTGCTCACGGCCTGACCGGACTGGCTCCGTTCGTTGAATTCGAGCCAGGTGTCGTTGATGGTTTCCCACCATTCGGTCGTCAAGGTGCCGCGTACGGCGCGGGCGTTTTCGCGCGCGGCCTGCAAACACGAGTGAATGCTCGACGGATTGGTCGCATCGGCCACCATGAAATCGAGCACATGTTCGCGGGTCGGTTCGTCGTAGCGCTGCGCGAACGCGCTTTCGAGCTCGGAAATGCGCAGCACCGAGCGTTGCGCGCGCGCTTCCTGTTCGGGCGTTTGCGGCAACAGCAGCGCCTTCAGGTTGATGTCGAGCATGCGGGCGGTGTTCTCCGCGCGCTCCATGTAGCGGGCCATCCAGAAGAGGTGATCGGCGGTTCGGCTTAGCATGACGGCGTTCCGTATCTGATGACGCGAGACCCTGGTAAAAGTAAAAAGGCTCGCGCTGGTTATCCGTGTGCACCGGCGGCGGTTCGACTACTTCGCCGGCACGTTGGGTTGCGGGCGCGGTTGCATGAAATGCTGCAATAACTCCAGCATGAGCAACCGCATTGGCAACCGCGTCAGTCGACCATCCACGTATCTTTGGTCCCGCCTCCCTGCGACGAATTGACGACGAGGGAGCCCTCCTGCAACGCCACGCGCGTGAGACCACCTGCGCACATCGTCACGCTCTTGCCGGACAGCACGAACGGCCGCAAGTCGATATGGCGCGGCGCGATGCCGGATTCGACAAAGGTCGGACACGCCGACAACGCGAGCGTAGGCTGCGCGATATAACCCGCGGGCCGCGCAATCAGGCGCTCCCGGAACGATTCGATTTCGGCTTTCGTCGATGCCGGTCCCACCAGCATTCCGTAGCCGCCCGCGCCGTGCACTTCCTTCACGACCAGCTCGGGCAGATGCGCGAGCGTGTACGCGAGATCGTCAGGCTTGCGGCACTGGAACGTGGGTACGTTGTTGAGGATCGGCTTCTCGCCGAGGTAAAACTCGATCATTTCCGGCACGTACGGGTAGATCGATTTGTCGTCGGCGATACCGGTGCCCATGGCGTTCGCCAGCGCCACACGTCCGGCCCGATAGGCGGTCAACAGACCCGGCACGCCCAGCGCCGAATCGTTGCGGAAAGCGAGCGGATCGAGAAAATCGTCGTCGACGCGGCGATAGATCACGTCGACACGCTTCGGTCCCTGCGTGGTGCGCATGAACACATAGTTGTCGTCGACGAACAGATCCTTGCCTTCCACCAGTTCGACACCCATCTGCTGCGCAAGGAAGGTGTGCTCGAAGTACGCGGAGTTGTACATGCCCGGCGTGAGCACCACCACGACCGGATCGTCGACGCCTTCGGGCGCCACCGAGCGCAGGGTGTCGAGCAGCAGATCGGGATAATGCGCGACCGGCGCAATGCGGTTCTGCACGAACAGCTCGGGGAAAAGCCGCATCATCATCTTGCGGTTTTCCAACATATAGGACACGCCCGACGGCACCCGCAGGTTGTCTTCGAGCACGTAGAACTCGCCCTCGTCGCCTGCGCGCACCACGTCGACGCCGGCGATATGCGCGTAAACACCGAGCGGCACGTTGACGCCCTGCATTTCAGGCCGGTATTGCGCGTTGGTATAAACCTGTTCGGCCGGCACGATGCCGGCACGCACGATGTTGCGATCGTGATAGACGTCGTGGATAAACAGATTGAGCGCCTGCACCCGTTGGCGCAAACCGGCCTCCAGCGTCTGCCATTCGCTGCGCGGAATGATGCGCGGAATCAGATCGAAAGGGATCAGCCGCTCGGTGCCGGACAAATCGCCGTTCACCGCGAAGGTGATACCGACCCGGCGGAACAGCAGGTCGGCTTCCGCACGCTTGCGTGCGATCGCCTCATTGCCCTGCTTCACCAGCCACCGCTCAAAGCGCGCGTAGTGTGGCCGCACGGCATCGTCATGATGACGCATCTCGTCATAGCATCGCATGTCACGCCCCGCTCTTGTTGTCGGATAGAAGGCGAATGCGCTGCGCATTCGGTGTTCGACAATCGTTGAAGCAAGCGCTATGCCATTGAGCTTTTCGCGTGCCAAATACAGTGCATGCACGCCAACAGCGCATCCCGACCGGCATGGCCTCGCTGCCATCGTACTGCGGCGGCTCATGATGCGCTAGTACGGTGCATAAGCGGCACCTTGGCGGGCAGCGGCGAGTTCGCCAAACCACGGCAGGCGCGCATAAAAAATCCCCGCGGATTCGCATCCACGGGGATTCGGACAACTCGCACTGCGGGTCGGCTCAAACGTTAACCAAGGTTAAAAGCGCACGGTTAAAAACGCACCGTTAAACAACCACGCTCAAAAACCGCGGCAACGCATGAAGCACGATTAGCCTGCTGCTGCGTCTTTCAGCTTCTTCAGCGGACGTGCCTTGATGCGCACGCTAGCCGGCTTGGCCGGGAACCAACGCTCTTCGCCCGAGAACGGGTCTTTGCCGAAGCGCTTCTTCTTCGCCGGCACAGCTTGCACGACGATCTTCAGAAGACCCGACAGCGTGAATTCGCCAGCGCCCTTCTTGTGCACAGCGCCGAGGATCGTGTCTTCGAGCGCGGCCAGAACGGCCTTGGCGGTCTTCGGTTCCACAGCAGCGCGTTCAGCGACGTGTGCAGCCAGCGAGGCCTTCGTGAAGGTGTCCTTGATCGGCGACGGAGCGCTGGACGCCTTCACGGCGACCTTCTTAGCTGCGACGGCTTTCTTCGCAGGGACTTTCTTTGCAGCAACCTTCTTGGTCGGTACCGGGGCAGCAGCCTTCTTGGCCACCTTTTTTGCGGAAGTCGGCATGTTTCTCCTACCTGTAGTGGTCAGTAAATTGCACGAAGCGCACACGGTATGCGCACGCTTCAACGCCGGATTCTACAAGCGCTAATACGATTTGCGCGACTCTTTTGTGTATAACAGCGAAGGTTTGTTGCGCGGCGCAGACTGCGCAACACATTTTGATCCTTGTTTTAGCGGGTAAACGTGCGGCGGCGCGCGTCGGACCGGTCTGCAACACGAACACGTAACGTGCGTTACAAGCCATTTCGACGCCTGAATTGAGGCACTTTCGGCACCGGGCGATCGTCGACGGATAGCGACTCGATGGCGAAACCGTGACTCGCCGACGCGTTCGCCACGCCGATTCACGCGACGGAAAAAACACGCCCCCTGCAGCGAAAGTCTCTGCAAGGGGCGGCTAACATTGCTCTGCGACAGAAAATCGCAGGCCGTTTCAAGGATAGGCTTAAGTAATCTTCGAGCGTGTTTTGAGTCGTCAGCGGGCGAGCCGCGGCAGAATGTCGGCGAGCCTGGTAAGGGCCGCGTCGATATGTTCGACCGCAATGCTGCCGTAACCCAACATCAAACCGGGCTGCGGCTTCGCACGCTGATAAAACGGCGCGAGCCCATACAAACCGATCGACGCTTCACGCGCGGCGCTCACTAGCGCCTCCTCGGTCAACGGCGCCTTCAGCCACGTCGCCATATGGATGCCGGCGGTCGGCACAATCGGTTCGAACCACGGCGCGAGGTCGCCCTGCAAATGCTTCAGCAGCATCGCGCGGCGCGCCGCATAGGTCTTGTGCATGCGCCGCAGATGTTTGGCGAAGTCGCCGTTGAGCATGAAGGTCGCGAGCGCGGTTTGCGTGAGGGTGCAGCCGTGACAGTCGGCAATCTGTCGGGCCTTGAGAAGCGGGCCATAGAGGGAGGCCGGCGGCACCACGTAGCCGACCCGCAGTTCCGGAAAAATCGTCTTCGAAAACGTCCCCACGTATGCGACCAGACCGGCGCGGTCGAGACTCTTCAGCGGCTCCATCGGCCGGCCTTCGAAACGGTACTCGCAGTCGTAGTCGTCCTCGATGATCACGGCGCCGCGTTTCTGCGCCCATTCGAGCAACTCGACGCGCCGCTCCAGACTCATCGGCATGCCGAGCGGGAACTGATGCGAGGGCGTCACGTAGACGATCCGCGCCTTGTCCGGGAGCTTGCTCACGATCAGGCCTTCGGCGTCCACCGGCACCGGCACCACGCGTGCGCCCGTAGCCGTGAAGCACGCCTGTACCGGCGGATAGCCTGGGTCTTCGAGCGCCGCGATCTCGCCGGGCCGCAATGTGATGCGCGCGATCAGATCGAGCGCGTGCTGCGCGCCTTGCGTGACGATCACGTCGTCCCAGTTGCTCGTGACCGCGCGGTTGAACGCCAGGTAGCGCGAAATCGCGAGGCGCAATTCCTGTTCGCCGGCCACGTCGCGATACGTGCCTGGGCCGCGCGCCTGCACACGCAATGCGTGGTTCACGCAACGGCGCCAGACGTCGAAGGGGAACAGCGATTTGTCGGTCGCGCCGCCGACGAAATCGTGCGGCGAGGCCACCGTGGGCCGCGGCAATGGCAAAGTCTCGGGCATCTCTTCCCACAGCGGTTGGGCACGCGCTGCCGCTTTCGGCTTCGCCTTCGCCCGCTCGCGCGCCGACTCAACCGCTAGTGCATGCGACGAGCGCTCCGCCGGCAGACGCTCCAGACCATCGGCGACGAAGGTGCCCGAACCGGCGTGCGCGCTCAAATAGCCTTCAGAGAGCAAGCGTTCGAATGCTTCGAGTGTGGTCTTGCGCGAGACGCCCAATTGCGTGGCGAGATCGCGCGTGGACGGCAAACGCGTGCCGCCGGCGAGGCGCCCTTCGAGTATGCCGGCACGCAACTGCCGGTAGATCTGTCCGGACAGATCGTGACGCCCGTCGACCGCGATATGGATGTCCATCCGAGTGGCTACCTTAAATATCCGGGAAATGCTTATTCCGAAAGACCAATACCGACCGTAAGCTTACCTCCGTCGGCGCCATCGGAGCAGAAACGTACCGGACATTTACGACAAGGAACCGCGCATAAAACGCAAAATGGCGCGCCTCTGTAATACGAGGCGCGCCATCTTTGTTGCACTACCGGGAAGCGATTACTCCACCACTGCCCCATTCAATGCAGCCGCTTGCCGCGCGTTCTCACGCGCTTCATCGCCGCAACGCTGATGCTCACGCGAGAGCTTGCGCATCAGCGGCAACAGCAGCACGGCGATCAGCGCGCCCAACGCCGCAAGCCAGCCCAAGCCGTTAAACAACTTGGTGTACAGCGGCAGCGATTCGAGCGGATCGAGATTGCCCGCCGGCATCTGCGCGAAGTTCGCCACCACGCTGCCCAGATATTGCGACACGCCGGTTGCCACGAAGTAAGCGCCCATCATGAAGCCGCTCATCCGCGCCGGCACGTAGCGCGCGATCATCGCGAGGCCGAGGCCGCTCACCAGCAATTCGCCGAGCGAATACAAACCGTAGCCGCCCACCATGAACCACGACGACACGCGGCCGTTCACCGCGTAGTTGCCGCTCGCCGCATAGACGAAGAAGCCGGCCGCCACCACCGCGAAGCCGAACGCGTACTTCACTGCGACCGGCACGTCCTTGCCGCTCTTCGCGAGCTTCGTATAGAGCAGCGCGAGCACCGGGCTCAGCAACATGATCCAGATCGGATTGAGCGCCTGGAACTGCGCGGCGCTCCACGTGAACCACGTCTGGCCGAACAGAATGAAACGCGGATCGACGTTGCGCAGCGCGAACAGCGTGAGCGACGTCGACATCTGCACGTAGAACACGAAGAACAGGATCACCTGCGCGGTCAGGATCAGCGCCGCCACCAGGCCCGAGCGCTCTGAGCGTTCGCACTTCACCAGCATGTAGCCGAAGATCGCCAGAATCGCGACGCCCGCCGTGTACACGCAAGCCACCGCAATCGCCTTGTGCTGCAGCACGAACATTGTGACCGCGCCAAGCACGATACCGCCCAACGCAACCGCGCCGACGCGTTTCCAGCGAATCGGCTCGGCGTCCGGCGTGGAGCCGATTTGCGCGAGCGTGCGGAACATGATGAAGTAGTTCAGCACCGACAGCAGCATGCCGGCGCAGCAGACCGCGAATGCCGTATGCCAGCCCCAATGGTCCTTGATCCACGGCGTGGCGAGCATCGACACCGTCGAGCCGATATTGACCGCCATGTAATAGATCGTGAATGCGCTGTCGATGCGCGCGTCGTCGCCTTCGTAGATGCGACGCACGAGATTCGCGGCATTCGCCTTGAACAGCCCGTTGCCCACCACGATCACGCCGAGCGACGCGTACATGTAGCTCAATTGCTCATTAGGTAACGCCAGCATCAGATAGCCGGCTGCCAGCACGCCGGCGCCGAAGATCATCGTGCGGCGCGCGCCGAGAATCTTGTCGCCAATCCAGCCGCCGATCGACGGCGATGCATACACCAGTGCCGTAAACGCGCCCCACGTGAGGGTGGCGTGGCTGTCGGTGAAGTTCAGCTTGTCGATCATGAACAGGACCAGCAGCGCGGCCATCCCGTAGTAGCCAAAGCGCTCCCACATCTCGATCAGAAAGACCGTCGAGAACGAACGGGTCTGCGAGACCGGTGCGCTGGCGGGATTGGACGAATTCATCATGAACCTCTTGTTCTTACGGTTGCAGCGGCACGCGGACTGGCCACGCGGCGCGAAAAACTGGATCTGGGAAAACGGTCGGCGGAGCCGGCGCGACGCGGCACAGGCATTTGCATAGGCATGTGCGTAGCCAGCGGCACGCTCAGCTACGCGCTCATCTGCAAGCCACGTTGCAAAGTGAGGCGCCTGTACCAGCAGAAAAACCAGGGAATGGGATGGAGGCCCGCCACGCGGGACGTCCCGAAGGAAGTGCCCTTGGGGGACGCTTCGCCACATCGGGCTCGGGTTCCGGCAAGCGGAACGGGCTCAATGATAAAGCATTGTGGGGAACGGCTATCCGGCGGGCGGCAGATGACGGCCGCGCCGGGCGGCGGGCACACAGCCCACGGCGGGAAAAATCGGCAGTGATAGTCATGTCCTCATGCCGGCGAGCGTTCTGATGGAACGTGCCGGACAATGCTCCGCCGCGCAGGATCGCTGCGCGCGGAATAAAAAACAGCGGTTGGCGTCGCGTCTGATACAAACACGTGCGCCCATCCGCCAAGCGGGCCTGATTCTGCAAACAGAAACACGGTTCGTCACTCAGGGAATTCACTGATGCCACGCCAATTACCTGTTCTTACGCGCCATATTCCTTCATTCCCCAGTCGGGTGTGGCTGAAAATAGTCTTTGATGTCATGCCTTTAACGTCTCCTGATACTCAATTTGCATCAATGCCGACACCCATTGCATACAGCAGTCTTTACCGCATCCGCTTTCAGTTTCTCGCCGATTGCCGGTCAAAACGGCTGGCGCGGATTTCGGTTCTGGCAACATAGAGCGTTGTCTCGAAATTGCGGCCCCTTGCACGACCGGGCGCCGAACGGCCCGCCACCCCGGCCTGGACCGCAATCAAACCATATTTACTTATATCAAACAAATTTTGACGGGCTAATTTCCTCCTGCTATGGTCACGACAATTCAAAAGAACAACCCGGCACTCGAACTTGGGAGCAAGATCCGCGCGCTGCGGCAACGGCTGAAGCGCACGCTGGATGAAACGGCAACAGCGGCGGGGATTTCCAAACCGTTTTTGTCGCAAGTCGAACGCGGTCTGGCGTCACCGTCCATCACTTCGCTGGCCGGGATTGCCCACGCACTCGGGGTGACGGTGCAGTATTTCGTCGACACGCCAAGCGAAGAACGCTCGATGTGCCGCGGCGATCAGTTGAAGTTTTTCGGTTTTGCGGACTCGGCCAATCTGTTTGCACGGTTGACTAATCTGACGGGCGGCCGTCAGCTCGAAGCGATCCTCGTGAGGATGCCGCCCGGGCAGAAACGCTCGGAAGTCACCACGCATGCCGGTGAAGAGTTTATGTATGTGATCAGCGGCGAAGTGTCGTTGACGCTGGAAGGCAAGACGTTCGTGTTGCACGCGGGAGACAGCGCGCATTACGAATCGACGGTGCCTCATAGCTGGGCGAATACCGCGCGTATCGAGACGGTGGTCGTCTGGGTGGGTACACCGAGACTGTTTTAAAAAGCAGGCACCTTTTCCGGTTGATCCGGCCAGGGTTTGCCTGCATTACGAAATGTAAGGAATCCTGCATGTCGCGCAACCAGCACGGGCAACAAGGGCCGCCCCGCCCCGAGCACCGCAGATAACCGGGCGCCCCGGCGCCAGCGCGTTCTTCTCTCGACCTTTCCTGCGACTTCAACCGATGAAAACCCCGTTTGCCTACGCGACGGCGCTGACTGCGCTCGTCCTTACGTTTCAGCCCTCCGCCTTCGCCGTCAACGTACCCGCAGGTGTCACCCTCGCCGCAAGCCAGGAAATGACCCGCCAGGTACCGGCCGAAACCGAATCGCTCGACCCCGCGCATATCGAATCCTGGACCGGCGACACGATCGCGCTCGACATGTTCGAAGGTCTGACGCGCATCGACGCGGCCGGCGCGATCGTGCCGGGCGTCGCGCAATCGTGGACGCGCACCGGGCCGACTACGTGGGTTTTCAAGCTGCGCCACGACGCGCGCTGGAGCAATGGCCAGCCGGTCACGGCGGCTGACTTCATCTATGCATGGCAACGCGTGCTCGATCCGAAAACGGGTTCGAAATACACGGTGCTGGTCGAATTCGTAAAGAACGCCAAGGCGATCCTCGCCGGCAAGGCGCCGCTGACGAGCCTCGCCGCACGTGCCGTCGATCCGTACACGCTCGAAGTCACCACAGAAGTGCCCGCCGCCTTCTTCCCGCAACTGACCGCCATGCCGGCCATGGCCCCGGTCAATCGTGAGACCGTGACCAAATTCGGCGGTGACTGGACCCGTCCCGGCAACTTCGTCGGTAACGGCCCGTATGTGCTGACCGACTGGCAGCCAAGCAACCGGCTGGTGGCATCCAAAAGCAGCACGTACTGGAACGCCAGCAAGGTCGTGATCACGAAAGTGACCTATCTGCCGATCGAAAACGACGAAACGGCGATGCGCATGTATCAGGCCGGCCAGTTCGACTACACGTATTCGATTCCGTCGGGCATCTATGCGCAGGTCAGCAAACAGTTCGGCTCCGAACTGAAAACCGGCCTGCAGATCGCCACCTACTACTACAGCCTGAACAACGAAGACCCGGCATTCAAGGACAAGCGAGTGCGCCAGGCGCTGGCGATGGTGCTGGATCGCGACCTGCTGACCAAGCGTATAACGGCCGACGGCGAGGTGTCGATGTACGGCCTGATCGCCAAGGGCACGGAAGGCTCGAACGTCTTCACGCCTGACTGGGTAAGCTGGCCGATGGCCAAGCGCGTCGATTACGCGCGCAATCTGTTGAAGGCCGCAGGCTATTCGGACGCGAAGCCGCTGACGTTCACCCTCACCTACAACACCAACGACCTGCACAAGAAGGTCGCGCTGTTTGCCACCTCGGAATGGCGCACCAAGCTCGGCGTGACCGCCAAGCTCGAAAACGTCGAATACAAGGTCCTGCTCAAGCAACGCCACGACGGCAAGGTGCAGGCCTCGCGCGACGGCTGGTTTGTCGACTACAACGACGCCAACTCGTTTTTCGATCTGATACGCTGCAACAGCGTGCAGAACGATCAGCGCTACTGCAACCCGCAAGTCGACAAACTGGTCGATGAAGGCAACCTGCAACTCGACGACGCGAAGCGCACTGCCCTGCTCACGCAGGCGCACGATCTGGCCATGAACGACTACCCGCTGGTATCGCTCTTCCAGTACTCGGCGGACCGGCTGGTCAAGTCGTATGTCGGCGGCTACACGTCGACCAATTACGTCGACCAGCGCGCCACGCAAGACATGTATCTGATCAAGCACTAAGCGCGGGAGCACCGTCATGCTGGCCTATACGCTGCGCCGCACGCTCTGGGCGATCCCGACGATTCTCGCCGTGATCACCGCGTGCTATCTGCTGCTGCACCTCACCCCCGGCGGGCCGTTCGACACGGAGAAACACCTGTCGGCGGCCGTTCTCGCGAACCTCAACGCCAAGTATCACCTCGACGAACCGTTGTGGCTGCAGTACCTCCATTACCTGGGCTCGTTGCTGCACGGCGACCTCGGCCCGTCGTTCCGCTACGCCGACTGGAGCGTCAACGATCTGGTGTGGAAGGCGTTGCCGGTGAGTCTCGGCGTCGGCGGCGTATCGGTGCCGATCGCACTGGTGATCGGCGTCGCGCTTGGCACGCTGGCCGCGGTGCGGCGTGACCGCTTCGTCGATCACTTCGTGATGGTGCTCGGCAATATCGGCAACGTGGTGCCGCCGTTCGTGCTCGGGCCGGTGCTGGTGTGGATCTTCGCGATCCTGCTGAAGACTTCCGAAGGCCACGGCTGGCTGCCGGCCGGCGGCTGGGGCGAAGGCGAGTGGCGCTATCGCGTGCTGCCGATCGTGCTGCTCGTCATCATCAACGTCGCCGGGATCGCGCGCGTGATGCGCGGCAGCATGATCGAAGTGCTGTCGGGTAACTTCATCCGCACAGCGCGCGCCAAAGGTCTGCCGGGCCGCACGATCGTGTTGCGCCACGCGATGAAGCCGGCGCTGATGCCGGTCGTGTCGCTGCTCGGCTCGATCTGCATCTCGTCGATCACCGCGGCCGTGGTCACCGAATCGGTGTTCGCGCTGCCGGGTCTCGGCCAACTGGTCGTCAACGGCGCGATCAATCGCGACTACACCCTCGTGCTCGGCCTCGTCGTGCTGACGACCGCCGTCGCCGTGCTGTTTAATCTGCTGGTCGACCTCGCGTATGCATGGCTCGATCCGCGCATCCGGTACTGATCCATGGCCCGCTCATTTCAAACGACTGCCGCGGCGCTCGATCCGCTCGCGGCCATTGCCAACGCGCCGCGTTCGCGCGGCCCGCTCGCCACCGCTGCCGCGCGCTTCGTGCGCAACCGCGCGGCGTTCGCCGGCTTTGTCGTCTTGCTGCTGATCGTGATTGCCTGCGTGGCCGGTCCGTGGTTCCTGCCGAACAATCCGATCGATAGCGACTGGAGCGCGATCAGCCTCGCGCCCACGCTGCAAAACATGCACTGGTTCGGCACCGACGAACTCGGTCGCGACCTGCTCGCGCGCACGCTGCAAGGCGGTCGCGTGTCGCTCGAAGTCGGCCTGCTCGGCACACTGGTATCGGGACTGATCGGCGTCGCATATGGCGCTACCGCCGGCTATCTGGGTGGCCGCGTCGACGCGGTGATGATGCGTATCGTCGACATGATGTACGCGATCCCCTACATGCTGATCGCCATCCTGATGATGACGCTGTTCGGCCGCGCGTTCTATCTGGTCGTCCTCACCATCAGCGCGTTTTCGTGGCTCGACATGGCGCGCGTGGTGCGCGGTCAGACGCTGTCGCTGCGCTCGCGCGAATTCATCGACGCCGCCCGTGCGATCGGCGTGAGTTCGCGTTCGATCATCGCGCGCCACATCGTGCCGAATCTGTTCGGCGTGGTGGTGGTGTACGCGAGCGTGACGGTGCCGAATATCGTGCTGACCGAATCGGTGCTGTCGTTCCTCGGCCTCGGCGTGCAGGAACCCATGACGAGCTGGGGCGTGCTGATCCAGGACGGCGCGCAGAAGCTCGATTCGATGCCCTGGCTGCTGTTGTGCCCGGCCGTGATGCTGTGCATCACACTGTATTCCGTGAATTTCGTCGGCGATGGTCTGCGCGACGCGTTCGACCCGAAGGACCGCTGACATGCCGCTACTCGAAGTCAAAGACCTGAGCGTGCGCTTCACGCGCCGCGAGGGCGCACCCGTCGACGCGGTGCAGCGCGTATCGTTTTCGCTCGAAGCGGGCCGCACGCTTGGCATCGTCGGTGAATCGGGTTCGGGCAAAAGCCAGACGGTGATGGCGCTGCTCGGCCTCCTGCCCGGCAACGGCAAGGTGTCGGGCGCCGCGACCTATCGCGGCGAAAACCTGCTGACGATGAACGAAGCCGAGTTGAACAGAATTCGCGGCGATCGCATCGGCATGATCTTTCAGGACCCGATGACCTCGCTCAACCCGTTCCTGACGATCGAACGGCAGATGACCGAGACGCTGCAACTGCATCGCAAGATGTCGCGCCGCGAAGCACGCCGCCGCGCCATCGAAACGCTCGAAACGGTGCGTATTCCCGATGCCGCACGGCGCATCAACATGTATCCGCACGAGTTCTCCGGCGGCATGCGGCAACGCGTGATGATCGCGATGGCTCTCCTCTCCGAGCCGGAAATCCTGATTGCCGACGAGCCGACCACCGCGCTCGACGTGACCGTGCAGGCGCAGATCATCGAACTGCTGCGCGAACTGAACCGCGAACGTGGCACCGCGATCATTCTGATCACGCACGACATGGGCGTCGTGGCCGGTTTGTGCGACGACGTGATGGTGATGTACGCCGGCCAAACCGTCGAGCAGGCGAACGCCGCCACGCTGTTCGCCGCACCGACCCATCCGTACACGATCGGTCTCCTGAACGCGCTGCCGCGCCTCACCGACGACGATGACCGTCCGCTGCAAACCATTCCCGGCAACCCGCCCTTGCCCGGCGAAGTCGGCGAGGGCTGCGCATTCGCACCGCGCTGTACGTATTGCTCCGACCGCTGCCGCGAGTCGCGGCCTGCGCTTATCGCGTCGCCTACGGCTGCCGATGCGTTGCGCGCGTGCCACCGGCCGGTGCAGGAAATCATGGAGGTACAACACGTATGAACGCCACTTCCATTGCAAGCCAGGGCCAAAGTCCGGCAACGCTGTTGTCAGTCGACAATCTCAAGGTGCAGTTCGGCGTGCCGCGCGGCGGCTTTCCATGGTCAGGCAATGCGACGCTGCGCGCGGTGGACGGCGTGTCGTTCAGCGTGCGGCGCGGCGAAACCGTGGGACTCGTCGGCGAATCGGGCTGCGGCAAGTCCACGCTGGCGCGCGCGATCATCGGCCTCGCGCCGGTGGCGAGCGGCAGCGTGCGCTGGCTCGACAAGGAAACCGTACTGACGGGCGCGCAGCGCGATACCTCGCGCTTGCGCCGCGACGTGCAGATGATTTTCCAGGACCCGCTCGCCTCGCTCGATCCGCGCATGACGATCGAACAGATCGTCTCCGAACCCTTGCGCACGCATGGCCAGGACATTGCCCGCACCGACGTGCAACGGCGCGTTCTGACCATGCTCGAACGCGTCGGTCTCAACGCGCAGCATCTGCGCCGCTATCCGCATGAGTTTTCCGGCGGCCAGTGTCAGCGCGTCGGGATTGCGCGCGCGTTGATCGGCGAACCGCAACTGGTGATCTGCGACGAGCCGGTGTCGGCGCTCGACGTCTCGATCCAGGCGCAAATCGTCAACCTGTTGCGCGATCTGCAGCGCGAGTTGTCGCTGTCACTGCTGTTCGTCGCGCACGATCTCGCCGTCGTCAAGGCGATCAGCCACCGCGTGCTGGTGATGTATCTGGGTCGTGTGATGGAGTTCGGCGACAAGCGCGACGTATATGGCACGCCGCGTCATCCGTACACGCGTGCGTTGCTGTCGGCCGTGCCGGTGCCCGATCCGGTGGTTGAACGCGCCCGCCGTCATCTGCTGTTGCGCGGCGAGATTGCGTCGCCGCTCAGCCCACCCTCCGGCTGCGCGTTTCGCACGCGCTGCCCGGATGCGATCGAGGCCTGCGCCAGCGAGATTCCGCAGGCTGTCACGCATGGTGCGAGCGCGACACGCGTCGCGTGCATTCGCGTGAACGACGCCTCCATAGCAGTCCCCTTAGGGCATCGCTAAAGAGATCAGTCTGAAAATTTAAACCGTATTCCCCGGCGCGGCGGGCCGCCGCGCCGTTGGATTCGTTCGTCCTGCCATCAGCGGGACAAACGATACGCGTGGACTGGCTAAACGCCAGCCAAAGACTCACCAAAATAACAGAGACGTACTACATGAAAGATAGCCGAACAAAAAAGTGGTCAAAAAAAACTAATGCAGCCACCTTCTTTTACTGCGCATTCACGCTGCCCGCGCTGACCATCGGCGCGAGTGCCTACGCCGACGACGTCGTACTGGAGCCCACCTCCGATACGACGAAAACTCAAACACTCGCGCAAACGTTTTCCTCTCCTACGCAACGATCGCAAGCAACGCCCGCCTCGCATAGTTCGCAAGCCAACGCGCCCGGCAAGCGCAGAGCCGAACAGGGCGGCCAGGTGCGCAACGATCAACCCGACACCACCAATGCCGTCGTCAATGCGGAAGCCAGCCAGACGGTGACGCCAGCCACGCCGCCGTCGAGCCAGGCAGCGAGCAAGGGCTTTATCGCCGATAGCCATCTGAACCTGCAGTTCCGCAACTATTCCGACTACTTCCAGGCGCCCACCTCGATCTATCGTCACGCGTGGGTTCAGGGTGCGCAAGTCAACTACGAATCCGGTTTCACGCAGGGCCTGGTTGGCTTCGGTGTCGACGCGTCACTGTTCGCCGCGCTCAAGCTCGACGGCGGCAACGGCGCCGGCAACATGGTGCACGTCGGCAAGGACGGCGGCGGCTCGCAGCAGCTCGCGTGGGCTTACCCCGGCATGTACGACATCAAGGGACGTATTTCGGAAACGGTCGTGAAGTACGGTCTGCAGACCGTCACCAATCCGTTCCTCGAACCGCATGACAACCGCGCATTGCCGCCGACGTTCCTCGGTGTTTCGATGGTCAGCAACGATCTGGTTCACACGACGCTGGAGGCCGGCAGTTTCACCAAAGTCGATGCACGCGGCCACACGAACCTGACTAACCTGACCACCTCGTACGGCGGCACGCGCATCGACCGCCTGACTTACGTGGGCGGAACGTGGCACTACGCGAAGAACGGCGAAATGGCGCTGTACGTCGACCAGGCGGACGACGTCTGGCGTCAGTACTATGGCTCGGTCGCGCAGTCGTTCGGCGACCCGACCACGATCAAGTGGAGCGGTCTCGCGAATATCTACTCGACGCACGATACCGGCGCATCACGCCAGGGGCATATCAACAGCAACGCGTACAGCCTGTCGGTTTCCGCACAGCACGGCCCACATGCGCTGCTGCTCGGTTACCAGCAGGTGCTCGGCGATCAGTTCTTCGACTACGTCAACGAGACCAACGGTATCTACCTGACCAACTCGATGGACGTCGACTACAACGCGCCGCATGAGCAGTCGCTGCAATTGCGCTACACGTTCGACGGCAAATACGCCGGCGTGCCGGGGCTCAAGGCGATGTTCTGGGGCGAGTATGGCTGGGGTGCGGACGCGTCGGCGGGTGCCGCGGACAATGCTTCGGCGTCCGCGCCGCTGCACAACCTGTACTGGAAGAACGGTGAACCGGTGCACGGCCACCATCACGAGTTCGGCTTCATTCCGAGCTATACGCTGCAAAGCGGCCGCTTCAAGGACACGAAGGTCACGTTCATCGCGATGTGGCACAACGCCTCGCACTATTACTCCGATGGCAACAATATGGAGTACCGGTTGGTGGTGAATGTACCGGTGAAGGTGTTTTGAGCGGGGCGGGGCTCCAGGCCCTGTGCTTAGGCGCATAAGAGCGTTGTTATCTCCGCCTACAACGCCGGGGCCTCGATTCTCGATCAACCGCAACCTCCTTCGTTGGCTGTCCCGTTGCGGTCGGGGTTGTGCGTGGGAGCGGAAACATCTACAACCCCGTCAAGGGCAGTTCATTCCGACCGTGGGTGATGAAGCATAAGCGCGGCGGCGACTTTGTTGTTTATTCGGATTGTCGTTTTGTGCCGATTTACCCACCCATGACGGTCTACCTATGATGGGAATGCAAGGATATTCCGAAGGCATGATGGCGTTCTACGCGCTCGTCCTTATTGCGTTGGTTGTGCTGGCTAGCTTCGTCCGGTCGCTGGTCATCATTTTTTCGCAGTCAACGGAACGGGCTGCTCGCGTCGGGCGCATCGCCGGGTTGTGGGTCACACGAATTGCCAGCGTGGCCGTGCTATGGATTGCCGTCAATTACTGGATCGGCGCTGACCTGAGGTCAAAGGCACACGACTGCAGAAAGACGCCCTCGGATGGAGGACGTTACATAGCCGAACTGTGCCTACTGCGATGGAATCCCGGAAACGATTCTGACTACGTAGGCCGCGTGTACGACGCAAAGAATAGCGAACTGTTGGCCGAGCGAACATTCAGCACACCCGTACCAGAGTTGTCGTGGTGGAAAGAGGACAATGTTTCATTTTCGAGAGGTGGCGACGATTCTTCCTGGGTAATCCTGCCACCTTCGCTGTATGACAGACTGCTAGCCAAATTGCCCTAGGGGGTGCCACGCTCCACCTCCCGGAAGTCAGTTAGAAACCGTTCATTCAGGCAGTGGCAGCTAATGCACCAACGCGGCGGAGATTTTATCGTGTATTCCGACTACCCGGTTATTGGACTGAATCCACCAATTGAATTGGGGTTTCTATGAAAGGGCTGCAAGGATATAGCGAGAGCATGCTGATGCTTTGCATCCTCTCCATTGTCGTCACAGTCACGTTGGTCAGTTTTGTCCGGTCAGTCATGTTCATCTTTTCGAGCGGTGACGGCAGGACCATGCGGACTCGCCAGATTGCCCTGCTCACGGCCGAGCGCCTCGCCATTGTGGTCGCGTTGGCCTATACGGGCAATTATTTGCTGGACGTGCGACAGCGGTCGCACGCTGCGACGTGGCACAACGTGCCATCCGATACGGATGCCCGCTACACGGCCAGCTACAGTTATCTGTGGAACAACAAGATTCTTCTACGTCTATACGACGCAAAGTCCAAGAAGCTGTTAGCGGAAAGGACCTATTTCAATCTTGATGCACCGAACCTTGCTTGGACAGACCACTCGCTTATCTACGACACGTCAGCGGACGGCGATGACGGTGAAATCAGTCTGCCGCCGTCACTCCTGGACACTCTACTCGCCAAACTGCCGTAGCGCCGTGGCTTCCGTTTTGCGTTGGCAGGGTGTACTTGACAGGCAAAACCGCGTCGGCTCAACGTGACGCCCTATTCGCTTTCAGTTTCAGATTAACCCGCGATCCGCTCCGTAGTCATCGCCCGCGACAAACCATGCATCGGCCGGCGCAACGCGACATCGAAGGGATTAGTTTGCGGGCCGATCGCATCCGCCTGACGGCGCAGCAATTCGACCACCATCGGCAGGCGATCGTCGCCGAGACGCGCCGCCAGCGTGCCCACGCTCAGCGCCGCCACCGCGACACCCGTGCGATCCAGAATCGGCACCGCCACGCCCGCCATGCCGTCGAGTACCCCACTATTGCGGCCCGCGTACCCGAGTTGGCGCACACGCTCGATCTCGGTGCGCAAATACACTTCGTCGAGCACGCCATAGCCGCGAATGCGCGGCACATTAAAGCGGATGATCTCTTCACGCTCCGCTTCCGGCAGGAACGCGAGAATCGCCAGACTCCCCTGACCGACACCCAAGGCCACGCGCCCGCCAATATCGCCGGTGAACGAGCGAATCGGAAACGGCCCTTCGCAAATGTCGAGACACACCGCGTCGAAGCTGCTTTTGACCAGCAGAAAAATCGTGTCGCCAAGACTCGCGCAAAGCCGCAGCAGCGCGGGACGGCACAGCGTGCGCATGCCGCTCGGATTGCCGGCCTGCGCGGCGAGCGCGAAGAAATCGACACTCAGCCGATAAAGCTTTGAGCTTTCGTCCTGCTCGACGATGCCTTCCGCGATCAGCGCGTGAAGAATGCGATGCACCGTGCCTTGCGTGAGACCCACCGCCTTCGCGAGACGCGTGACGCGACCGCCGTCGGGTTGCGCTTCGGATAACGCACGGATCACCGCGAAGGCGCGCTCCAGCATCCCGGGGCCGGGCGGACTGCCGGTATCGGCCAGTGCGGGATCGGCATCTCGTTTGGTGGCAGCATTCATCTCTGTCGCTCCGATTTATTTCATTGACCGGAACACTATAGAGGGAATTATCCATGAATGGAATATTCCCGGCACGCCCGTTCCATTTGCACTTTATTCAGATTCATAGGGATTTTCCGGACGTCATGGAACGGAATGATCGATGCCAGTCTTGCCGAATACATTCCATCCATCGGAATTTTTTCTAAACTTATACCGTCAAACGGAATTTGAAATTGACGCCATGCAATTTGGCTGGATAGAGTCGGTTCCATCGAGGTAGTAGCCGATTGAACCGGTGTCGATCCATCCAAAGGCCAGATCATGTCGTTCCTCACACTCACGGACGTAGCGAAATCGTTCGGCGATCTGCAGGCAGTCGCCGACGTGAACCTGTCGGTTGAGAAAGGCGAGTTCGTTTCGCTGCTCGGACCGTCGGGTTGCGGCAAGACCACCACGTTGCAGATGATCGCGGGTTTCGTCGAAACGACGCGCGGCCGCATCACGCTCGACGGCCGCGACATCACTCACATGAAGCCGAACAAACGCGGTCTCGGCATCGTGTTCCAGAGCTACGCGCTATTTCCGCATATGAGCGTCGCAGAAAACGTCGGCTTCGGTCTGGAGATGCGCAACATCGACAAGGCCGAACGCAAGGAGCGAGTGCGCGAAGCGCTGGCACTGGTGCGGCTCGATGCGCTCGCGCACCGCTTTCCGCGCGAGTTGTCCGGCGGCCAGCGGCAGCGTGTGGCGATTGCTCGCGCGATCGTGATCGCGCCGCCCGTGTTGCTGCTCGACGAACCGATGTCGAACCTCGACGCCAAGCTGCGCGAAGACATGCAGTTCGAACTGCGCGCCATTCAACGCAAGATCGGCACGACCACCATCATGGTCACGCACGACCAGTCAGAAGCGCTGTCGATCAGCGACCGAGTGGTGGTGATGGAAGCCGGCCGCATTACGCAGATCGACACGCCGTACGAAGCGTACGAACGGCCTGAAAACAGATTCGTCTCGCAGTTCATCGGCAAGGCGAACATGCTGGCAGGCACCGTGGTGGCGCGCGACGGCGACGCGATCCGTATCGACCTCGGACACGATCTCGCCGAGACGGGCCACACCGCGCAACTGCCGATGCGTGAACGCGTGATCGGCGTCGGCGATGCGGTCACGTTGTGCATTCGTCCGGAAAAACTGCGCCTGTGTGCGCCGAACGCGGGACGTCTGGCTGCCACGGTGACGAGCCGCTTCTTCCTCGGCAGTCAATGGTTGTACCGCGTGGACAGCCGGCTCGGCGAAGTGCTGGTGTGCTGCCAGAACGAAGGCACCGAACCGTTGCCGGAAGGCGCGGCGGTTGGCGTCGACTGGAACAGCGAGGCGATCCGCTTCATTCAACGGGATGCGCATCATGGCTAGTACGCTGCCCGCTTCGAACAACGACAGCATGAAGACCGGCAATGCGCGCCGCGCGCCGTGGCAGGCGTTCCTGCCGTTGTGGCTGATGTGCGCGCCGGCTTTCCTGCTGTTTGCGACGCTCGTGCTGGTGCCGCTCGTGATGACGCTGGTGCTGACCTTCTACCGCTTCGATCCGTCGAGCGGCCCGCTCGCCGCATTCCAGTTCGGCAACTATGCGGAAGTGCTGCAATCGTCGTATTTCCACACGATCTTCCTGCGCACCTTCGGCATTGCCTTTCTGACCACCCTGCTGTGCATCGTGATCGGCACGCCCGAAGCCTACGTGCTGTCGCGCATGCGCGATCCGTATCGCTCGATGTTCCTGCTGATCATTCTCGCGCCGCTGCTGGTTTCGGTCGTGGTGCGCGCGTTCGGCTGGAGCATGCTGCTCAATAGCAACGGCCTCGTGAATCAGGCGTTCGGTCTTATCGGGCTCGGACCGTACAAGCTCGAATACACCACCTTTGCGATCGTGATTGCACTGGTGCATGTGATGCTGCCGTTCATGGTGATTCCGGTGTGGACCGCATTGCAGAAGCTCGACCCGCAAACGGAAAATGCCGCGCTCTCGCTGATGGCCTCCCCCGCCACCACGCTGCGCCGCATCGTGTTGCCGCAACTCACGCCGGGCATCCTGTCGGGCAGCCTGATGGTGTTCGGCTTGTCGGCGAGCGCGTTCGCGATTCCCGGACTGCTCGGCGGACGGCGCCTGAAAGTCGCCGCCACCGCCGTCTATGACGAATTCCTCGGCTCGCTGAACTGGCCGCTCGGCGCGACCATCGCGCTCCTGCTACTGGTCGCGAATCTGATCGTGATGCTCACTTACTACCGGATTCTGGAACGCAAGTACACCAGAAGCCTCGGTTGAACCTCCCGAGATCATCATGAGAAAAAACGGCCCCATTGCGCTGATTTTCCACACGCTCGTCATCGCGTTCGTACTCGCGCCGCTCGTGATCGTGGTCCTGGTCGCTTTCACGCCCGACGAAACGCTCACGCTGCCCACACACGGCGTATCACTGCGCTGGTTCCGCGCGATCCTCAACTACCCAGACTTTATCTCGGCGTTCTTCAACAGCCTGAAGCTGGCGTTTGCCTCTGCAACGTTGTCTTTGATCGTCGCTTTGCCTGCCGCGTTGGCCATCGGCCGTGCGCGCTTTCCGGGTCGCGGTTTCCTGAACGGCTTACTGCTGTCGCCATTGGTGATTCCCGGTCTCGTGCTCGGCATCGCACTGCTGCGCTTCTTCGCGCTGATCGGTGCGACCGGTTCGTTCGCGTGGCTTGTGCTCGCGCACATGATCATCATCACGCCGTTCGTGATGCGGCTCGTGCTGGCTTCCGTCAGCGGTCTCGACCGCAGCGTCGAACATGCCGCGCACTCGCTCGGTGCTGACGCGTGGACCACGTTTCGCCGTATCACCTTCCCGATGATTCTGCCGGGCATTACCGGCGGCTGGTTGCTCGCGTTCATCAACAGTTTCGACGAGCTGACCATGTCGATCTTCGTCACCTCGCCGCAAACCGTCACGCTGCCGGTGCGCATGTACATGTATGCGACCGAGTCAATCGACCCGATGATGGCGTCCGTCTCCGCGCTGGTGATCTTCATCACGGCCGGCGCGATGCTGCTGCTCGATCGCGTGTATGGGCTCAACCGGATTCTGATCGGCCAGCACTGATGTCCTCTACCGCACTCTCTCACATGCCGTCGAATTTGCCGTCTTCCGAATCCGCCGCGCCGAAACGCGATGCGCAATTCGTTCGCGTTGCGGAAACGCAGCGTGAACCGCTTAGCTTTGTTATCGATGGTCACGAGGTCACCGCGTTGCAAGGCGATACGCTGCTCACCGCCGTGCTGATGCAACAACGTCGCGTGCGCGAAAGCGAATTCAGTGGCGCGCCACGCGCCGGCTTCTGCCTGATCGGCGCTTGCCAGGATTGTTGGATGCGTACGGAAGAGGGTCTGCGTTTGCGCGCGTGCTCGACACTGGTGACGCAAGGCATGCGGGTGGTCACGCAGCTCGCTGAAGTTGCTTCCGTTGCTGCCACTGCTGCTGTCTCTCCCGTCTCTGCTCCGACTGCTGCTACCTCTGCCGCGACGGCAAACGGAGACACGCAATGAGCAACGAACACCGCGTGGTGATCGTCGGCGCGGGACCGGCGGGCGTCCGCGCCGCCGAAACGCTGGTGGCGGCCGGCATCAAGCCCATCGTGCTGGACGAAAACGCTCGCTGGGGTGGACAGATCTATCGTCAACCGCCTGCGAACGGCGCATTCCAGCGCTCGAAGAAAACGCTCTACGGTTTTGAAGCGCACAAGGCCGACGCATTACATACGACGATGGCCGCGCTGCTTCCGCATCTCGACTATCGCCCCGACACACTGGCCTGGGCTTGTGCACCGGGCCGTCTCGATACGCTGCACGCGGGACGGGAAATCAGTGTGCCGTTTTCGCATCTGATCATCGCAAGCGGCGCCACCGATCGTGTGCTGCCGGTGCCGGGCTGGACCCTGCCCGGCGTCTACACACTAGGCGCGGCGCAGGTCGCTTTGAAGGCGCAAGGCTGTGCGATCGGCCAGCGCGTGGTACTCGCTGGTACCGGGCCGCTGCTCTATCTCGTGGCCTATCAGTACGTGAAAGCCGGTGCACAGGTGGTAGCTGTACTCGACACGAGTCCGCTATCGCAGCAGATTGCGGCGGCGCCGAAACTCGCGCGGCAACCTGCAACGTTCGCGAAAGGGCTTTACTACGTCGGCTGGCTAAAGATGCACCGCGTGCGGATCGAGCGCGACGTGAGCTTGATCGGCATTCGTGGCGACCAAGGCGTGAGTGCGATTGAATGGCGCTCTTCGGCGGACAGTTCGAAGACCGAAACCCTCGCATGCGACGCCGTCGGCATCAGTTTCGGCCTGAAGCCTGAAACCCAGCTCGCCGATCTCGCCGGGTGCCGCTTCCGCTTCGATACGCACAACCGTTGCTGGCTTCCCGAGCTCGACCCCGCAGGCCGCAGCTCCGTGCGCGGCATCTATCTGGCGGGCGACGGTGCGGGCATCGCGGGCGCCGACGCTGCCGAACTCGCCGGCCGCCGCACGGCATTGGCGCTACTCGATGACCTCGGCATTGCGCATCCACGTGGCCTCGGTATGCGCAACGCAGCTTCACTCGAGCGCAGCCTGCAACGTATCGCCGTGTTTCGCCAGGGTATCGAAGCGGCATTTGCACCACCCGCAAAATGCGCAGCCCAATGGCCCGACGACATGACCATGTGCCGCTGCGAAGAAATCGATGCAGGCACCTTGCGGCGCTGCATCCGCGGCGGCGAAGCGAGCGAGATCAATCGACTGAAAGCGCTCACGCGTGTCGGCATGGGCCGTTGCCAGGGACGCATGTGCGGCGAAGCGGCATTGACGCTGCTGGCGGAAGAAACCGGCAAACCCCTCGAAGCCGTCGGCCGTTTGCGCAGCCAGGCGCCTGTCAAACCGATTCCGCTATCGCCGGCGATGTATGCCGACGACGTCGTCGAGATTCCCGAGGAGGCGCGCGATGAGTGACACCCTGCACTACGACGTCGCGATTGCGGGCGGCGGACTGGTCGGCTCATCGGCGGCGTTGGCGCTCGCGCGGCGCGGCTTGCGCGTGGGCCTGTTCGAGCGGCGCTATTGCGGCGCACAGGCAAGCGGTGTGAACTACGGCGGCGTGCGCGTCCAGGGACGGCCCGCCGAGCAGATGCCGCTCGCGATGCGTGCACGGCGCATCTGGGACCGCTTGCCGGAGCTGATCGGCATCGACGGCGAATTCACCGTGTCAGGACATTTGCGGCTCGCGCGCAGCGAAGCCGATCTTGCCGCGCTCGAAACATGGGCGGACATGGCGCGCGGCCATGGACTGCAAGCGCAGGTCATCAGCGGCGCCACGTTCCGGCAACGTTATCCATGGCTGGGCGCTGCAGCGGTCGGCGGCTCGCTTTGTGCGACCGATGGCCATGCGAATCCACGTCTGGTGTCGCCCGCGTTCGCACGCGCCGCGCGCGCCGCAGGCGCGGACGTGCGCGAGCAAACCGAACTGACCGACATCCATCACGACGGCACGCGCTTCCAGCTACGAGCAGGCGACACGCGTATCAGCGCCGACTGGCTGATCAATTCCGCCGGCGCATGGGCTAATACGGTCGCCGGTTACTTCGGCGAAACCGCGCCGATGAAACCGATCTACCCAAACATGTGGGTCACCGAACCGCTGCCGCATTTCATCACGCACAACCTCGGCGTGTACGGTGGCGGCATCTACGCACGGCAAGTGGCGCGCGGCAATTGCGTGATCGGCGGCGGGCGCGGACATGGCGACGGCGAGTACGGTCAACCGTCGACGGAAACCACTCGCGCGGTAATGCGCGATGCGTGCGCCCTGCTGCCCCCGTTGCGCGAGGCGCTGCTGATCCGCACGTGGAGCGGCGTGGAAGGCGAAACACCCGACAGCAACCCGATCATCGGTGCAAGCCGCACGGTGCCGCGACTGTTCCATGCGTTCGGCTTTTCGGGCGGCGGGTTTCTGCTGGCGCCGGGCGTCGGCGAAATACTCGCGGATCTCGTGATCGACGGCGCCACAACCACACCGCTCGACGCTTTTTCGATCAATCGCTTCGCTGCTGTTGCTGCGCCGTCCGTCGCTTAGTTATCGCTCGGTTATCGCTCGGTTTTCGCTTTCTTATCGCTCAGTCATCGCCTCGTTATCGTTTAATGAAACTCAGGAGCCTCTCAATGAAACTGTTCAAGACGATCGCGGCGCTGGCCGCATTGTGCGCATTCGGTGCGGCCGCGCCGGCATGGTCGGAGACCAAAACCATCTACATCGGCATGAACGGCGGTCCTATGGAAAAGGCCTATACGAGCCAGGTGCTGCCCGACTTCGAGAAAGCCAACAATGTCAAAGTAGTCGTGGTGCCCGGCACCTCGTCGGACATTCTCGCCAAGCTGCTCGCCAACAAGGCCAATCCGCAGATCCACGTGGTGTTTCTCGACGACGGCGTGATGGCGCGCGCGGTCAGCATGGGCGTGTGCAAGAAGCTCGACGACTCGCCGGTGCTCAAGGAGCTCTACCCGTTCGCGCGCATGAAGGACGACATGGGCGCGGGCGTGCAACTTGGCATGACCGGCATCGCGTACAACAAGAAGCTGTTTGCTGAAAAAGGCTGGGCGCCGCCGACTTCGTGGATGGACTTTGCCGATCCGAAGTACAAGGGCAAGGTGGTGTTCCAATCCGCGTCGAGCAGCACCTTCGGCCTGCACGGCTTTCTGGCGATCAACCGTTTGATGGGCGGCAGCGAGCAGAATGTCGAACCGGGCTTCACGAAATGGGCCACGACAGTCGGCCCGAACGTGGTGGAGTACGTGCCGAATTCCGCGAAGATTTCCGAAATGGTCCAGACCGGTGAAGCGGGTCTGTTCCCGTTGACGCCGACTGCCGTCAGCGATCTGCAGGACAAGGGCATTCCGGTCGGCTATGTGAGTCCGAAGGAAGGTCCGGTGTTGCTGCTGGTCGATCTGTGCGTGGTCAACAACAACCCGGATCCGCAATTGGCACAGAAACTCGCGCAGTTCCTGCTGTCCGCGCCGGCGCAGACAAAAGCGGCCGAGGCCGGCAAGCAGATTCCGACCAATCGTCTCGCGAAGATGACGCCGCCGATGCAGCAAAGCCTGGGTAACGTCGACGATCTGGTGAAGAAGGTGACCGTGGTGGATTGGGACACGATCAATGCGCATCGCGCGCAGTGGGATACGCGTTGGAACAGGCAGATCGAGCGTTAATCAGAAGATCACCGAGATCGCCACGCCCAGCCAGATTGACAGCACGCCGATAAGGAACATGTGCCGCGCAACCCGGATGCGGACGTCGCTGTTTTCCGGTTCAACCGGGCTCGTCGCCATCCACGGCACGAGCCCGAGGCAGCCGAAGCCGATCATCGCAAACACGAAGACGAAGACGTCGGAGGCTCGCCATTTGGTCGGCTCGTACAAGCCCCAGTAGCCGAGAAAAACGATGCCGATCGAGAAGATCGTCGCCGAAGCGGCACTGAGCGCGGGTACGGATCCGGTTGGACTCGGCATGCTTCACCTCCGAAACGTTAGGCTGCTGTGACCGTCTCCGTCGCCCGCGTTCCGGTCATTCAGGACGTACGGGTCTGCCTCGCTTCATACGTCTTCAAATGACTATAGGCGATACGCAGCAGCGATAAGCCATGCTCACCCTTCTGTGCATCGCCGCCGCGCGAGATCAGATCGCCGAGAATGTGATCCGCCTCGGTATGCGAGTGGTTTTCGACGTCCCGCAGCATTGAAGCGGTTAGCGGCGAAGGCGTGAAGAGCGTTTGGGTAGCTCGGGCATCGAAGTCCGGGCCCATCGTAAAGCCGTTGTGCTCCGCGACGCCACGGCACTCGCCGAGCAGGTTTTCGACGATGCGCTTGCCGTCCGGCGCAGCCAGAATATCGCCGACCGAACCGCGCATCAAGCACGTACTGGCCGCCAGTGTGGCCAGGAACACCCACTTTTCCCACATGCGCAGCAGGATGTTGTCGCTCACTACGGTATCGAAATTCGCGCCGGCCATCGCATCCGCGATCGCCTGGACACGCTCGGACGTGCCGCCGTCCAGTTCACCGAAGGTGATCGCGTGCGTTTCGTTCAGATGCATGACGTGCTGCTCTGGGCTGAGCGTCGCCGCGATCACGCATTGACCGCCCAGTACGCGTAACGCACCGAACTTTTCCTTAAGCACCTCGATATGGCGCATGCCGTTGAGCATCGGCAGAATCAGCGTCGATTCGCCGACCAGCGGTGCGAATGAATCGATCGCGTCGTCGAGACTGTAGGCTTTGCAACTGAGCAGCACCAGATCGAACGGCTCCGCGCCGACTCCGGCGAGTATCGTCTTGACGTCGTGCAACGTGAGATTGCCGCGCGGGCTGTTGATGACGAGGCCGTCACGCGCGAGTTTTTCCGCGCGGCCGGGGCGCACGAGGAAGGTCACGTCCTGGCCCGCCGCTGCGAGACGTCCGCCGAAGTAGCCGCCCACGGCGCCCGCCCCTACTACTAGAATTCGCATCTTTTGCCTCTTGATAGATGTGGGTCACGCGCGCCGGGTCGGTATGCAAAAGCTTCGAAGACCGCCTGCGCAGCACGTCTGCAGAAATGTAGCAAAGATTGACGATACGCATCGGCCACAATGGTGGGCCGGTTTGCTGCATTGCACCGCGGCATCGCGGTTTCTCACACCGTTTCCGCGTTGTTCTTTATGTCAGATCAATCACGTCGGATCAATCGCCGCGCCGCCAGCCGTCTGCTACGCCCCGGGCTGAATGAAGAGAGGCACTTAAGAGGCGGCGGCAGCTAGCAAACGGCGGCAGCGTCACAAGATCGCCCTACAGCGTGCCGCAAATGGTGCGCTCGTAGAGTGCGAGCATCCCGGGCACATCCACGTCGAGGCAGACCGTGCTGTCGGGCCGGCTGTCCCAGTCCGGCGCGGGCACCGGCATCGTAGAAGGCTTCTGGATGGTTTGGCCCACCGCGATACCGTCCGTCAGCACTCGTACGGGACCACTGCGAGTCGTATAAAGATGCGGCGCCAGCACATAAGTGACTGCCGACGAGTCGTGTACGTAAATGCCCTTGAGTTGCGCGCTTTGCTCATGAAAGGCCTCATAGTGCCGCGACACGTCCCACACGAACCGCCCTGCTGCACCGCCGCGATCGCGCAGCGACGCCAGATAATCCTGGCTCATGATGGTGCGCTGCGTGACGTCGAGCCCCACGATCGCAACCGGCCACGGTGCGCCGAACACGATGTCGGCAGCATCGGGGTCGCCGAGGATGTTCGCTTCGGCGGCCGGCGTCACGTTGCCGAGCACGCCGTCCGTGCCGAACGCGCCGCCCATGATGACCACCTGTTTGACGAGCGGCGCGATCTGCGGATCGTCGGCCAGCGCCAATGCCAGGTTCGTAAGCGGGCCCACCGCGATCAACGTAACTTCGCCGGGACGGGCGCGCACCGTGTCGATGATGAAACGATGCGCGGGACGTGCATCGAGCGCGGCTTCAGGAGCGGCTTCAATCGCGATGTTGCCAAGCCCGTTGTCGCCGTGAATCCAGGCGAGCGGTTCAGGTGCTGCACGCTTGAGCGGTGCCGCGGCGCCCTGCGCAACCGGCACGCCCGGCACGAACCGCCCGGCCAGAAAACGCGCATTGCGCGTGGTGGTCTCGATCGTGGCGTTGCCGAATACGCTCGTCAGACCCAGCAATTCGATGTCCGGATGCAGCGCCTGAAAAACGAGCGCCATCGCGTCGTCCACACCAGGATCGGTGTCGTAGATAACTTTGTGCTTGCTCATAGATAAAACGCGTCCGGCAATTGTTCACGCGCGGTGGTGTCGCGGGTGGCGCCATGCAGATTGCCGAGCCGGATCGGCAATTCGGGGCCGCCCAGTTCGATGATCACCTGGCGGCACGCGCCGCACGGTGCGATCGGTCCATCCGTATCGCCGATCACGGCAAGCGCGGCGAACTGGTCGCGCCGATAGCCCGCGGCAATCGCGCTGAAAAACGCCGTACGTTCAGCACAATTGCACAGTCCGTACGAGGCATTCTCGACGTTGCAGCCGTCGAATACAGTGCCGTCTTTAGTCAGCAGCGCGGCGCCGACCTTGAACTTCGAATAAGGCGCATAGGCCTTTTCTCGCGCGACGCCCGCGTGTTCCAGCAGTTGTTCCATATTCATGCAACGATCCTCGATTCGATTCAATTCAGCGTCAGGAACATGCCCGCAATCGTGGCGCTCATCAGGTTCGAGAGCGTCGCGGCGAGCACGACACGCAGGCCGTAGCGCGCGACTTCAGCGCGGCGTTCCGGCGCGACGGCGCTAAAGCCGCCCGTCAGCACCGCGATCGACGCGAAGTTCGCGAAGCCGCACAACGCAAACGACAGAATAGCAAGGGTACGCGGGTCGAGCGCCTGCAGGCCGGCCGCGCTCACGCTGGCGGCATCTTTCAGATACGGCGACAGCGAAGCATAAGCGACGAACTCGTTGAGAATCATCTTCTGACCAAGGAAATTGCCGGCGATTGCGGCTTCGCTCCACGGCACACCGATCAGATACGCGAGCGGTGCGAACACCGTACCGAGCACCGATTGCATCGACAGTTGCGGATGGCCGAACCAGCCGCCTATGCCGCCCACAATGCCGTTGAGCAACGCGATCAGGCTGACGAAAGCGATCAGCATCGCGCCGACCATCACGGCGATTTTCAAACCCACGGTCGCGCCGGAACTCGCGGCTTCAATCACATTCGCGGGACGCTTTTCGTCGAAGCTGAGGTCTTCGAGGTGCACGCGGCTCGGCTCGGTGGTCGGGTGAATGATCTTGGCGAACAGCAAGCCGCCGGGCACCGCCATGAACGACGCGGCCAGCAGATAGTCAATCCGCACACCGAGACCCGCATAGCCCGCGAGCACCGAACCGGCAACCGCCGCCATGCCGCTCGACATCACCGCGAACATTTCAGCGCCTGTCATGTCGCGCGTGAACGGTTTGACCACGGCAGGCATTTCGCTTTGACCCAGGAAGATCGTGGTCACGGCCGAGAAAGATTCAAGCTTCGATACACCGAGCAGCTTGTGGAATATCGTGCCGAGCACGATCACGATCCAGCGCATCACGCCGATGTAGTACAGCACGGAAATGAGCGCGGTCACGAAGATGATGGCCGGCAACACCCGCACGGCGAAAACGAAGCCGCCGTCGCCGAAGACCTGGAACATCTTTGATTGCACGAGGCCGCCGAACAGGAACTCGATGCCCGCGTTGCCATAGCCGAGTACGTGATTGACGCCGGATGCAGCAGCGGCGAGCACCGTCTTGCCGACCGGCACGAAGAGAATGAAAGCACCAATCCCGATCTGCGCAAGCAGCGCCGCAATTACAGTCCGTAAGCGGATGGCGCGCCGGTTGGTCGAAAAGATGAAAGCGATAAGCAGCAGGACGGCAATACCGAGGATGTTTCGAGCGATCAGTGCCATGTCTCTTGGTGTTCTTGTGAAAGTGGCAATGATGCTAAACGAAACCGATGCTGGAGAAAACTTTAAATATGGTCTTACTCCGGTATCGACGGCCAGGCGGTCCGCGCCGGTGCACCTCGCTGCCACCGTTGTTGGATCACTGCCGTTCAGGTACGCTCACGCCACAGGCGCTTCTCGCTCGCTCCTTTGCCGCTCCACACGCCGTCAGACGCCTCGTACCGCTATGACCATCAATCATGCTCAACGAGGTCGACCATGAACGTCGGTATCTACGGAACGCTCGTCACGGCTTCACTGGTTCTGCTGCTCGGCAACCGGCTAGTCGGATGGATCCCCCTGCTGCGCAGCTATACGATTCCCGAACCCGTTGCCGGCGGGCTCCTTGTGGCAATCGTCCTGCTGATCCTGCGCACGACGAGCCACATCGAAGTACGCTTCGATACAGCGCTGCAAACGCCGCTGATGCTCGCCTTCTTCGCGACCATCGGCCTCAACGCCAACCTCGCCAGCCTCAAGTCCGGCGGCCCGCTGCTGCTGCGTTTTCTCGGTCTCGTGATCGGCCTGTTGATACTGCAGAATGCAGTGGGCATCGCTCTCACTTATGTATTGGGCATCGATCCGCTGTACGGTTTGCTGGTCGGTTCGATCACATTGTCCGGCGGTCATGGCACCGGCGCGGCATGGAGCAAGGTATTCGCCGAACACCACGGGCTTCAGTCCGCCACGGAGGCCGCGATTGCCTGCGCGACTTTCGGTCTCGTGATGGGCGGCATTCTCGGTGGCCCGGTCGCGCGCGTGCTGATGCGGCAAGTCGCCAGGAAGGACGCCGCCCGCGCCGAAAACCATGCGGAGAGCCACGCCAAGAACTCCGCCGAAGCGCCGCTCGCCTTCGAAGAACCAAAGGCGGAACAAGCCACCACGCCGGCCGCCTTCATCGAGACGCTGGCGCTGATCGCGATCAGCCTCGCGGCCGGCGACGCGCTCTCACAGGTATTGGCCGGCACGGCAATCGAACTGCCGAGTTTTGTCTGCGTGCTATTCGTGGGCGTGTTGCTAAGCAATATGCTCGGGCTCGCAGGCAAGCCTGTTATCGATCACGCCGTCGCCCTGCTGGGCAACGTGAGCCTCGCGCTATTTCTCGCCATGGCATTGATGACGCTCAAGCTCTGGGACCTCGCCTCGCTGGCGCTGCCGGTCGTTTCGATTCTCGTTGCGCAAACCGTGTTGATGGCGCTCTACGCGATCTTCGTCACATTCCGCGTGATGGGCCGCAACTACGACGCTGTCGTGCTCGCCGCCGGTCATTGCGGCTTCGGCCTCGGCGCCACGCCTACGGCCATTGCGAATATGCAGGCCGTTACGGCCCGCTTCGGCCATTCGCATCTCGCCTTTCTGGTGGTCCCGATGGTGGGCGCGTTCTTTATCGACATTGCTAACGCGATCGTCATCAAGGGCTTTATGGCTTTGCCGATCTTTCACTAGCCGATGCCGCCGCGGCGCCATCGCGGTTCGTGGCACCGCGACGCACCGCAGCGGCCGATCTCAGATCACTTCCAATGCCAGCGCAATCCCCTGCCCGCCGCCGATGCACAACGTGACGATGCCGCGTTTCAGGCCGTCGCGGCGCATCGAATGCAGCAGGCGGGTAGTCAATACCGCACCGGTCGCGCCGATTGGATGACCGTGCGCGATCGCGCCGCCCTGCACGTTGATCAGTTCATCCGCGATGCCGAGTCTGCGCGCCACGGCGATCGGCACGGCAGCGAAGGCTTCATTGATCTCGAAGCGTTCGACGTCATCGAGTTGCCAACCCGCGCGAGCCAGGGCCATTTGCACGGCCGGCACCGGACCGAGGCCGAACATGCCCGGCTCGACGGCCGCGACGCCAAACGCCACCAACCGCGCGAACGGTTCGATGCCGCGCGCCTCGGCGAACCCACGTTCAGCGACCAGCATGGCTGCCGCGCCGCTGTTCAAGCCCGGCGCATTGCCTGCGGTAATCGTGCCGTCCGGACGGAATGCCGGACGCAGTTTGGCCAGCGTTTCGACCGTGGTATCCGGGCGCGGCTGTTCATCGCTCGTAAAATGCTGCGGGCCTTTGCGCCCCGGAATTTCCACGGCGACCAGTTCGGCGTCGAAATCGCCGCGCGCCTGCGCTTCGGCAAAACGCTGTTGCGAACGCGCGGCCCAACGGTCCTGCGTTTCGCGCGTGAGGTCAAACTGCGTGACGAGGTCTTCGGTATGCCAGCCGGAATGCTCGCCGGAAAACGCGTCATTCAGGCCGTCGCGCAGCAGGCTGTCGTGGATTTGCGCGTTGCCCATCCGGTAGCCCCAGCGGCCGCCGTCGAGCAGATACGGCGCGCGGTCCATGTTTTCCATGCCGCCGGCCACGGCTGCATCGCCGAGACCAAGCCAGATTTCCTGGGCCGCGGACGCAATCGCCTGCGCGCCCGACCCGCACACACGATTGACCGTCAACGCCGGCACCGCCACCGGCACGCCGCCGCCAATCGACGCCTGACGCGCCGGATTCATCCGGTTGCCGGCCTGAATCACGTTGCCCAGCACCACCGAGGCCAACGCGGCCGGATCGAGGCCGCTGCGCCGCAGCGTCTCACGTACCGCGACCGCGCCGAGTTCCGTCGCGGGTACTTCTTTCAACGATCCGCCGAATGCGCCGATCGGCGTTCTCACCGGATTGCAGATCACTACTTCACGCGTACTCATCATTCATCTCCAGTTGGACTACTACTTTCAACGCCACATCCACGCGCATCAATTCGCCGATGCGGCCGTGACCGTTTCGGGGACATCCCAGCCGCCGCCGAGCGAGCGGTACAGCGCGACCGCTGCGAGCGCATGCTCGCGTTTGGCCTGATTCAACGATTCCGCATCGCGCAGATACGCCTCCTGCGCAGTGAGCACATCGAGGAAGTCCGTCGCGCCGCCCTTGTAGAGTTCACTCGACAGACGCAGCGCGTGGTTCGACGCATCGAGCGCGCCGCCCAGGCGTTGCACCTGCACCGCGCCGCTCACCAGGTCGCTGCGGTTGTCCTCGATTTCCTTGAGCGCTTGCAGCATGGTTTGCTGCAGGCCGAGTTGCGATTCGCGCATCCGGCTCTCGCTCGCATCGATATTCGCGGTAATGCGGCCGGCGTTGAAGATCGGACTCGTTGCGTTCAATGCCGCGCTGAAGAGGTTATCGGTCAGCGTCGGCAAGCCAAGATACGACGAGGCCAGCAGACCATCGGCAAGATTGAGCCTGAACTGCGGATAGCGTTGCGCTTTGGACACCCCCACTTCCGCCGCGCGCTGTTCGACCGTGGCGTAGGCATTGCGCACGTCCGGGCGCTGCAACAGCGCTTCCGACGGCAGCATCTGCGGCACGCTTTGCGCGGGCACTGGAATGTCGCGAGCGTTAGCGAGCAGCAAACCGTCGACGCTCTCGGGCGTACGCCCCGAATACACCGCGATCAGACTCAATTGATGCTGCACGGCCGACTGGATACGCGGGACCTGTGCCTGCAAATCCTCCAACTGATTCTGTGCACGCGCGACGTCGAGTTGCGTCGACAGTCCGTAATGCAAACGCTCCTGCGTGAGTTTCAGGGCGCGGGCGCGGATCTGTTCGTTGTCGCTGAGAATCTGCAATTGCGATTGCGCCCAGCGCAGATCGATATACGCCGCGGCTGTGTTCGCCGCGAGTGCCAGGCGCAGTTGATTCAAGGCCGCCTGCCGACCCGACACTTGAGCCTCGGCTGCGAGAACAGCGAGACGTTCGCCGCCAAAAACGTCCGGCGTCCAGCTCGCCGTCACGCCGACGCCGGCCTGACGCACATAGCCGAGCGGTGGCGGCGTGTTCTGGCGAGAATCGGATGCGGTCGCGCTAGCGTTCAATTCAGGCAGCAAGGCCGCCCGATTTTGCTTCGCGAGATCCTGCGCCTGCTTGACGCGTTCCACCGCGGCCTGCACATCGAGATTGCCCGTGAGCACCGACTCCACCAGTTGATGCATGGCAGGATCGCCGAATTGCGCCCACCACGTGTTGGCGTTGATGCTGTCTTGAGGGGCATCGACATTCCACGCGGTCGGTGCAACGGTCTGGACCGTGTGCTGCAGGTCCGCATGCGTTTCAGGCTGCACCGCGCATGCCGCAAGTGTCAGCAGTGCCGCGCTCGCGAGTACTTTCATAACGATTGGTTTCATGCTGAGTTCCTCAATGAGCATCGGGCGGCGGCGCGGTATTGCCAAACGGGCGCGAGAACAGCACGCTCAACAAACCGACGACGAAACAGAGCGACAGCGCAAAGAACGTGTCGGAGAACGTGAGCACGAGCGCTTCGCGCATCAGAACCGAATGCAACGCCCCGAGGCCCGCATTGGCCGCATTCAGCGCATCGCCGCCGACTGCCGCGAAGTGCGCGCTTTGCTGCTGCAACACCGACTCGATCACCGGACGGCCCGCGCTCAAATGCTCGTCGAGCCGCTCGTAATGGAGATTCAAACGATCGTTGAGCATCGTGCTGCTCACGGCAATGCCAATCGCGCCGCCGAGATTGCGCATCAGATTGAAGAGGCCGCTGGCGGATCGAAGCCTCGACATCGGCAATGAACCGAGCGCCATCGTGACGATGGGCGGAATGCAGAACTGCTGGCCAATGCCGCGCAACGCCTGCGGGATCAGCAACTCCTGCCAGCCCCACTGATTGGTCAGCGGCACGTAGAGATAACAGCCAACACCGAACAGCACCAGGCCGAACACCATCAGCACCCGCATGTCGATAAAACGCGCGACTATCGAATAGGCCACCATCGCGAGCAACTGAAAACACCCGACCGACAGCAACGCCACGCCGATCTGCAGTGAATCGAAGCCACGCACACGCGACAGGAACACGGGCGTCAGGAACACCGCGCAGAAAATCCCGATCCCTGTGATGAAGGACAGCAGACTGCCAATGCCGAAGTTGCGGATCGCCAGTGCGCGCAAATCGACGATCGGCTCTTTTGCGGTGAACGCGTGGACGATGAACAGGAATCCGCAGATCGCCGCTATCCAGGTACACGTCAGGATCACGTCGTCGCCGAACCAGTTCTTGCGCGGCCCTTCTTCCAGGACGTATTCCAGGCACCCGAGAAAACCGGACATCAACAGGATGCCGAGATAGTCGCCCTTTTTCAGCAGTGAGAGATCGACGTTGTCGAAGTGCACGTACTTCGGCACCAACAGCGTGACGGCGAGACCCGGCACGAGGTTCAGATAGAACAGCCAGTGCCACGACCACTGCGATGTGATCCAGCCGCCGATCACCGGGCCGACCGTCGGTGCGAGCGTGGCGAGCGCGCTGATGGTGGTGGACGCAATCAGGCGCTGCTTGCCGGGGAACAGCACGAATGCCGTCGTGAACACGGTCGGAATCATCGCGGCGCCGAGCGCGCCCTGCAGACCGCGAAACAGGATCATCGAGTTGATGTCCCATGCAAGGCCGCACAGCATACTGGTGACCGTAAAGCCCAGCGCGGAAAATGCGAACACCCAGCGCGTCGAGAACACACGTGTGAGCCAACCGGACATCGGAATCACGAGAATCTCCGCGATCAGATACGCGGTCTGCACCCACGAGAGCTCGTCCTGACTCGCGGACAAGCCGCCGCCGATATCCTTGAGCGAGGACGCCACGATCTGGATATCGAGTGTCGCCATGAAAAAACCGAGGCACATCAGCACGAACGCGAACACTTTGGTGCGCGTCGGCAGGTCGGCGGGATTGGCAAGGACCTGAGTCATGATCGTTTAACCGTGAGCAGCGTCGAGGTGCACTTTCACCGTCGCCGAAAGGCCAGGGCGCAGCACGCCTTGCATATCCTTCGGCACCTCGAGGCGCACGCGCACCGGCACGCGCTGCACGATCTTCGTAAAGTTGCCCGTCGCGTTTTCCGCCGGCAGTACGCTGAAGGTCGCGCCGGTCGCAGGCGCGAGACTTTCGACCACGCCGTGAATCCGTTTGCTCGACGCATCGAGATCGACATCGACACCGTCGCCAACGTGCATCTTCTTCAACTGGTCTTCCTTGAAGTTGGCGTCGATCCACAGTCCGCTCGACGGCACTACGGTCAGCAGCGACACGCCAATGTTCGCCAGCAAGCCGACGCGCGCGGTGCGATTGCCGACGTAACCGTCGATCGGCGAGCGAATCGTGGTGTACTCCACATTCAATGCCGCGACCCGCTGCGCCGCCTGTGCAGTGGCGATGCGCGCCTCTGCGTCACCGATCTGCGCGTCGAGCACGGCGATCTGCCGTTGCGCCGCGATCAAGGCCGCGCTGCTGCGGTCGACCGCGGCATGCGCCTTGGTCAGATCGGCATCAGCGCGTTCTACGACCTGGTTCGATACCGCATCGTCCTTCACCAGTTGGCGATAGCGCGTCTGATCGGCGGTGCTGCGCGTCAACTCGGCGCCGGACGCGCGAACTTCGGCTGCCTGCTCGTTGATGGTGGCAAGCTGCAGGGACTTCTTCGCCTGCAACTCGGTGACAGCCGCCTGCGCGCTCTCAACTTCCGCACTCGCCTGCGCGAGACGAGCGTCGTAATCGCGTGCATCGAGCCGGATCAGCACCTGGTTCGCATGGACGAACTGATTGTCCCGCACCAGCACGTCCGTGACGAAGCCGTTCACTTTCGGCGACATCACGGTTACATCACCGCCGACGTAGGCATCGTCCGTCGTTTCGACAAAGCGGCCGACGAAGAACCAGTACGACGCCGCAAGTGCCAGCACCGCAAGCACTGTGATGACCGCGAGCAGCATCCACGGAATGCGCCGTGCCGGTTTGGCGGCGTTCGCCACGCTGGGCGGTGCAATAGTCGAGGGTGTAGTGGACATGATGGCTGTATGTGTGTATGCACTCGTTAAGCTTGAAAAAAAGCGCGTTGCGCTGCGCCGGACTTGACCCGCTTCACGCGGGGCAGATTCAAACGGGGTCTTTTGTGATGGCGAACAACTCCGTACGCAATGCCGCCGCGCGCTGCTCGCCGAAGCGATCCTCGAATTCGGCTTGCGCCGCATGCCAATGCTTGCGACCGGCTTGCAAACGCTCCTCGCCGGCGGCCGTCAGTGCAATCGACAACGCCCGCACATCCGCCCCAAGCGTCTCGCTCGAGACCAGTCCGTTGCGCCGCAGCGGCTGGATCGTGCGGACCAGGGTGGTGCGCTGCATGCGCATAGCTTCCGCCAGTTGCTTCATGGTCATCGGACCCACGCGCTTCAAGCGCCCCATCAGCGAAAACTGCGTGATGGTGAGGCCGACATTCTCCAGGTGACGGTCGTAAATCTGCGACACATAGCGTGCGGCCTGGCGGATCGCAAAGCAGTCGTCGTCGAAAAGCCCGTCCATCGCTGCGCTTCCTTTTCGTGAGTGCGTATGCACATAATCCGGCGTAAAAAAGCTCGTCGGAACGAGCTCATACGCGTTGTTTATCCGGTGATGCTGAAAAGCTCGGAGCGCAGCGCCTTGGCACGTGCGTGACCGAACTTTTCCTCGAACTCGTCCTGCGCGGCACGCCATGCGATTGCCGCCTGATCGAAGGTCGTTTCGCCCTTCTCCGTGAGACTGAACAGAAACGTGCGGCCGTCATGCTCCGCCGATTCAGCGACCACCAGCCCGTCACGCTGCAACGGTTTCATGGCGCGGACCAGCGTGGTGCGCTCCATGACCATGGCATCCGCGAGATCCACCATCGGCAGGTTCGGCGTGCGCGCGAGCTTGGCGAGAATCGTGAACTGCGCAGCCGTTAGCCCTACCTCGCCGAGATGGCGTTCGTAGATTTGCGTGACGTGCCGGGCCGCCTGGCGCAGCGCGAAACAGTTGCATTCGTCGTAAGAGAGAGGACGGGTCATGCTGCGCAGTGTATATGTGCATACGCACTCTGTCAAGTTCACTTGCGTTGAACAGTATGTTGCGGAATCTGGCCACGAGCATTTCCGATGCGGAAATTCATACACATGTCTGTTTGAAATTTCGGCGTAAGTATCGGGATTCACTCAACTTTGAGCTGTGTCCACTTAAGTCCGAAATCCAGCGGCTCACCACCAATTCGGCTTATTGCGAAGCAAAGCACCGGGCAGCATAAACTAACGTGCTCGACTGCGAAGGCGTGATTTCACCATGATCCGGCCGGCGACAGCAAGCACGACACCACCGGCCAATGCACAGCGAAGGGAGAAAATCAAAGCTCGCACGCCGCACTCATCACCACACTCGACCATCGAAGGCGGCAGAGCGAAAAACAGCCCAATCAAGCCACCGACGATAGCTCCGCTGACGAATAGCGCAAGTACTTGCATCGCAGTCTTCATGCTATTTCCCAAAACAGAATCTGCTTCGCGTCCGCGAGATTGGAGAAAAGATTCTCTGGACCGACGCCGATAAGAGACAAGGGATTCCAGACCTTTGGAATGCCAACGTCAAACCTTAATGTAGTTTGCGTACTCGGCGTGAGGCGTTCGCCATTCCATAAGTCGATATGATCGCCCGAAGGGTCTTTCTCTTTGAGCGAGCGACGCCAGTAGCTTCCAAAGAAGATAATACCGGTCCTGCCCTCCACACGCGTCTGCCATTCTTTTCCTGTTACCGTCTCCGGTAGAGGACAGCCAGCAAACGGGCGCCGATAAAGCCACTGTGCGACCTCCTTCGCCCGAAGCATGTGGCAGGGCGGATGCCCATGGAACCAGCACTTTTCGCCTTTGAAAGACTTATTGGTAATTCCCACGTTCGCGAGGCAGGTGCCAAGGCGGACGCGCATTCGTCTTCGAACGCTGGCTTGCCCGTCGATGGGTCAATGCATGGCTCGTTCTTGGGATAGGCTACCCATAGCTCGGAAAACGTAGCCACTTTCAACTCCACGATCTTGACGGAGCCAGGCGTTGAGTTCGTTCTAACTACGGTTTTCTTGTTGGGCATTGCTTAGACTCCATCCTGTCTCGCGAGAGCATCATCGCCCCAATATACGGTGTAGTTATCAGAAACTGCGGTATATACGCGCGGTAGGCGGCAGCCGGATTCGAGCCTCCCCGAGAACACGCGCCCGTCTTCGGTTTCGATGAAATAGGGGTAACCTTCAATCCGCGCTCCGCGTCTCGCTTCGACCTGTTCGTCATAGGCGCCTAGCAGCACGGACGCGACACCACCGCCCGCGGTCCTCGCAGAAGCCACCACTCCCATCGTCTCGGCAAGATCGTCGAACCGGGCATTGCGTTGCATTGATGCAACCATGCGAGGCGATCGCGTGCAGCCGCAGAGCAGAATATCGCCGTCGAGCGCGATTTCGTTGCCGTGGTGTTTCCGGCGGCGCGGCCCGCCTGCCTTGGCGATAACGCCAGTACTCTTGCAGGCGTTGCAGCAAACGCCTGCGCCAATCATCGCCGCCTGATGTCCGTAAAACGTTGTGGGCGGCCCCACGTATGGCTCGATCGCGCGCCCCGTCTCTGGCTGATCGCCGATGCAGATATACAAACGGAGCATGTGAATCACTCCGATTTCGCCAGACCTGCGATTGTGAGGCCGCCGGTAGTCGTTGTGATGCGTCCGCCTCTCTCCTCCAGTGATCCTATTGTGGCGAACGGACAGGTCGTTTCTTTGCGTGCGTTATGTGTCATGCGTCAGTCTCCTGGGGGTTGAAAAAATCTTATTCCGAGAGACTGGCGTTTCCTGTCTGCGAGTGGTACTGGACAACGCTGAAAAATGCACACGAAAAGTCCGAACGTGTGTAAGAGCAAATAAAAAACGGCTCGCCGGAGTAATCCGGTGAGCCGTTTTGTCTTGCGACCTTTTCAATGCCGCACGGTGCAGTTAGCGTGCATTAAAGCAACCGATACGCCAACCTCGCCGCCGCCCTCGCCGTGCGCTTATCCTGATCGAGCGACGGGTTGTACTCCGCAATATCCGCCGCGCGCAGCTTGCCCGACGCACGCACGCGCTGCACCATCGCTTCGACCACCGACAAGGGCACGCCCAATGCGGCAGGCGCCGATACAGCCGGCGCGGTAGCGGCCGGGAGCACGTCGAGATCGATGGTCAGATAAACGTCGTCCGCTGAATCCAGCAATTGCTGGAGATCGTCCAGACGCTGCGGCAATTGCGGCTCCTGCATGTTGATGTCGAGTACGTAGCGCACGCCGAGTTCCTCTGCATGCGCGAACAGCGAAGCGGTGTTGCCCAGATCGCTGATACCGAAGCAGGCGTAGTTGAACGGCACGCCCCGCTCGGCGCAGTCGTTCGCAATCTGATCGAACGGCGTGCCCGAATTGGCCGGCCGCTTCTGACGCAGATCGAAGTGAGCGTCGAAGTTGATGATGAGTAGCTTGCGGGTTGCGGTTGCCATGGCCTCAGCTCGAGCCCCATCCACGCGATCCTCATGCAAGCGCAAACCGCTATATGTCCCCCACGCAACCTCGTGCCCGCCGCCGAACACCAACGGCTGGCCGCCGTTCGCGAGCACGTCGCTCACCACGTTCGCGAGTTCCGCCTGCGCGCCTTCGAGGTCGCCGTCGTCGCACACCACATCGCCTGCATCGGCGAGCGTCGTCATCGACGTTTTCGCCGGCAGACCGGCCAGCACACGGCGCAATTCCTTAGGTGCTTGAGCCGCGCCAACGCGTCCCTGATTGCGCCGCACGCCTTCGTCAGAACCAAAGCCGACGATCACAGTCGCATCGCTTTCAGCGCATGGCGCAGCGCGTAAAACATCCTCATGCCGCCGCGCGCCGCCAAACGGCACCACCTGATTGAAAATACGCCGGGTATCGCCGGGCTCACCATCATCAGAACGGCCGCTCCATACCTTGTCGTCGAATGGAACTCTCATGCGCGCGACAACACCGCCTGCAGAAAGGCCCGCGTGCGCGGCTGCGACGGCGCCGAGAAGATTTCAGCAGGTGGCCCCGCCTCGACGATCACGCCGCCGTCCATCACCACCACCACGTCGGCGACTTCCTTCGCGAAACCCATTTCGTGCGTGACGACGACCATCGTCATGCCTTCGCTCGCGAGCAGCTTCATCACTTGCAGCACTTCGCCGACCAGCTCGGGATCGAGCGCGGAAGTCGGCTCGTCGAACAACATCACGCGCGGTTGCATCGCTAACGCGCGAGCAATGGCAACGCGCTGCTTCTGACCACCCGACAGGCTCGCCGGCATCACATGCGCCTTGTGAGCGAGGCCAACCTTTTCCAGCAGCGCGGTTGCAGCCGCTTCGGCTTCGGCCTTGCTGGCGCCACGCAACATCCGCGGACCGACCGTGATGTTATGCAGCACCGACAGATGCGGAAACAGATTGAACGACTGAAACACCATGCCCACTTCGGTGCGCAGCGCATTCAGCGAGCGCTCCTTGAGCATCGCCCCATGATCGACCAGCCGATGCCCGCAGATATCGATCGTGCCGCCTTCTGCCTGTTCAAGCCCATTGCAGCACCGCAGGAAGGTACTCTTGCCCGAGCCGCTCGGCCCGATCACGACCACCACCTGCTGCGGCTGAATGTCGAAGTCGATGCCGTTGAGCACGGTATGCGAACCGAACGATTTGGTCAGCCCGCGAATGCTGACGATAGGTTCATCTACTTTTACTGTGTTCATTGCACCATCCCTCCTGCACGCAAGCGGCGCTCCACACGATGCAGCGCGTAATTCGTCACCTGCGTCAACACCAGATACACCAGCGCGATGGCCAGATACACTTCGAGCGAACGGTACGACACGCTGATGATCTTCTGGCCTTCATGCATCAGATCGTCGATCGTCAGCAGCGACACCAGCGCCGAGTTCTTGATCAACGCGATGAACTCGTTGCCGAGCGGCGGGATCATCCGCACGATCGCCTGCGGCAGAATGATTGCGCGCATGGCCTGCCCCGACGACATGCCGATCGAACGCGCCGCTTCCATTTGCCCGCGATCCACCGACTGAATCGCACCGCGCACGATCTCCGACACATAAGCCGCCGAATAGAGGCCAAGCCCCAGCATCCCGCACACAAAAGCCGGCAACAGAATGCCGAATTGCGGCAAGCCGAAGAACAGCAGGAAAAGTTGCACGAGCAACGGCGTGCCGCGGAAAAACGTGAGGTACGCCGTACAGAAGGCGTACACGCTGCGCCGCTTCGGCGTGAGCCGGCCGATACCGATCAGCAGGCCCAGCACGCAGCTCAGCGCGAGCGCGGCGGCGGTCACTTCGACCGTCACCAGCGCGCCATGCATGATGTCCGGCCAGCCGGTAATCACCGGCGAAAAATCGAGTTCCATTGTGTCTGTTCAGCCGGTTATTGAGCGGTAGCGCCGAACCACTTCTTGACGATCGCCGCGTACGTGCCGTCGGCCTTGATCTTCGCCAGCGCAGTGTTGAATGCCGCCTTCAGTTGCGGTTCGTCCTTGCGCACGGCGATACCGTAGGCTTCGGTCGTCAGCGGCTTATCGAGCACGCGGAAGCCGCCGCGCGTCTTCACCAGTTGATAGGCGGCCGGCTTGCCGGTCACGGCTGCATCAGCACGGCCAATGCCGACCAGGTCGAACATTTCCTGATTCTTTTCGACTTCGACGCGGTTGATTTGCGGGTAGTTGTCGCGCAGGAAGTTGACCGACTTCGTGCCCACCTGGACCGAGACTTTCTTGCCGTTCAGGTCAGCGACTGACTTGATCGGCGAATCGCTTTTCACCAGCGCGACAAGGCCGCCGGCGTAGTATGAATCGGTGAAGTCGACCACTTTCGCGCGCTCATCGGTGATGTAGATGCCGGAGATCGCCACGTCGAAACGATGCGCGATCAAGCCCGGAATCAAGCCTTTGAAGTCGATATCCGTCCATTGCACGCGTTTGCCCATGGCTTTCGCGAGCGCATTCATCATGTCGACGTCGAAGCCGGTGCGCGCGCCGTTTTCGGTGAATTCCATCGGCGGGAAGGTTGCGTCGGTGGCGACGTTCAGCACGTCCGGCGTTTGTGCGGAAGCCGCGCCGGAAAAGCCGGCAAACGTCACCGCAAACGTGACACATGCGAGGGACAACAGTCGATTCAGTTTCATGGGAGGGCTCCTTGTGGTTCGTTCGGTTTGTTCAGTTCGTTCGGTATCCAGATCGAATACGGCCGCGAGCGGCCCTGCCCGATCAATCGGTTTGCATATGCTCGGAAATAGCGCGGGCCGTACGTAGCGTCCCGTCGATGAATTGGCTTTCGCGGCCGATGGCGCGCGTGGACGGCGCCATCAGCGTGATCGACGCGCTGCTTCCGGCGCCGCGTCCGCTGCGATGAAATATCGGGGCGCTCACGCCCCACACGCCCGGATCGACTTCGCTGTCGCTGACGGCGTAGCCCTGAGCGCGAATCTGTTCGAGTTCGGCTTCGATCGCGGCGCGGCCGGCGGGGTCGTTGTCGAACAGGTTATCGAGCACTTCGGTGCGGGCCTTGTCGGCCATGAACGCCAGCAGCGATTTCGCCGAAGCACCGGCTTTCAGCGGCACGGCGCGGCCTTTTTCGAACGAGCAGCGCAACGAGTGCTGGCTGTCGACCATTTCCAGGCACATCACCTGATGCTTGACCGCGACCACCAACCCGATGCTTTCCTGCGACGCGCGTGCCAGTTGTTGCATCTCCGTGCGGCTCGCTTCGACGAGCAGCGAATTCACGTCGAAGCCGAGCGCGAGTTGTAGGCTGATCGGACCCGGCGCGTAATGGCCCGCGTTTTCAGCGACGAAACCCCAGCGCTTGAGCAGCGCGATTTGCCGGTACAGCGTGCTTTGCGCGAGACCGGTGACAGCGAGCAGATCCTTGACCGACATGGCCTTGCCATGACTGGCGAGCGCCGCCAGCACCAGCAGCACCCGTTCAGCCCCTGTCACACCCTGTTCCGCGTTCACGATGAAAACTACCCACAATGAATAACGGAATCAGAATGCCAGAACATTCTCGGATTTCAAAAATTGGATTCCCGACGAGTGGGAATGAGAAGAGAGGGTTTTCCCCGAAAGCGGGATAAAAGAGCGTGCCGCAGCGGACGCGCGGCACGTCGAGCGGATTCGCCCAACTAGAAAGTGGCTTGCTGAAGGGGTAAAGCGAGTAGAAGCGGCCGGTAAAAGCCGCAGCCTAGAGCGCGAGCACCGTCACGCCGACCTCAACCCGATGCGCCCCGCCCCCCAGGATCATCCCGCGCAGCAAGGACACGTCGCTGTAATCGCGCCCAATTGCGAGCGTCACGTGGTCCATGTCGGCGAGTACGTCGTTGGTGGGATCGAGATCGATCCAGCCACTCTCCGGGCAATACACGGACACCCATGCATGCGAGGCATCCGCACCGATCAACCGCGGCTGCCCAGGCGGCGGATCGTTGCGCAGATAACCGCTCACGTAGCGCGCCGGCAAACCCAGCGAGCGCAAACAGCCGATCATCACCTGCGCAAAGTCCTGGCATACCCCGCTCTTCAATTCGAAGGCGCGTTCGGCGGGCGTGTCGAACATCGTCGCCGAAGGTTTGTACGCGAAGTCTTCGTGAATCCGGTGCATCAGATCGATCGCCCCCGCCACGATCGGCATGCCGGGCGGAAAGCTCGGCAGCGCATAAGCGCGCAACGACGGCCGCGGCACGATGTTAGGCGATGCAAAGCAGAACTCCACCTCGGGCCGGAACTCGCCGCCGACCCAGAAACGCAGCTCGTCCGCCACGCACTCCCATTCCGGCGTTTCATCGGGGTCGAGGTCGGTCCAGCGCGGCATGAGCGCCACGGTGGTTTCGCTGACGAGTTGCAAGCGCTCGTGCGGGGCGTCCAGCGCGAAGTACAGGACGTCGTTGCCGAAAGCGTCGATACGGCTGGTCTGATACGACGGCTCCGGCTCGATCTTTTCGCTGTGCGAGACCACACGCTGCCACGCACAGGCGATCGGCCGGATCGTCGCGAGATGCTGGGCGGTCTCCACATACGTGGAGTAGTGGTAGGTCGTGCGATGCGAGACGGACAACACGGTCGGCGCGTGCTTCATGACCACACCTGCGATGCCACCGTACTGGCATGACTGAAATAGCGCGCGCTGATCTCATGCGCCGCCGCGCCGACATAGCCGCCAATCTGATCGCACACCGCAATCAGGTCGGCGTATGAATCGTCTTCGTCGATGGCGCACAGCGATTCGAGCGCCGGCAAGGAAGCGGCGGGCGGCATCAATTCCGCAAACGGACGATGCCGCATGCTGCCCGCCGCCACGGCGATCTCGTCGAGCTTCTTGCGCAAGCGCTCATAGACGCCATAGACGCCGCGCGGATTAGTGGGCTCGATCACCAGCAGATCGAGCAAGGCGGGTACTTCGAAACGACCCGGATACAGTGAGCGATACGTCAGCGTGCTGTCGAACAATTGCAGCAACAGATCGAACCCGGCGGGTGTCGAGAGCTGGCCATTATCGGCGACCACCCGCAGGAACGACGTCATCGCCGACACGCGTTCGATATGCCGCCCGACGAATAGCAGACGCCACGCTTCGTCGCGCGTCATGCGGTCGCCTTGCGCGCCGCTGATCGCCGATAGCTGCACCGATAAACGTTCAAGCGCGTTCATCAGTGTCACACGGTCATAACGATCGTAGCGTTCGCTGCGCTCAGCGCGACCGTTACCATTCGCGCCGCCCTGCGATGAACCACTACCACTGCCGTTACCGTTACCACCACCATTGCCATTGCCGTTGCCCCCCGCAGCCGGCATCAACGTCTGCAATGCATCGCGGAAGTCGTTACGCGCCGCGAGAATCGTGCGCCAGTGATCGTTCGACAAACGCCCACGCACTTCGCCGTTCGAGCGTGCTTGCCATGCGAGGTTCTGGCCAATGCTCGTGGGGCCGGTGCTCTCGCTCAGATTCGCGACCAACGCACGCTCGAACACTTGCGGCGAATTCGGCGCAAACATGTCGCCGGATTGCACGAGACCGCAATGCATGGCGAGCTCGACCAGCGTGGGGAACATCGCATCGGCGTCGTTGCCTTCCAGCGAGCCGAGAATCAGGCGCAACAGCCGCACATTGTTTTCGGCGCGTTCGCCATAACGTCCGGCCCAGAACAGGTTTTCCGCCGCGCGGCTCGACACGGTGCGATGCTTGCGCGCGAGGTCGGCGGGTTGCATCGGCGAGGGCAGCAGCGTGAAGGTCGACGTCGGCTGACTCGACAGCACCCACGTGTCGACGCTACTGCCGCCGTACTGCATCGACACCGTCGCCTGGCGCTCGGCGGCCATCCGCGTGAAACCGCCTGGCATCACATGCCAGCCGCCGTTGACGTCGGCAATCGCATAGACACGCAGTACCGACGGACGGCGGCCAATGGTGCCGTCTTCGTAACGCGGCGTGCAGGAAAAGCGCTGCGGCTGCTGGATCGTATAGGCATCGGGCATCGCTTCGATGCGTTCACGCCATGTCGACAGCCGTTGCCTGCCCTGCTCGATCCCGGGTGGCGCATCGCGTGCCGCGACCGGCCAGGTCGGTACGATGAACGCTTCGTCCAGACGCCCGAATGCGTGGACACGCGCCGCCTTTTCGCCGCACCACCAGGTGGCCACGCTCGGCAGCACGAGGTCTTCGTCGAGTAAAACTTCGGCGATGCCCGGCAAAAAGCCATGCAAAGCAGGCGATTCGACAAAGCCCGAACCCGGCACGTTCGACACGATCACATTGCCCGCACGCATCACCTGCAACAGGCCCGGCACGCCGATGCTCGAATCCGCGCGCAGTTCGACCGGATCGCAGAACGCATCGTCCAGACGCCGCAACACGACGTGCACGCGTTCGAGACCGGCGAGCGTCTTCAGATACAGCATGTCGTCACGCACGGTCAGGTCTTTGCCTTCGACCAGCGTGACGCCGAGATAGCGCGCGAGAAACACGTGCTCGAAGTAGGTTTCGCTAAACGGTCCAGGTGTGAGCAACGCGATATGGGGCAAACCATCGGCGCCCGAACTGTCGTGCGCCATGGTGGCCTGAGCGGCCTGCGCAAGCGTCGCGATCAGTTGCGAATAGGTCGGGGCGAGGCGGCTTACGCGCATCGCGCGGAACGGTTCGGCGAACAGCGTCGACACGATCAGCCGGTTTTCCAGCGCATAACCCAGGCCGGATGGCGCCTCGGTGCGATGCGCCATGACCGTCCAGTTGCCGCCAGGCGTACGCGCCAGATCGACGGCAACCACCTGCAGATATTGCCCGCCAGGCGGTGTGAAGCCCTTCACGGAGCGCAGGTAACCCGGATGCCCGAACACCAGCGCGGGCGGCAACTGCCCCCGATCGAGCAAGGTCTGCGGCCCATAAATATCGGCGACGATGGCATTGAGCAGATGCGCGCGCTGCGTCACGCCACGCTCGATATGCGCCCACTCCGCCTCGCTGATCAGGAACGGCAGCAGGTCGAGCGCCCACGGCCGCGGCTCGCCGTTATCCGCGTAGACGTTGTAGCTGATGTCGTTGTCGCGGATCTGCTGCGCGATCGACGCGCGGTGATCCTCCAATCGCGCGATGCCGTCTTCGCCGAGCCGCTCGAAGAACTGCCGCCACGGCTCGCGCAACACGCCCGAGGCGTCGCGTAACTCGTCCCAATGTCCTTCGTAGGCCGGCAACAGCCGCAATAAGGACGAAGCGTCCGCGCGCGCCGCGGACGTTTCGAAAGGAAAAGTCGATTGAAAGGCCAAGGTCGTGTCGTTCTTAAAAGTATGCTGCCGCTTTCAGTCTACCAGGTTACCAGTAGCGCAGGTCCAACGTAAACGGAAACTCGAGGCTGCGCTGCGGTACACCGACCGTGAGCGGCCCCGGCGTATGACCGGATGCGAAGAAGCGTGCGCGCCGCCGGCTTTCGGCCTCGTAGGCGTTGACCGGGAAGGTCTGATAGTTGCGCCCGCCCGGATGTGCGACATGATACTGGCATCCGCCGACCGAGCGGCCAGTCCATGTATCGAACAGGTCGAAGGTGAGCGGCGCATCCACGCCGATGGTCGGATGCAGCGCCGACGGTTGCGCCCAGGCGCGAAAGCGCACGCCGGCCACATATTCGCTGACGCGGCCCGTCGGCTGAAGCGGCACCGGCACACCGTTGACCGTCACCACATGGCGGTTGTCGTTCAAACCGAGCGCACGCACTTCGAGCCTTTCCACCGACGAATCCACATAACGCACCGTGCCGCCCGGCGAGCCCTCCTCGCCCATCACGTGCCACGGTTCGAGCGCGTTACGGATCGTCAGCGAGACGCCGTTCACCGTGGTCTCGCCGACCAGCGGGAAGCGGAATTCGAAGTGCGGCGCGAACCAGCTGCTCTCGAAGGCGAAGCCCGCCTGGTTGAGTTCGCCGAGCACGTCGTCGAAATCCATCTTCGCGAAGGTGCCGAGCAGGAAGCGGTCATGCAGTTCCGTGCCCCAGCGCGTGAGCCGCTGCGTGTACGGCGTGTGCCAGAAGCGCGCCACCAGCGCGCGCAGCAGCAACTGCTGCACGAGACTCATGCGTGCATGCGGCGGCATTTCGAAGCCGCGCAATTCGAGCAGGCCGAGGCGGCCAGTCGGACCATCGGGCGAATAGAGTTTGTCGATGCAGAACTCGGCGCGGTGCGTATTGCCCGTCACATCGATCAGGATGTTGCGCAACGAGCGGTCGATCATCCACGCCGGCAGGTTCGCGCTGTCGCGGCCGCCGAGCAGATCGATCTGCCGCTGCAGTTCGCGGAACGCCACCTCCAACTCATACACCTGGTCGTTGCGCGCCTCGTCGACGCGCGGCGCCTGGCTCGTCGGCCCGATAAAGAGCCCGGAAAACAGATACGACAGCGACGGATGGTTGTGCCAATACGCGATCAGGCTGGCCAGCAGATCCGGACGGCGCAGGAACGGACTATCGGCAGGCGTCGCGCCGCCGAGCACGAAGTGATTGCCGCCGCCGGTTCCCGTATGCCGGCCGTCGGTCATGAACTTCTCGCTGCTCAGATAGCTCTCGGCCGCGGACTGATACAGGTACTCCGTGTTGTCGACCAGTTGCTCCCAGCTCGAAGCCGGATGAATGTTCACCTCGATCACACCCGGGTCCGGCGTTACCTGCAAGACCTTCAGGCGCGCATCGCGCGGCGGCGGATAGCCTTCGAGCACCACCTGCATCTGCAATTCGGCGGCCGTCGCTTCGATCGCCGCAAGGAGGTCGAGATAGTCGTCGAGTTCGGTGAGCGGCGGCATGAACACATGCAGCAGCGAACGCCCGCTGCCGAACGCTTCGGTTTCCGCCTTCGGACCGGCGGCCCGTTTCGGGTCGCGCGCTTCGACGCAGATCGCCGTACGCAACGTTTCCTTCGACGACTGCCCACGCTCCGGCGGCTGCTGGTCGCCTGACTGAGGCGCAAAGGCCAGCACGCCGCTGCCCGCCATGCCGCTCAACAAATCCGCCGCTGACGACGACAACGCCGCCGCACGCCGCGCATCGGCGGCGCTCAAGGTGCGCTGCTCGCCGTCGTATTGCATGCGCAATTGCGCAGCCGGGCGCAACGGCACCGGCGGAGCGAACGGATCGTGTGCGTGCTGATACGGATAGTCGGTCTTCGACACCCACGGCAGCGAATCGAGCGGCAAGCGATAACCCATTGGCGAATCGCCGGGAATCAGGAACATGCGTTCGTCGCGGAAGAACCAACGGCCGCTGACCCACTTCGGCGGCTCGTTCGGCACGTCGCGTTCGCGTGCGAGCGGCAGGACAAAACCGGTCGCGCCGCCCAGGCCCGCGTCGAACACACGCCGCAGACGCACGCGCTCCAGCTCGTCATCCAGACGCGCATCGAGCGGATCGACGTTGACCGGCAGACGGCGCTCGCGCCACAGGTAGTACCAGACGTCTTCGAAGCCGGGCTGGATGCAGTCCGTGTCGAGCGATAGCTTGGTCGCCAGATGAGCGAGGAAACGCTGGGCGTCGGCGGCCGTGTAGGTGCCCGGCTCGCGTTCGTCGGCGAATAGCGTAGGGTCTTGCCAGCACGGCTCGCCGTCGGCGCGCCAGTAGAGCGACATGGCCCAGCGCGGCAACTGTTCGCCCGGATACCACTTGCCCTGGCCGATATGCAGAAAGCCGTTAGCGCCGTAGCGCGAGCGCAGCTTGTCCATCAGCGCGACCGCATAGCCGCGTTTGGTGGGGCCGAGCGCGTCGGTGTTCCATTCGGCGGCGTCGCGATCGCGCACCGACACAAACGTCGGCTCGCCGCCCATCGTCAGGCGCACGTCCATCTCGGTGAGGCGCTGGTCGACCTGCTCGCCCATTTTAACGACGTCGCTCCACACTTCTTCGGTGAACGGCTTGGTGACGCGCGGCGTCTCCAGTACCCGTTCGATCGACATGGTGTGCTCGAACTCGACTTCGGATTCGTCGACCGCGCCGGAAATCGGCGCCGCGCTGCCGGGTTCGGGCGTGCAGGCGACCGGAATATGGCCTTCCCCGGCGAGCAGGCCGGAGGTCGGGTCGAGGCCGATCCAGCCCGCGCCCGGCAGGTAGACCTCGCACCATGCGTGCAGGTCGGTGAAGTCGACTTCGGTGCCGCTCGGGCCGTCGATGGATTTGACGTCGGGCGCGAGTTGCAGCAGGTAGCCGGAGACAAAGCGCGCCGCCAGCCCCAGTTGCCGCAACGTCTCGACCAGCAGCCAGCCCGAATCACGGCAGGAACCCGCGGCGCTTACCAGCGTTTCCTCGGGCGTCTGCACGCCAGGCTCCATGCGGATCAGGTAGCGGATCTCGCGTTGCAGCCGCTGATTCAGTGCGACGAGGAAGTCGGCGGTGATCATCGGCTTACGGTCGATACTCGCGACGAACTCGGCGAAGCGCGGCGTCATCGGCCGCTTGACGAGGTACGGGGCAAGCTCCAGCGCGAGGCCGGGTTCATACTCGAACGGAAACCGTTCCGCCGACGGTTCGAGAAAGAAGTCGAACGGGTTGTAGACCGCCATCTCGGCGACCAGATCCACGGTCACCTTGAATTCGCGGGTCTTCTCGGGGAAGACGAGGCGCGCCTGATAGTTGGCAAACGCGTCCTGCTGCCAGTTGATGAAGTGTTCAGCCGGTTCGACCCGCATCGAATAAGACAGAATGGGGGTCCGGCAATGCGGCGCAGGCCTGAGACGCACGACCTGGGGCGACAGCGCAACCAGCCTGTCGTAGCGGTAATGTGTGACATGATTCAACGCGACGCGTATGGACACACCGGACTCCTGGACAAGGGATGGCAGCCCGCCAAAAAGCAAGCTTCATGCCGTGGATCGAAAAACCGCGTGAACTGCCTGTACCGCCCGGATTACAGCCTACTGCGAAGTTTGCCGCATCTGTCGACCGTCCGGTCGATCGATCAGCGCGCCTTTCCACTGCCTTTTCGGTAGCCGCGCACCAAAGCGGCGCAGCGCCGATGCACGATCATGCACGTAATGTGCGTTAAACCAGTGACGTCTGGCAAATGCGGCATGAAGATTGCGCGTCGGCTTCGCTCCACGACTGCCCCCACACCCAGGCTCTATCGATGAAAACCTTCCACTGCAATCGCTGCTCGCACCTTGTGTTCTATGAAAACGTTCGTTGCGAACGGTGCGAGGCATTGCTCGGATATGTGCCTGAACTGGCCGAAATCAGTGCCTTCGAAGACGCCGGCGAAGGCCGCTGGCGCAGTCTGCATCCGCGTGGCGAGGGTGCATTGTTCCGGCAGTGCCACAACTACGCGGTCGAAAATGTCTGCAACTGGATGATCCCCGCCGACTCGCCCGACACGCTGTGCCGCGCCTGTCAGCTTACGCGCACGATCCCGAATCTGAGCGCGCCGGACAACCGGCTCTACTGGTACCGGTTGGAGATGGCGAAGCGGCGTCTGCTGTACACGCTGGCCGCGCTCGGCCTCGACGTGCTCTCGCGCAAGGACGATCCCGAATACGGGCTGGCATTCGAATTCCTCGAAGACGGCGACGACGGCGAGCGCGTCATGACCGGCCACGACAACGGGCTCATCACGCTGAACATTGCCGAAGCCGAAGACGCCTACCGCGAAAAGGTGCGCAGCGCGATGGGCGAGCCCTACCGCACGCTGCTTGGCCACTTCCGCCATGAGACGGGCCACTACTATTTCAGCCAACTGGTCGAGAACGACCCGCGCTGGCTCAAGCCCTACCGCAAGCTATTCGGCGACGAGCGCGCCGACTACGGCGAAGCGCTGACGGCCTACTACCGCGACGGCGCACCGAAGGACTGGCAGGCCTCGTATATCAGCGCCTACGCGACGATGCATCCCTGGGAAGACTGGGCCGAGACGTGGGCGCACTACATGCTGATCGTCGACGTGCTGGATACGTCGACGTCGTACGGCCTCGCCTTGTTGCCCGACGACCCGAGCGAGCCGACGCTGACCGACCGCACGCCCGTCGAAGACGCGAGCTTCGAGAATTTGATGAAACGCTGGTTTCCGCTCACGTATGCCTTGAACAGCCTGAACCGCAGTCTCGGCATGCCCGACGGGTATCCGTTCACGCTGGCCTCGCCGGTGGTGGATAAGCTGCGGTTCGTGCATCGGGTGATTGCGGCAGCCGGCGACAAAACGCAACCGCGCGAAGCGGCGAAGCCGGCGCGTAAAGCCGGAACGGGGCAGGCGCCGTTAAAGACGGCGCAGGCTGGGGCGTTGCAACCGGTGGCGGCACAACCGGTCGCGCAGCCGGTGCCACTGGCTGCGCCTCAACCGGTCGCACAACCCGTCATGTCACAAGAACCCGTGCAGGCACCTGTCATGGAGACAGCCGCGTCGTCAGCGCCGCCGTTGCAATCCGGACCCGCCGCCGCCAAAGCAGCACCCGCCAAGCGGGCCGCACGCCGGCGTTAGTCCAATTGCAATAACCGCACATGGAACGCTTCGAGAACCCATAAAAAATCCCGCTGCCGAATCAACCGGCAGCGGGATTTTTTTCATCGGAGCCAAACCTGGCGATCGCTCAATACGCGACGTAAGGCCCCGTACCACCAGGCGTCGTCTGCTGCTCGACGGCGGCGTACACGTTACGCCCGTAGAAGAACGGCAGGCCCCAGTCGAAAATCGAGGACGTCACAAAGGCCGGTCCAGCCAGCAGCGGCAACGCTGAATCGCCGCTGTACGTCTGCGAGATCGTCGTGGCATTGCCGACGCTGAAGTTCACCGCGCTCGTCGTGCCGTTCACCCCCTGGATCATCGCACTCAACGATTGGGTCGACACCGGGCAGTAGTACGCGCTATTGGGGCTCGCGCATGTCGGCAACGCACTGGTCTGGAAGAACAGGCCCGTCGAGCCGCTGTCCAGAATACTGCTCGAATACGTCGTGCCGTTCTGCACCGTCGTAAAGGTGCCGTTCGACGCACTTACGCCGATCACCTGCGCGCTGCCCAGCGCATTGTTGGCCTGCGTGCCGATGCCGAACACCAGTTGCCCGCTGACCGACTGCGCGCCGCCCGACACCGTCGGCAGACTCAACATCGAACCGTTGTTGTCGGTCGCGAAGTACGGAATCGGGTTGGCGACCTGCAGCGCTTCAGCAAGCGGAATCGACGTGCAGGTCGTGCCGCTGCAGCCGTAATACGTGCCGGCCACCGCCTGTTGCACACAGTTCGCGCCGCAGTCGTGCTTGAACACGCCGATGCCCAGAATGCCATTGGCCTGCAACGTGCCCGGCGTGTTGCGCGACGCGCCGACGCTCGCGCAATCGGACGGCACCGAAGCGTAGTTCGGGTCGATCACCTGGATCGGCAGCGAGGCCGCTTTTTCACCGGCGATCTGCAGGTCCGCGAGCTTCACCGAACCCCATGTGTAGCCGTCGAAGAACTGCATGCATTCGGCAACCAGATGGCCCGAGGCGTCCTTCTGCTGCGGCAGCGCCATCGAGGCCGGCAATTGCGAAGCGAACACGCGCACGCCCCACGAACCGGTATCCACCAGGATGTGATCGATGGTTTGACACTGGCTGGTGCCGGGCGCGCAAATCGTGATGCTGACGAACGGCATGTTCGGCACGTTGCTCACGCCGGAGTCGACCGTCACGCGCACCGCGTTGGCGGCCACCACTTGCGGCGAAGGCGAGGTATTCGTGACGGTGGGACCGGCCGAAAGGCTCGTCGTGCCGGAGCTCGATGAGGAGCTGGAACCGCCGGAGCCACCGCCCCCGCCGCCGCAGGCACTGACGAGCAACGCGAGCAGCGTCGCGCACAACAAGGTAACGAACGAAGACGTATGACGCATGATTCGCTCCGTTATTGAATGACGCCGACATCGACGCCCGCAGGCACCACTTGCGGCAGATAGGCGTAGCCGGCAAACGCGCGCAGGTGCCCGCCGGAGAACACAACCAGATCGCTGCCGGACACCGCGAGCGGCGTGCCACGCCGGGTTGCGGTGGCGGCGACGTATTGGTCGAACGACGCGCCCAGCATGGTTTTCAGATCGGGCAGCGTCGGGCCCTGCCACGCGACACCGAAGACGATGCCGTTGGGCGCAACGTACTCGCGCACCAGCGTGCCGGACGGCATCGCCACCAGGTGCACCGAATACGCGCTTTGCGTAGTGATCGTATGAGCCACTGCGTGAAGGCTCGTCTGATCGCTGTCGACAGAACTGACGTTCTGGCCGAGCGTGGCGTGCGCGGCAAACGACAGCGCGCAGCCTGCCCCGAGCATTGCGCGAGCAATGCTTGTAGAAAGCATCGGTTTCAAGAGATTTCCTTCGAGGTGAAACGCTCGTGGCCGGCGGGTGAGCCGATCACGAACGGGGAATCCAGGGGCGCACTCCTGACCGGCGGTGCCGGTTCTGCATTCACACCGGTTGGGTTGCGTGAATGCGTCTACGGAGTGGCAGCGCGAAACTTTAGCGATCGCGCAAGGGCACAGCAATCGTTTGCGGGACGATTTAAACCTTCTGCATGCTCGACGTCGTTTGAACCTGTTTGATATTTGAGGACAGGATCACCAAGGGGCGTCGCTTGAGCGCAAATTTTGCCGACACGTCCTGTTTAAAGCGAACACACGTATTAAATAACGGGGCCACAGCAGAAAAATATTAATGCGTGGCGCATGTCGCGAGTAATGTAAGCGTTCGCTGAAAAATTCGCGTTGATCGGCCTATTTCATCTGATTATTGCGGCACGTGTGGACTGCTTTTGTGTGAAGAGAAAACCGCGTACGAGCGCGCTCCGAGGCGGCAAAAAAATGCCGCGGATAACCTGGTGGTCATTCGCGGCATCGGGTCTTCATTGCTAATTCATTGCGAGTTCTGCAAGCCGCGCCGGGTTCGAATCGAGCGATTCGAACCCGGCAGCGTCCGTTACTTTTTCTGCTGTTGCAAGAGCGATTTAAGCTCCTGCACATTTTCTTCTACGCGTTTTGCGATCACCGCATACGACTCGGCCTGCGTCTGATACGCGGCTTGCGCCAACTGCTGCATGTCGGCGAGCGACTTATGCAGGCTTTGCTGGATCAGTTCGGCGGCTTTCGCCGGAGGCGCGGCGCCGCCGGCCGACAATTGCCCGGTGAGCGACTGCAATTCGCCCAACGTGGTACGCAGCATCTCGGTCTGTTTCTGCGCAAGTGACTGCATGCCCTGGAATGCCGTCTGATTCGCCTGAACCAGTGCTTCCACGTCCTTGCGTCGCGCTTCCATGATGGCGGGTACGTCGAAGCCGGGAAGCTTGAACTGCTCCAGCATTTTGGTGAAATCGCCAAACGGATTGGCGGCGTCAGGTTGGCTCATGCGAAATCCTCCTTAACGATTGAATACTCGCCCGCAGTGCATCGCCGCGATGGGTTTCTTCGGCATAGGCACCAGTGGCGTCGCGTGCGCCGAGCCTCCCGCAAAAGGCGTGCTGCTTCTGGGGTCGGACGGCACAGTGCGTCAATCATGCGCCATCCGGTTGCATTGCGCCAGCGGGCACACCCTGGCGTCGAGCGTCTCTTTGCCGGAACGTTTTGCGGCTTCGGCCACGAAGCATGCAAGGTCCGGTAAGTTACAGGATAGCTTCAGTAACCCGACGAAACGGCATGTCGACTATCGTTTCCGATGTGCTGGCGCACCGTTGCGCCGGTGCTGTCTCAATGGGAGCGACATCATGAAAAAAGGATTGCTGTGCGCGGCACTAGCCGCCATTCTGACCGTGGCCGCCACCGGCGCGCTGGCACAGGAAGCGGCAGCGCCGCCGCCCGCTTCGGCCCCCGCGCACGGCGAGCCGCATCACGGCGACGGGCCACCTTCGCCGCACGGGCCGATGGGTCCGGGTTTCGCGGTGGTCAACGACCTGGAACAGTTGCGCCGCCTGTACGCAATGAGCGGGCGTGAAGGCGAGATCGTCGCCGTGTATCACGAGGTGTTGAACAAGACGCAAGATCCGATGCTGCGCCACTACGTGTACGACTCGCTGGCCCGCGAGCAGTTGAAGCCGGCCAATACCGACCAGGCCATCGCTACGCTGCGCACCAGTCTGTCGGAAGATCTCGTTGCGACGAACAGGCCGCCGCGTGGCATGCCGGCAGAGGTGCAACCGCCTGCTCGGCAATAAAGCGCGGACTCGATCATCACGCAGTCGAACGGCCGGTAATTCCAACCCGACGCGAGGGACGCGGCAATTCGTCCCGATACAAAATCGGCTGGAAGCGCTCCCGTCGAAAAGCAGCGCAGCCGTTCGGCGCGCTGCGTTAGCTTTCGCACATAGCCGCCTCATTGCCTACTTTTCATCTTCCCTCAGGTGATTAGGATGAGAGCACCGTAACGCTAGTGCCTGGTGAACAATGCCCTATCCGCTCAATATGGCCGTCGCCGCCGCCCTGCTCATCTTCGTGCTGTGCTGCATCGTCAAACTTGCCTTGAGTTGACACTCTGCCGTCGCATTCATCCCATGCCAAACCCGCTCCGCGGCTGCATGTTTCGCCGTGACATTGCGCGAAATAATTGTTGAATGGAGTTCGGGAAGTGACTCGCCCATACTTCGTTTCGCTGCCGGTGCGTACGAAAAAAGACGCATGAGATCAAGGGTGCTTTGCGTGAAAACGCGCGTGCGAATGCGACCCCGATGATCAACGATCCCACGGTTGCCCGATCATCGGAAGATGCGTTCGAAGCTAACGGCACCGCGTGCCGACGACAGGATGAACATGTTGACTTCAGTGAGTTTCCTCAAAAAGAATGCCGCCCGTTTTGCATGCGTTGCAATGGTCTGCGGCAGCGCGCTCCTGACCGGTTGCGCCGGCGGCAGCATCAACAACGCGACCCAGACCAGCGCACAGCCGCAAGTGCGCCCGGACAATATTTATGTCTACACCTTCGACAGCAATCCGGATCAGGTCAAACTGGACAACGGCGGCATGCTGAAGAAATTGAAGTCGCAACTCGACGGCTCGTCCGCCGCGGAAAAGCAATCGGCCGATGCGATTGCCGTGCGTGAGCAGGTGGCCAACGAAATCGTGCATCAATTGCAATCGATGGGGCTGCACGCGAGTCGCTCGGACATCCCCGCCCCCGCCGACCAGAACGTCCTGCTCGTGCAAGGCAGCTTCGACAAGATCGACGCGGGTAATCGCCGCCGCCGCGTGCTGATTGGACTCGGCGCCGGCAAGAGCCAGGTGAGCAGCTCCGTGCAGATTCTCTACAAACCGGCGGGCGGCACCGCGCGGCTGGTGCAAAGTTTCAATGCCACCGGCGACAGCGGCAAAGCACCCGGCATGGTCGAAACGGCCGGCGTGGGCGCCGCAGCCGGAAGCATCGCGACCTCGGCAGCCGTGGGCGGCGGTTTGCACGCCATGTCCGAAACCAAGAAGGCCGGTGTTTCGGCGGATGCAAAGCGCCTCGCCGACGCGGTGGCAAAACAGGTGGCGCAGATCGGTGTAAGCGGCGGCTGGCTCTCGACGGAGCACGTCAAGGGATAAGTAATCCGCAGCGCTACGAAAACCACACCGCGAAGCGCGTGCCGGATACCAGACTGCTCACGGTCAAGCGCCATTCGTGAGCCGTGGCGATCTCCTTGCAGATCGCGAGGCCGAGCCCGGCGCCCTCATGCCGGGCATCCGGCGCGCGCCAGAACCGCTTGAAGAGAAACGGCAGATACTCCTGCCTGATGCCCGGCCCTTCGTCCTGAACCTGCACCGAGACGGCATCGACGATCAGCACGACCGTGCCATGCGCCGGCGAGGCGTTGATCGCGTTTTCAACGATATTCTTGAGCAGAATGAACAACGCGCTTCGGTCGGCCCAGATCGACGACGGCGCGACCGTGGTTTCGAGCCGGAGCGTCACCTCCCTGCGGTCGGCTTTGCGCGCAAGATAAGCCACCACGTCCTGCACCACGTCGACGATATTCACCTCGCCGAAGCTGAAGTTCTGCGACTCGCTGACTTCGGCGAGATGCAACAGTTGTCGAACCTGACGCGCCATCAGATCGATTTCGCGAAACAGCAGGTCCTTGTCGTCGATCCCGGGCTGCAGTTCGATCTGGCCGCGGATCAAGGTGAGCGGTGTCTGCAACTCGTGCGCGGCGGATGCGAGAAACTGCTGCTGCACGGCGAAGCCTTTTTCGAGTCTATCGAGTGTTTCGTTGAAGGCATGGATCAACGGTTTGATTTCACTCGGAATGCCCGTGGTGGAAAGCCGCGTGGTGAGGTTGCGCGGCGTGATGCGCGCAGCCGCGCGCGATGCCTCTCTAAGCGGCTTGAGCACCCGATGCACGGTGAAGGGCAAAGACAGGCCAAAAATGATCGTGGCAACGAGAACGATCGTCTTGATGATCGCCGGCATCGGCTTGATCTTGGCGTCGATAATCGCGTTGACGAAGCGCTCCGACGTCGCGGTCTGGGTATAGAAAACCGCCGAACCATGCGGAACCCGTAGCGTCAGGATTTCGAACGGCTTCGCCCCAATCTCCACGCGCTGAACATTGCCGACAGCCCCGGCTAGATCGCCGGCAATCCATGCTTCACGCCCCTCGGCGCCGTTCGAAGCCAGCAACACGTTGCCGCGTTCGTCGAGTACCCGGTACTTCAGTTCCGTCGGCGCCACCTCGAAAAGCCAGGCCTTCTCCGAAGGAAGCGCCACGGAAACCAGACGGCCGGTACCGTCGAACCGGAGTCCACTCGCAATCGCCGTGGCGCTTTCCATTTCCTCGTGCAACCCGAGCATCTGCTGAGGGAAGTGACTGAACGCATAGGTAGCGGCCGTCGCCAGCACGGTCAGGCTGATCGCGAGTGCAACAATGCTGGTCACCCAAAGCCGCGCGGATAAACTGCGAATCCAGTGATTGAACATGGTGAGCAATGGGCCGTTGATTTAGTGCTGTCCGGCGGACCTGGCGGCAACCTGGAGCGCGAAGCCCGCGCCGCGAATATTGGCGAGCCGCGTCGTCGCGCCGAGCGCGGTCAGCTTTTTACGCAGACGATGCAGCGTAACTTCGAGCGCATTGGGCGTGACGGCTTCGCCGAGTCCCCACGCGGCATGTTCGAGCGCCGCGTGCCGGACGGTGGCGCCCTCCGCCTTCACGAGACACAGCACGATCTGCAACTCGGCAGGCGCCAGCAGAACAGACTGCGCGCCGCAGCGCATGGCGCGTTGCTGCGGATCGACCGTGAGGTCGCCGAACGAAATCACCAGATCCGTCAGCGCCACCGGCCGGCGCATCAGCGTACGCACCCGCGCGACCAGTTCACTCATCGCGAAGGGCTTGGTCACGTAGTCGTCCGCGCCGTTTTCCAGTCCGTCGACGCGGTCATGCAGCGCGTCGCGCGCGGTCAGCATGAGCGACGGCGTCATCTGCCCTGCCGCGCGCAACGTCCGCAGAAAAGTCAGGCCATCGCCATCCGGCAAACCGCGATCGATGATGAGCACCGCGTAGTCGGCCCGGCTCACGCCATACTGCGCCTCCGAAATGGTGCCGAACACATCGGTCTCGATGCCTGCAGCGGAAAGCGCCTGACGGATCATGCCGGCGAGGCGCTCGTGGTCTTCGATCAGTGCGACACGCGACATGCGCTGGTGCTCAGTTGAATTCGTAAAGGTAGCCGACCCTGGCTTGCGGAATATAGCGCTTGCCCACCAGCGGACTGTCGGTAATACCGCTGCCAAGGTGCTCGACGCCGACGTCGAGGATCAGGATCTGATGGCGCGTGAACTTGTAGTCGATACGCGTTCCGACCGAGATGTCGTAGGTCGCCTTGCCGGTATATTCCGGGCGCCCGGCGCGCACTTCGGATGAGCGCACACCGTAATAGTAATCGACATATTTGTGGCTCAACCAATCCACGCCGGCGTGCGGTTCGAAGTCGAATTTCCCGTACTCGAAGGACTTGCTGAAATCGATCGTGGCTTTCTGGCCCTTGTTGCCGCCTTCCAGAAAATCGCCCGAGAGCGTGCCGTATGCGGTGTGCCATGCAAGCGCCGGGCCGTACCAGAACGCACCGTTGCGGTTCTGCATACCGTTCAGAATCGGCGCATCTGACGCCTTGTAGCCGTCGCCGAGGGCGTACTGTCCACGCAAGGCGAGGCTCACGTTGCTCCACTTGCCGATCTTCAGATCGACAGCCGTACCGAAGACATGCACCCATTTGTTGTCGAACGAGATCAGCGGAATCGGCGTGAATTTCGTGCCATAGCCTTTGTAGGGCGCCTGCTCGATGCCCGCGCCCACGCCCAGGCCCCAATGTGTCACGTTCGTGGAATTGTTCAGCACGGTGAAGCCTGTGTCGTCCGCTGTGGGCGGTTCAGGGCTCAGGCCGTCGGCCAAAGCCGCGCCCGAATACGCGCAGAACGATGCGAACGATGCGATAGCCAGTAACAACCTGCGCTCACGGCGAAGAGTTTTTTTCACGTCGAGTCCTGAGTGGATGGATGAGGCAGCATCGACTCTAGAACCACTGGACTTACTCGTTACTTACTCGAAACGGCGGGAACAGGCGTATTGGGGCACAGCGCACGGGATAGGGAACGATCGCGGCAGCAGATGCCTCGGCAAGGCCCGCCGGCCGTAAGTATCAGGTAAGTCACGCGAGTTCAGCATCGAGACCGCTATCCGATCGCGGGATCTCACTCGATGAAACTCACCAATACAACCGCACTGCGCGCAAACGCCGTGCTCTTCTGCCTCTCGACGTGCGTCGCCATCATTCCGAGCCTGATCCTTTCAGTGCTGTTCGGCCTGTTCGACGACAACGCGCCCTTGCTGCCCTACCACGTGGCCACGATCGGACTGGCCCTGGTCGTCATGCTTTCGTTGAGATGGGCCGCACGCCGCGCGTTCGACGCGGCTTTAGCGGCACACCAGGTCAGATTGCTCGACGAGCCCGCCGACCAGGCATCGATCGACGCATATTGCGCGCGTGCGTGGCTCGTCCAGTTGCATGTGGAACTGCAGGGACGTCACTGCATCGATTGATGGCATCAGCGTGACACTGCACGGCGCACGCTTGTGCGCGATGCAGCGACACGCCTTCGCTCGTTAGAACCGCAACAGCACCTTGCCCTTGCGCGCGCTCTTCCCGCTCACCGCTGCCGCTTGCGCCACGTCCTCGACATCGAAGATGGCTTCGACCGGCAGCTTCAACTCGCCCGACGCGGCGAGCCTCAGCAATTCGCCGATCATTCGCGCTTTATCCGCGCCCGAAGTGACTTCGAAAATCTTGCTCGCCCAGAAACCCTTGACGGTCGCCTGCTTGAAGATCGCATCGCCGGAGCTGAGGCGCATCGGCTCATTGGACATCGCGCCAAACGACACCAGGGTGCCGTTTTCGCCAAGCAGACCGAAGATGTCACCACTGGCGTCGCCTCCCACGGAATCGACACCTGCCATAATCGGTGCATCGCCGACGATGTCGCGAACCCGCTTCTTCCAGCCCTCGCTTTCGGTCGACACCGCATTGCCGATGCCGACCTCGGCCAATTCCGCAATGCCCGCCTCGCGCCGGACCAGATTGACCCCATTGATGCCGCGCGCGTTGGCGAGCATCGCCAGAGTCTTGCCGACCGCACCGTTCGCCGTGTTCTGGATGAACCACTGACCGGGTTCGAGGTGCAGATATTCGAGCAACATGACCGCGCTCAACGGCATGGCGATCAGTTGGCAACCTGTTTCGTCGCTGATCGCGTCGGGCAGCGGGACCACCACTGCCGCCGGCGCCAGAACGTAATCGGCCCAGCCCTCGTAGATGCCGGCCACCACTACGCGTTGACCGGGCTTCAGGTGTTCGACACCTTCGCCGATCGCGTCGATCACGCCGGCAACTTCAGTGCCACCCACGGCCGGCAGTTTCGGCTTGTAGCCGTATTGACCGCGAATTGTCCAGAGGTCGTGATTGTGAATCGGCGACAAGGTCGATTTGATGCGCACCTGACCCGCGCCGGGATTCGGCATGGGACGTTCCGCGACCTGCAGCACCTCGGTGGGATTGCCGAAAGAGGAATAGATAACGCTACGCACAGTCTGTCTCCTGGTATGTGCAACGATGAGGACTCCGTTCTGCGCGGAGTGAGGGGTTCTGCGAGTGCTTCTCTGGGTGCTTCAGCAAATGGTTTTCTGAGTGCTTCTGTTCGACGAGTCTCATCAGTACCAAGACCTCAGCCGCAGCCATGTCATGCCGCGCGCAGGACGCTCTGTGTGACCGCCATGGCTTGCGCCATCGCGCTTCCATCCTGTCGCAGCTTGGTGATGAGCGCCGCGCCGAGCCACATGTGATACAGGAGTTCGGCCGCCTCCCGAGCCCGGATCTCCGGCGAAAGCGAGCCGTCTGCCTGGCCTTCTTCAATCACAGAAGCAAGACGCACCATCAAACGGTCGACGCCGTCGCGCAACACCACGCGCATCTCATCGGACAGGTCGCCGACTTCCGCGCTCAGCTTCACCACCAGACATTTTTCGTCGCCGTCCTGATCGAGCTGCTCCTGCTGCCAGGCAGCCCAATAGCTCAGCAGCTTGTCCCGGCCGTTGACACCGGGCCGACCGAACAGTTCGTCGAGACGGACCGCGTAGTCGGCGACGTACTGCTGCAGCAACTCGCTGCCGAACGATTCCTTCGAGCCGAAGTAGTGATAGAACGAGCCCTTCGGGATCTCGGCGGTCGTCAGAATCTCGTTCAGCCCGACCGCGACAAAGCCCTTGCGTGCGATCAGCGCGCGCCCGGCGTCGAGGATGTGCCGGCGAATGTGGGGATGGCTAGCTCTCATAGGAAGCGGATTATGGCCTCAATTAGACCAGTCGTCTAGAGCGCATTTTGGCGACTCGATCGTGGCCGCTTTGCGGGACGGACACACTGCTGTCATGCCCACGCCATAACAACGCGTCACCCTGAGCATGAGCTGTTCCGTCCTCACCCAGGAGACATGCCATGTTGACCGCCCGCGTTGGAATCGTGTCGCAATCCGCCGCCGTACCTTACACCGATGTCGTCCGTGTCGCGCAGGCACTCAACCTGCAGCTCAGCCGCGATCTCGCCCCGATCTGGAACGTGTCGGGCACTGTCGTCGCGCTCGAATCCACCGATCATCTCGACCCAGGCGTCTGGCCGGTTTACGTGGTGGACGAAGTTCAAGCGGGGGCCGCCGGTTTTCACCTGACCGAGCACAACCAGCCGTTCGCGGTTGTCCTGGCCGGCAATACATGGTCGCTGTCGGCGAGTCACGAGATACTCGAAATGCTGGTCGATCCGGGCGGCAACCGCCTCACCGCGGCCAATGCGGTGACGATCGTCGACAACGAAGTGCAGGACGGTGACGGCAAAGTCGAATATCTGGTCGAGATATGCGATCCGCCCGAAGACGCAACCTGCGCCTATCTGATCGACGACGTGCTGGTCTCGGACTTCTACACGCCTAACTATTTCGACCCTGCCGGCACGTCGGGCGCACGCTACAGTTTCAGTGGCAAGATCACGCGGCCCCGTCAGGTGCTGCCTAATGGCTACCTCACCTGGTTCAACCCGCAGAACAACAAGTTGCAGCAGGTCAGGCATTTCGGCGCACCCGAAATTATCGATCTCGCATCCGGGCAACCCGGTGGCGGATCGCTGACGGGCGGACGGTCGTTGCGCAGCTTCGTCGACAGCCTCACGCAGTTGCCTCAGCCACTCTCGCAATTGAAAGCCAGCGCGCCGGCGGTGGAACGGCGAGACGCGCGCCGCATGATATTCGCCAGTGCGTTGCCAACCGGCGCGGCCCTTTTCTCGGCGGCCCTCGCTCGCCTCAAGACAGACTCTGCCGACACCACCGGTTCTGCACGGGAGACCCCGGCGATCGATATCCGGACCATGCTCGACACGCACGCCGAGTCGTTCCGGCAAGAGGGCGTGCTCTCCATGCGTAGCGGCTTGCAATGGCCGGCGCCTGGACGCGCTGTCATGCGTGCCATTGTCGTCACCGTGGCGGCGGACAGGCTCACAGCACTGCAAACTGCGCTGCCGAAGCAGATCGACGGCGTACCCGTCGATGTACGCGCTGCCGACACCATGGAATCGATGCAGGCGCTAGACCCCTCGCGATATTGCGCACTGGCTGAAGCTCGCCATGAACTGCGGCAGCCCGATTTCGCGGACCAGGTGTTTTTCGATAGACAAGGCAACGTACTCGCGAGTCCGCCTGCGCCGCTCCAGATGTTCCTCGCTGCCCGTGCGCGCAAAGAGGAGATTCCGTACACACCGGCGCCCGGCGCGAGTCTCGATGCGGTGACGGAACAGGTCTCGCTGGTACTGCACGTGAGTCCCGATGCCGGATGGGCGGAGCTATCGAATTTCATCGCCGGCGTTCGCGAAGAACTGGTGGTGGGAATGTACGACTTCACGTCCGAGCACATTCTGACCGCAGTCGAGTCCGCGTTTTCCGGAGGCCAGAAGCTGACGCTTACGCTCGACCATCCCGCGAAGAATCCCACGGCCGACCAGACCGATGAGCAAACCCAGGCCGATCTCTCGGCCAAGCTCGGCGGGCGCTTCGCCGGCACCTGGGCGCTCACCAATGCCGACCCGAAGGCACCCGTCTGGATCTATCCGAACGCGTATCACATCAAGGTCGCCGTGCGTGAAGACGATACTTTCTGGCTCTCTTCGGGCAACTGGAACAACAGCAATCAGCCGGAGATCGATCTCTCGGACGTGGCTGCCGCGCGCAAGCTTGCCGAGAAGAGCGATCGGGACTGGCATGTGATTGTCACGAGCAAGGCGTTGGCGAGCACGTTTCGCTCGTTCCTGCAGAACGACTATGCGGTCTCTCGCGACGCGATAACTCAAGCCAAGGCAATGGGGATGGATATTCCGGGAGCCGGGACCGCCGCTCTCGACGTTCCGATCGAAGCGTTTGCAGCCGGCAAAACCCCGCGCCAGTTCTTCGCGCCGAAGACGCTGAGCGATACCGTACAAATCCAGCCGCTACTGACGCCCGATAACTATCAGCCGCATGTTCAGGCGCTCATCGAGTCCACCCAGCAGCGCTTCTACATGCAGACCCAATATATCCATCCGAGCGGACACCCGGACGATGCACAACATGACGCGTTGATTGCGGCGGTTAAGGCGCTCATCGACCGTGGCCTCGACGTGCGTCTGATCACGAGTCAGTTTCAGAACGACGCATGGGTCGAAAAGCTGGTCGCGGCGGGCGTGCCGTCGTCGGTGCTGCGCCGGCAGGCGAACGTTCACAACAAAGGAATCGTGGTCGACGGAAATGTCGTCATGGTCAGCAGTCAGAACTGGTCGGCGGACGGCACGCTGCGCAATCGCGATGCGGGGCTGATCATTCATAGCGCCGATGCCGCCGCCTATTTCGAGCAGATTTTCCTGCACGACTGGAATTATCTGGCTTCGCCGGTGGGGAGCTGAGGAGGCTGGCGAAGCTCGCCTGTCAGGTTCTGGAAACCTGCTCTGCAAAAACGGAAGCGGCACAACGTGCCAGGCGGATTCGTTGGGAAGCGGCTGGCGGTTCGACGTAATTTGTCCGTCACCTGCCAGCAATATGGCGATGTCATGATGATGCTTCGTACCCGCCCCGACGGCTCGAGAACTTGCAGCCGGATGCGCTGCAGTCCGACACCGCCCGGGCGGGCACGCCTTCCTCTAAACCCTGCATCGGCCGGGTTTAGCCCTTCGCGGGACGCCCCGTCTTCACCGTCTCGAGCGACGACACCGCGGCCAGCAGGCGCTGCGGTGCTGCCGACTCCAGCATCATCAGGCCTGCTCGCAACAGCTCGCTCTTCTTCACCGGCACGCCGGCGTCGAGACACTTCTGCTTGAGAGACGCGATCATGTCGTAGTCCGATTTCGGCATCGTGAAGCTGTCGCGCACGACTTTCTCTTTCTTTGGCTGCTTGGCTTTCCTGGCTTCCGGAGCGCTGGCAGGCGCGGCTTCCGCAGTCGCGGAACGCTTCGGCTTGGCTGCTTTCTTGGTGGTTTGCGCCGCTTCGGCAGTTGGCGCGGGCTTGGTTTTGGCTGCTTTCTCGACGACAGGCTTTGCTTCCGCCACTGCCGAGGACTTCGCTTTAGCTGCCTTCTTGACGACAGGCGCCGCTTCAGCCGTTGCCGAGCGCTTCGCTTTGGCTGGCTTCTTGACGGCGGCCTTCGCTTCCGCAGTCGCCGCGCGCTTCACTTTTTTAGCGGCTTTCTTGACGACCGGCGTTGCTTCCGCGGCGGCCGCGCGCTTCGCTTTGGACGCCTTTTCAACGGCAGGTGCCGCTTCCGCCGGCTGCTCCGCCGCGACTACCGGCTCGGCGCCATCTACTGCGTGCTTGGACGAACTCTTGGGGAAGTGGAACGCCTTCTTGGTGTGCTCTTTCGTAACGGGTGTTGTCATGTGGTCTCTCCGTGTTGATAACCGTATAAACAGTATATACCGTTTATTTTGCTATCGGACACGGAGCGGCATAGGCTGCCGTTTCAGTAATCGACTTACATAACAAGGGAAATAAAACTGTTCCGTGCCGGAACACGGACAACGCCTTGCATCAACGTAAAGTCGAACGCTCCGGTAACCGCGGCACGATGCTGTTACGCAATTGCGCCGCGGCCAGGGTTTTACGGCTTACTTCAGACGCGCCTGCAACTCGTTGGCAAGCTGCCTGGTTGCGGCTTTGGTCGGCGCGTCGTTGGCGAGTGCATTAAGCAAGCCAAAGTCGTGGATCGTGCCGTTGTAGCGAACCGTCGTGACTTCATCGCCCGCAGCGTCGAGTTTGCGACCATAAGCCTCGCCTTCATCGCGCAATACGTCGGACTGCGCTACCTGGATCAGCGCCGGCGGCAAGCCCTTCAACTGATCACCTGAAGCACGCAGCGGTGAAGCGTAAATCTCATTGCGCTGCTTCGGATCCTTTGTGTACGCATCCCAGAACCACTTCATCATCGGCCGGGTCAGGAAGTGGCCTTCCGGGTAGGCGTTGTACGAGCCGTCGCTGAAATTGTTGTCCGTCACCGGCCACATCAGGCCTTGAAAGCGGATTGCAGGGCCCAGCTTGTTCTTCGCCATCAGGGACACAACCGCGGCCATGTTGCCGCCGACGCTGTTGCCCACTACCGCGAGGCGGCTGCCGTCCACACCGATTTCATTGCCATGTTCCGCGACCCATTTGGTGGCCGCGTACGCCTGATTGATCGCCACCGGGTAACGCGCTTCGGGCGACGGCGTGTAATTGACGAACACCGCCACAGCCCCGGATTGCACGACGAGGTCGCGCACCAGTCTCTCGTGCGCCTGGAAGTCCCCAAGGATCCAACCGCCGCCATGGAAGAACATGAAGACCGGCAGCGTGCCCGTGGCGCCTTGCGGCCGTACGATCGTGATCGGCACGCTGATGCCGTCCTGCTCGATGGTCTTGTTCGACACCTCGATGCCGGACAGATCGACCTTCACGCTGTTCTGCGCGCCGACCAGCACCTGACGCGCCTGCGCCGGTGTCAACGTGTTGATTGCCGGTCCTGTGCCGCTGTTCAACGCATGCAGGAACTGGCTGGTCACCAGATCGGGCGAGGCGGGTGTTGCCGGGCTTGCGGCGATGGCGAGGGTGGCGCTGGTTGCAAGTACAGCGGCCAGCAGCAAAGGCTTGAAGGTCTTCATGATTTTTTCCAGGTTCGTGATGGTGAGAGACTGAGGCTTAGACGACCGTCAGGGTGACGTCGATGTTGCCGCGGGTGGCGTTGGAGTACGGGCAGACGATGTGCGCCTTGTCGACCAGTACCTGCGCCGCTTCGCGTGCCATGCCGGGCAGGGAGATCTTCAATTCCACTTCGATGCCGAAGCCGTTCGGGATCAGGCCGATGCCGACGCTTCCGTCAATCGAGACGTCCGCGGGGATGGCGATCTTGTCGCGGGCGGCGACGAATTTCATCGCGCCGAGGAAGCAGGCGCTATAGCCGGCCGCGAAGAGCTGTTCCGGATTGGCGCCCTCGCCGCCCGCACCGCCCAGTTCTTTCGGCGTGGTCAGCTTGAAATCGAGGTTGCCTGCTGGCACCACGGCGCGGCCATCGCGGCCACCGGTGGCATGAGCTTGAGCGCGGTAGAGGACTTTTTCGAGTGACATGGTGAGGCTCCTTACAAGAGTGAGTGATCGAATTTACTATCTACTACTAGATAGATTAATCCGCAAAATTAAACTGACAAACCAGACTTTTCCTGGCTACTACATACTCTCCACTTATCTATCTACTCAGAGATAGATAAGTGCGCCAACAAAGAGGCGGCGTACCGCCTCATACCTGATTACCTGACTACCGCGGTGCGAGCTTCACTTCGCGATCCGCACCGTCGCCTCGACGTCTTCGAGCCGGGCCTTGGTGTGGAACAGACGGCTTGCGAGCACACTGCCCTGAAAAGCCGCGTACAGCGCCCGCGCCGCGTTTTCCGGTTTGCCGTTCACCGCCAGCGTCCCTTCCTGCACGCCTTGCGCGAGAACCTTGGCAAGCCAGTTTTCGTTCGCTTTAAAAAATCCCTGCACGGCCTGGCGGATGTTGTCGGGCAGTGATTCGATGTCTGCAGCCAGCATGCCGCACAGGCAGATCTGATTGCCGTCACCGAGAGTCCTGCCGAACAGCTTCGCGTACTTGCTCAGCTTTGTGTCCGCGGCCAATGAAGCGTTAATGCCATGGAGCGCGCCCAATACCTCGTTGCTGTACGCATTAACCGCCTCCAGAACCAGATCGTCTTTCGACGGAAAGTAGTAATGGATGCTCGAGGTTTTTACGCCAACCAGACTGGACAGATCACGGTAACTGAACCCGTTGTAACCACGCAGCATGATGAGCGTGATTGCGTGGTCGAGGATCTGTTCGCGCACTGTCGTTGTCGGTTCCATGGGCTGAACTATATCTACTCATAGATAGACTGTCAAGCGCCTTCGCAATTTTTTAACCGACGCGACGTGGTTACCAGACATGAAGGCAGCGCCGCTGTGGCATAGACTGTTTTCTGTCGCCGGCTCAACCGTTGCCTATCCTGCGAAATACCGTGGGAGACAGGATCCGCATCTGGCACCTCCGGTGGCGCTGAAAACGGCATTCCGTCTATCCTTTGTTCCCGTTGGTCGACGAGATCTCATCATGGAATATATCGAAAGCCTACGCATTTTCCGGTCGGTGGTCGAACTGAAGAGTTTCACCCGCGCGGCGGATATTCATGGGCTGGCCCGGCCGGCGGTGTCGCGGGCAATCGCGGGGCTGGAAGAGCGAATCGGATGCCGGCTGTTAAACCGGACGACCCGGCAGGTCTCGCTCACCGAAGCCGCGGAACGATTCTACGAAGGCTGCGTGCGTATCCTGGACGACCTGGATCTACTCGAAGCGGACGTAGCCAACCAGACACGCGAAGCGGGTGGCGTCTTACGCCTTGTCGCCCATACGACGGCGACGGTAAGCCGGCTGGTTCCCCTGATCGCCGGATTCAAGCGGGCCCATCCGAAGGTCACGCTCGACGTGACGCTGACGGAGCGGCCCGTCGACCTGGTCGGCGACGGGTTCGACCTTGGCCTCGTTCTTCCGTACATGCTGACGAGCGAAACGACGGTCGTGCGCCTGCTCGAGCGCATTCCGGTTGTGATCGTCGCGACGCCGCAGTATCTGCAGACATCGTCAACACCGGGAGATCCATCGGAACTGGCCGAGCATCTTTTTGTGCCGATGTCGCCGTCCATTCGCCGCCCCGCCATCGGCTTCCGGATTGGCGAGGACGAGCTGAGCGTTCCGCTTCGCTTCGATGTTTCGTCGAACAGCCCCGCCTTCAACCTCGAAATGGTGCTGCAGGGTTTCGGAATCGGTGTCGTGCCAGCAGCGCTTGTAGAGAATGAATTGGCCTCGGGAAAGCTCGTCCAGTTGCTTACCGGTTCGCAGCTTGTCGACAACAGCGTCGAAATCCAGCTCGCTTACAGCAACCGGACCCTGCTGCCTGCCAAGGTGCGTGCATTTATTGACTATGCGGCTGCCTTCTTCGAAACGCTGGCGACATCGCGCTAATCGAGAAAAGACGACCTGCGAAGCGCGTCGCAAACAAAAAAGGGCGGGATGAGTCGCCGCTTTCGGTGTTCGGTGCTGAGGCCGACTGGATCTGGCCCACGCTGTGCACTCCCCGTCGGCGCCCAGCCCCATTCCCCGTTGCTCCCCGGGCGATTGGTGCACGAAACGACAACAAACTGATAATCCGGCCAGCATCGCTTCCCGGCGGGGGCCGCATTACTCTGTGCGTATGCACTCAAACGATCTTCCGGACGACGACTGTTTCGCTCTTCGTCAAGCCTCCCGACATATTTCAAAGCTCTATGAGCGTCATTTGTCTGAGGCCGGCATCACGCCCACGCAGTTCAGCGTCCTCAAAACGCTGAGTCGTTGTACGAATCTGACGATGGCCGAGTTGGCCAAAGCGATGGTGATGGACAGAACGACCCTCGTTCGAGCGCTTAAACCCCTGCTTCGGCGTGGCCTCGTGGTTGCTCCTGCCGAACCGCAAAGCAATCGGCGACTGCGAGTCGTACTCACCAGAAGAGGGATAACGAAGCTCGACGAAGCGGCCGCTCATTGGGCAACGGCGCAGGCCAGTTTCGAACGTAGTTTTGGCCCGCAACAGGCAGCGCATCTGCGAAGTGAACTGTTTCGCATGACGAGCTACCTGTCCGAAAGATAACCACGACGCAACAGATTGATTCACTGCGGTAGATCGATCAGTGAAAAATTAAACGCTAATGTGTGCATATGCACTTCAAGTGAAGCAAAGACATACAACCCAAATGAGCCAAAGGAAAACGGAAACCATCATGAACCACGACCGACCCCAGCTCCGAGCGAGCGCATGGGCTGCCACGATAGCCTCGGCGGTGGCGGCGCTTGGCCTCGCCGGATGCGTCAACTACGCCGGCATCAAAAGCGACAAGCAGATTGCCCCGCCCACCCAGTATGAAACGAAGGAGAGCTTGCCTGCCGAGGGCGGACAGTGGCCTGCAATGGATTGGGCCAAGCAGTTCGGCGATGCGCAGCTGCCCAGGCTGATCGACGAGGCACTGGCCGGCAATCCAACGATCGATCAGGCACGTGCACGCATTGAGAAAGCCTCTGCCTCAGTCGGCACGGCCCATTCCGCACTCTATCCAAACGTGACGGGAAGCTATTCATGGACGCGCGAGCGCTATAGCGACAATGGGTCTGCTCCACCGCCGGTCAACGGCACCTGGCAGAGCGAGAACAACGTGCTCGCCAGTGCTTCGTTTGATCTCGACCTGTGGGGCAAGAATCGCGAACGGCTTCGTCAGTCTGTCTCGCAGGAGAAGGTCACCGAAGCCGAAGCCGAGCAGGTGCGCATCTCTTTGGCCGCGTCGGTGGCCAGCACCTACAACCATCTTGCGCAGCTCTATGCGTTGCGTGATATCGAGGCTCGCGAAGTGAAGAATCGCGAGGATATCGGCCGAATCACAGATGGGCGCGTGGGTGCGGGGCTCGACACCAACGTTGAGCGGCAGACCGCATACGGCGAAACCGCAACGAGCCGCTCCAGCGTCAGTGACCTCGATGGACAGATCACGACCGTCCGCTACCAATTGGGTGCCCTGCTCGGCGAAGGACCGGATGGCGGCCTCAAGATCGCCAACCCATCGCTTGGAGAGGGCGCCGGCGTCGCGCTTCCCGACAACCTGCCCGCCGACCTGATTTCGCGGCGCCCGGACATCGTTGCGGCCTATTGGCAGGTGGATGCAGCAATCCACGATGTAAAGGAAAAAAAGGCCGAGTTCTTTCCGGACGTCAATCTTTCCGTATCAGCTGCACTGGACGCGTTTGGCTGGGGGCGATTCCTGACGGCTGGAAGCGGCCAACTTCAGGCAGGACCCGCGATTCATCTTCCTATCTTCGACGCTGGTGCGCTGCGCGCCCAACTGAAGGGCCGCTACGCGGACTTCGATTACGACGTCGCGACGTACAACCAGACGTTGATCAGCGCTTTATCCGATGTTGCCACGCAGGTCACGCAGATCCACTCGGCCGACCGTCAACTGGTCGATGCGCAGCAGGCCCTGGATGCACAGACCAAAGCCTACCAACTGGCGCTCGTTCGATACAAGGCTGGCTTGAATCAACAACTGCAGGTACTGAACGCCGACGACAACCGGCTCGCAGCCGAAACAGCTGTCGTGAACCTCGAAATGAATCGCCGCGGCATGCAAATCGGGCTGATCAAGGCACTAGGCGGCGGATTCGATGCTTCGCAGGCTGGCCTTGCCGCAAACACGGAGACACCGATTCCTGCGCCGTCCGGCAGCACGGCAACTCACTGAACGACCAGATCGGCACTCGGGCGTATCGGCCTGAGCGCGACCATCAAACTTTATTGGAGCTACCCATGAACGCACCTCAGTCATCGTCGGATAAAGAGCCGGAAAAGAAGCCCGGCAAACGCAAACTCCTGCTCTCGCTGCTTGTCGCTTCGCTCGCGATCGCAGGCGCTGCGTATGGCGCTTTCTATTTCGTCGACGCCCGTCATCACGTGGATACCGATGACGCATACGTCAACGGCAACGTCGTGCAAATTACGCCGCAGGTCACGGGAACCGTCATCGGGGTCAATGCGGATAACACGCAAATCGTCAGGAAGGGCGAACCGATCGTCCAGATCGATCCAGCGGACGCCAGGATTGCGTTGCAACAGGCCGAGGCCAATCTGGGCCAAACCGTTCGCAGAGTCCATGGCCTATATGCCGACGACGACAGATACCGCGCAGATATCGCTGAACGCCAGTCGGATCTTTCGAAGGCACAGGACGATCTGAAGCGCCGGCTTGCCACTGGCATGACGGGGGCGGTGTCGGACGAGGAAATCTCACATGCACGTGACGCGGTCCGGTCGGCTCAGGCTTCGCTTGAGGCAGCCCGGCAGCAGCTTGGCGCCAATCGCGCGCTGACGGCCAACACGTCGGTCGAGAAGCATCCGGACGTACTGGCAAGCGCCGCCCACGTTCGCGACGCCTACCTGGCTTATGCGCGCACCACGTTGCCGGCCCCCGTGACCGGATATATCGCGCAGCGCTCGGTTCAGGTCGGGCAGCGCGTGTCACCCGGCGCAGCGCTGATGTCGGTGGTGCCGCTAGAGCAGGTCTGGGTCGATGCGAACTTCAAGGAGTGGCAGCTTCGTCACATCCGGGTTGGGCAACCAGTTGAGCTGACAGCCGACGTCTACGGCTCCGCGGTCGTCTATCACGGCAAGGTGGTGGGCTTTACGCCAGGCACTGGTTCGGCACTGGCGCTGCTGCCGGCGCAGAACGCGACGGGTAACTGGATCAAGGTGGTGCAGCGGCTGCCGGTGCGCATCGAGATTCCACCCGCGGAACTGGAAAAGCATCCGCTGCGAGTGGGTCTGTCAATGAACGTGGATGTCAACGTCAAGGACCCTGCCGGCGCCCAACTCGGTACGCAGTCTACGTCCGCCGATAAAACCGACGTTTTCGCAAAGTACGGCGACGAGGCCGATGCCGCGATCGCGCGGATCATCGCCGAAAACGAATGACCGCCGCTCATTGGACCGCGGCACGTGAAAGATGCCGCGCCTTTCTTGCCAGACACAGGACAGCCGTATCACCATGAACACCAACCATCCCAATCACCCGCCGCTGACCGGGGCGACACTCGCTCTGGGTTCCCTGAGCGTTGGTCTCGCGGGCTTCATGACCGTGCTTGACTCATCGATCGCCAACGTCGCCATTCCAACCATTTCCGGCAACCTCGGCGTATCGGTCGACGAAGGCACGTGGGTCATCACCGTTTTTGCCGCTGCGAATGCAATCGCGATTCCGTTGACTGGCTGGCTGACGCAGAGGCTGGGGCAGGTCCGGCTGTTCGTCGGCTCGATATTGTTGTTTGTGTTCGCATCCTGGCTGTGCGGTATCGCGCCAACGTTGCCGATCCTGTTGCTTGCGCGTGCGCTGCAGGGAGCTTTTGCCGGGCCGCTCATCCCGATGTCGCAGGCGTTGCTGCTCAGTTCGTGGCCAAAGGCGAAATCCTCGCTGGCACTCGCGCTGTTCTCGATGATCGTGGTGACCGGGCCGATTGTCGGGCCGTCGCTCGGCGGCTGGGTAACGGACAGTTATAGCTGGTCGTGGATCTTCTATATCAACATCCCGGTCGGGCTGTTCGCCGCCGCGATGGTCTGGCTTCTCTATCGCAAGCGCGATACGCCGGCCAGAAAGCTGCCAATCGACGTTGTCGGGCTGGTGCTGCTCATTGTTTGGGTCGCGTCGCTTCAGGTGATGCTGGACAAGGGCAAGGATCTCGACTGGTTCTCGTCGAGCACGATCGTCGTGCTGGCTATCGTTGCCGCAGTCGGGCTCGCGGCATTCATTATCTGGGAGCTGACGGAAAAGAATCCGATCGTCGACTTGACGCTGTTCAAGCAGCGCAACTTCCTCGGCGGCACCGTTTCGATTGCCGTGGCGTATGGCATCTTCTTCGGCACGCTGGTGCTGCTTCCGCAGTGGATGCAGGAGTATCTGGGATATCGGGCTGTCGACGCAGGGCTTGCTACGGCGCCACTGGGCATTTTCGCGGTGATCGGCGCCCCCATCATGGGCAAGATTCTGCCGCGTTCCGATGCGCGCATTATCGGCACGTTCGCGTTTATCGGATTCGCGATTGTCTACTTCATGCGCACGTATTTCTATACCGACATCAGCGAGGGATACATCATCCTGCCGACCCTGTTGCAGGGTATTCCGATGGCGCTGTTCTTTGCTCCGCTCACCGTGATCATCCTGTCAGGACAGCCGCCCGAAAAGGTGCCGGCCGCGGCCGGGCTGTCCACCTTCGGACGCGTGTTCTTTGGTGGTATTGGTACGTCGCTGGCGAACGTCGTATGGAACAACCGGACGATCATGCATCATGAAATCCTGACGCAGCAGTCGAGTCCGACTAACCCGATTTTCAATGCGCAAATGAACACCTACCACTCGGCGCTTGGCCTGAGCCAGCAGGCTTCGTATGCGTTGTTCGATCATACGGTGCAGTCGCAGGCCGCCATGTTGGGGCTGAATGACGTGTTCTATGGAGCCGCGATCATCATGATCATCATCATTCCGCTCATCTGGATCACGAAGCCAGGCAAGGCTGGCGGTTCGAGCGACGCGGCCGCGGCTGCGCATTGAAAGGCGGTCCGGTACCGTCGTCCGTACCGGACACCATCCCACAAACCGTATAGGTACTGTACCGGCGTGGTTCGCTAGAATGCTCCGAGGGTCTCAATGACCAACCTCGGAGCCACCCATGTCCATGTCCTACCTCAGTCTCAGCGCGCTGCCCGCCGGCATTCTGTTCGCGCTCGTCACCACGATCACGCCCGGTCCGAATAACACGATGTTGCTGGCCTCCGGCGTCAACTTCGGCTTTCGCCGCACGCTGCCGCATCTTTCGGGGATCAGCGCCGGGGTCGTGCTGTTGATGCTGTCGGTGGGGATTGGTCTGGGCGAAGCCTTCGTGCACTTCCCGGTGCTGTACACGGTGCTCGAAGTCGCAAGCGTCGCGTACCTGCTGTACCTCGCGTGGAAAATCGGCACGTCGGGCGAACTGAAGGTCAAGAAAGGCGAGCGCCGGCCCATGAAGTTTCATGAAGCCATTGCGTTCCAGTGGGTCAATCCGAAAGCGTGGATGATGGTGCTGACTGCCGCCACGACAATCCACCTCAGCGAGAGCGCCAGCGTAAACGCCATCGCGATGGCGGTGATCTTCTACGTGATCGGCTTTCCGTGCATCTGCCTGTGGGCGGGCTTCGGCACCGCGATGCGCAAAGTGCTGTCGGACCCGAAGCGGCTGCGCATCTTCAATGTGGCGATGGCGCTGCTGCTGGTGCTCTCGCTGTATCCGATCGCGCTCAAGCTGCTCGGCCAGTCCGTTTGAGATCGGGCCCGGCTAGATCGCACCCTGCCCGACTCGCTCGATGAAGCGCCACAACGCATCGTCGGTCGAGTACGGCGCGTTGAAACGGAACCAGGCGCTCGGGGCGTCGTCGGGACGGAAATAGGAGCCAGGTGCGAGCCAGATACCGTGCCGGAGCGCGGCGGTCGCCACCTCGCCCGCGCGCTCCGCTTCGATCGGCAGGCGAGCCCACAGGAACAAACCGGCTCGCGGCCGGTGAAACAGTTCCAGGCCGAGCGAATCGAGCCGCTCTTCGACGGTCGCATGCGCGAGTTTGAGCCGCTCGTTCACGGCTTCGACGTGACGCGCGTAGCGCCCTTCGAGCAACACCTTGTCGACGATCCGTTCGATCGCTTCCGACGAAGTCAATCCCACCGCCATCTTCGTGCGTGCCAGTTCGCGCAGGACTGCCCGCTCGGCGACCACGTAGCCGCAACGCAGCCCCGGCGTCACAGTCTTCGAAAAACCGCCGACGTAGAGCACGCGCTGCAAGCCTTCCATGGCGGCAAACAAAGGCGCGCCGGACGGCGCCAGTTCGCGGCTGACGTCGTCTTCGATCACCCACATGCGCTGACGCTCGGCGATCTGCAATAGACGGAACGCCGCCGACATGCCGAAGGTCGCGCCGGTCGGATTCTGCAGCGTGGTGTTGACGAAAATCGCCTTCGGCTTGTGCTGCGCGACCAGCGCTTCAAGCACATCCGTATCGACGCCGGCCGGGGTGCGCGGCACGCCATGCACCACCAGCCCCGCCAGCTTGAGAATCTGCAGCAGATTGCAGTAACCGGGATCTTCGACGATCACGGCGTCGCCCGCACGCAGCAGCGTGCGGACGATCAGATCCAGCCCTTGCGTCGCGCCCTGCGTGAGCAGCACGTTGGAGACGTCCACCGGCAAACCGCGCCGGTCGAGTTGCTCGGCGATCCGCTCACGCAGCGGCGCGAAGCCGTACGGATGCCCGTAGTCGCCGAGACGCGCCGCCGGTACCCGGCTCATCGCACGCAGCGCATGCTGCAAACCCGTCTCGTTGATCCACTCGTTCGGCAGCCAGCCGCCGCCGGCCTTGATCGGCACCGAGTGGTCGGCGAACACGTCGGACAGCAGCCAGGTCGCGGTCAGGCTCGGCGGCTGCCAGTCGGTCGGGGCCGCTCGCGCGGACTGCGCGCGCGCCGCCACCCGATAACCGGAACCGCGCCGCGCCACCACGAGACCCATCGAAACGAGACGGTTGTAGGCCTCTGTGACCGTGAAGGTGCTCAGTTCGTGGCTTTGCGCCAGCTGCCGCACCGACGGCAACAGCGCGCCGGCGCGCAGCGACTGCGCCTCGATGGCGCGCGCGAAGCCTTGCACGACCTGCTCGACGAGCGTGGGAGCGGCGCGTCGGTCGCGCTCAAGTTGTAGTTCGATCATGGTTCGGACTGAAAGGCCGGTTGCGACGGCCGGCTACGTTGCCTGAAAGATGGACCGGAAGGCGCCAGATAAAGCGTCAAGTTAAGTCACCGCGGCATCATCGCGCGATCGACACAGTTAGTGCAAATCCACCAACACAGTTAGCACCACACTGCGTCAACTGTTTATGCCGCCATTAAACCGCGGACGCTACAGTTTCGCTACCACTTCGAGGAGAAAACCATGACTTCGCGCCCCGTCATCGACGACCTGTCGTCTTTCTGGATGCCCTTCACCGCCAACCGCCAGTTCAAGGCTGCGCCGCGCCTGCTGGAATCGGCCAAGGGTATGTACTACCGCACCACGGACGGGCGTGAAGTGCTCGACGGCTGCGCGGGTCTCTGGTGCGTGAACGCCGGCCACGGCCGCGACGAAATCGTCGCCGCGATCACCGAGCAACTGTCCACGCTCGACTTCGCGCCGACCTTCCAGATGGGCCACCCGTTGGCGTTCGAAGCGGCCACCAAAGTCGCCGAACTGATGCCGGACGGCCTCGACCGCATCTTCTTCACGAACTCCGGCTCGGAATCGGTCGACACCGCCCTGAAAATCGCGCTGGCGTACCACCGTTCGCGCGGCGAAGGCCAGCGCACGCGTCTGATCGGCCGCGAGCGCGGCTATCACGGCGTGGGCTTCGGTGGCATTTCGGTTGGCGGCATCGCGCCGAACCGCAAGACGTTCTCCGGCGCGCTGCTGCCGGCAGTCGATCATCTGCCGCACACGCATAACCTCGAACACAACGCATTTTCGAAGGGCCAGCCCGCCTGGGGCGCGCATCTCGCCGACGAACTCGAGCGCATCGTCACGTTGCACGACGCATCGACGATCGCCGCCGTGATTGTCGAACCGGTGGCCGGCTCGACGGGCGTGCTGATTCCGCCGCAAGGCTATCTGCAGAAGCTGCGCGAGATCTGCACGAAGCACGGCATCCTGCTGATTTTCGACGAAGTGATTACCGCTTTCGGCCGCGTCGGCAAGGCGACGGCGAGCGAATACTTCGGCGTGACGCCGGACCTGATCACGATGGCCAAGGCGATCAACAACGCGGCGATCCCGATGGGTGCAGTGGCCGCGAGCCGCACGATTCACGACACGATCGTTAACAGCGGCGCACAGGGCGCGATCGAGCTGTTCCACGGCTACACGTATTCGGCCCACCCGGCCGCGGCCGCGGCCGCCGTTGCGACGCTCGACCTATATCGCCGCGAAGGCCTGTTCGAGCGTGCGGCGACGATGGCGCCGAAATTCGAAGCCGCCGCTCACTCGCTGCGCGGCGCGAAGCATGTGAAGGACGTTCGCAACCTCGGCATGATCGCGGGCGTTGAACTCGAGTCGCGCGACGGTGCTCCGGGTGCGCGTGCTTACGAAGCGTTCGTGAAGTGCTTCGAGGCGGGCGTGCTGGTGCGCTTTACCGGCGATATCCTCGCGTTTTCGCCGCCGCTCATCATCGATGAAGAGCAGATCGCGCATATCTTCAAGACGGTGGGTGACGTGTTGGCGACGGTGCAGTAACACTGCTGGAGAGATGCGGGCGTTCGCGCGGGCGCCATCGGCGGCATGGTTAGACGTCGGGGGCGCTCGCTGCGGCGCAGCGAAATCTCAGGAAATTGCCCTGCACCGCTCGCGCCTGCCGCTTGGACGGCGTATGGTGATGGCAAGGGTTGGCGCCGTGGTCCGGCCCGACGGGAGACTTCCATGAAGATACCTACCGTTCGCGCAGGCGCGCATATCGAAGGCGTGCATTGGGTTGCCGAGTACGCTGAAGACGTTCACGAAATTCGTATATTCCGCGAAGGCCAGGAAGTGGATGTGCATAATGCGCCGTCCTCGTTGTTTGGCGATGAGGAAAACGCAGGGTCGAAGAGCACCGCTGATCATCGGGCGGTGGAAGCCGCTGTGCTGGCTTATTTGCGGCGGTTTGTGATTGAGCATGATGCGGAGGAGTAGGGGGTTTTTTTGCCTGCGCGGCGGCATTGGCCGTGTTCTTGGGGCTTTGGCCTTTCCTTGTTTTGTTAGTGGTCTATTAGCGTTGCCCCTGTGCGGGGCGGCACCTACTTCTCTTTGCCGGCTGCAAAGAGAAGTAGGCAAGAGAAAGCAGCTCAAACCGCTACTGCTAAGCGGGTCCCGTAGTTTGCACAGGGTAGTGGTGCATCTGGAATCTGGGTTCGTGCCCCTGCATACGCCAGTGACAAGGGCGTCATGCTTCCGGCGGCGCTGCGCGCGCCGAAGAGCAGTTCATAAAACCGATCACTACGTTTAACGTCCGCACCTTGCCAACGGGCCGTGGCTCGTCCTTGCACCGCCGCAGCCGTGACCGTGATTGCGGGGCACCGACAAATCATTTGAAGGGGGGGTTCCCGGGTGAGTGCAGAGGCGCCTCGCCGAGGCGAAGCCGATGGCTCCCACAGACCTCAACCGAAGCCGGTGGTTTCCCATGCATACCCGTCCGCGACGCACGCAGTGCGGAGTGGGAGCTGATGACTCCCTTGTCACTAACGCGGAATGTGCGAGAGCACGGATTCCAGATGCACCACTACCCTTGGCAAACCACGGCGCCCACTTGGCATGAGCGGTTTGAGCTGCTTTCTCTTGCCTACTTCTCTTTGCAGCCGGCAAAGAGAAGTAGGTGCCGCCCCGCACAGGGGCAACGCTAATAGACCACTAACAATTCAAGGAAAGGCACCAAAGCCAGATCAAGGAAAGGCCAACGCCTTAAGAACACGGCCAATGCCGCCGCAAAAGGCAAAAAACGAAACCTTATTCCCCCGGCCGCAACTTCTTAACCTCCGCATCCGAAGGCTGCACACTCGCACCATCGATGTAACGATACGAAGTCATCACACCCTTACCGTCCTTAAGACCGGTAACCCCCACAAACGCCCCCATCGTCGACTGATTATCCTGCCCCCGATAAGTAATCGGCCCGAAGGGCGTCTCCACCCCTAGCCCCTTGAACGCAGCAGCCAACTTATCCGGATCGGTAGAACCAGCCTTCTTGATCCCCGCCGCAATCGACATCAACGCCGAATACCCCACGACCGACCCCAGTCGCGGATAATCGTGATACTTCGCCTGATACGCATCGACAAACTTCTTGTTCGCCGCCGTATCAATCGAATACCACGGGTACCCCGTCACGATCCACCCCGTCGGCGCCTCCGCACCCAACGGGTCGAGATAGTCCGGCTCGCCCGTCAACAACGACACTACGCTGCGATCCTTGAACAACCCGCGTGTATTGCCCTCACGCACAAACTTGCCGAGATCGGCGCCAAACAGCACGTTGAAAATCGCATCCGGTTTCGCGTCAGCAATCGCCTGCGACACCGCGCCCGCATCGACATTGCCCAGCGGCGTCGCCTGTTCGGCGACAAACTCCACGTCCGGCTGCGCCGCCGTCATCAGCTTCTTGAATGTCGCCACCGCCGATTGACCATACTCGTAGTTCGGATACACAAGCGCCCAACGCTTCTTCTTCAGCTTCACCGCCTCAGGCACCAGCATCGCCACCTGCATATACGTCGAAGGACGCAGACGGTATGTGTATTTGTTGCCGTCGGCCCAAACGATCTTGTCAGTCAATGGCTCGGCCGCGAGGAAGAAAATCTTCTTCTGCTTCGCAAAGTCGGTCAACGCGAGACCCGTGTTCGACAGGAACCCGCCGAACAGCAATTGCACCTGCTCGCGCGCAATCAACTCCTGCGCGACGCGGATGGTGTCGCCCGGATTGCCGTTGTCGTCGCGCGACACCACTTCAAGCGGTTTGCCGAGTACGCCACCCGCCGCGTTCACCTGCTCGAGCGCGAGATTCCAGCCGTTCTTGTAAGGGCCGAGAAAGGCGGGCTGCGCCTTGTAGCTGTTGATTTCACCGATCTTGACGGTCTGCTGTGCACTCGCGCCAACGGCCGCGAGCGATAGAACCGTTGAAACCGTGAAGCGAGAGATCCATCCTGCGCGCGTGGTCATGCGTTTCTCCGTTATCAAAAGGATTGCGGGAATGCGGTCGTTTTTATCAAGCGTTGAAGCGTTCGGCGATTCGTTCGGCAAACCGTGTTGCGAATTGTGCTGCCAGTGGTGCTGCGAGCGATGCTGCAATGCGTTTGGCGACTTCACTCTGCCCGCGGCATCGCGCGAATTCTCGCGACGCTCGCTGTGACGTCCTGCCATGCCGGCTTGCCGCCGGCGAATTGCTGACGCAGGTAGCTCACGAGTTCGGCGACCTGGGCGTCGTTGAAACTGTCGCGGTAAGCCGGCATCGTACCGAGTTCGGGCCGTGCCGGCGAGCCGATACCATCGAGAATCACGCGAATCAGATTATCAGGCGTCGTGCTATGCAGATTCGTGTTAAGCGCCAGCGACGGATGCGCACCGAACAATTGCGGTCCACTGCCAGTGTGATGACAGGCTGCGCACGCGCCGTCGAAGAGACGCGCACCAAGACCCGTTGCCGTGCCCGTTATCGTGCTGGCCTGCTCGTATTGACGCGCCATCGACACAGTATCCGCATTGGGCTCCAGCGGACTCAACGATGCCAGATACGTGGCCATCGCGCGAATATCGCTGTCGGGTAGCGCCGCCAGATCGTTGACGACCGGCGCCATCGGCCCGGCCGCGACGCCATGCAGCGGCGCATGACCGTAGCGCAGATAGCTGAACAGTTCGTCTTCGCTCCAGGGTACGGGCGCGTTGGAAAGCGTCGACAGCGCGGGCGCTTCCCACCCTTCCACCACTCCGCCGCCCATGAAGGCGGCGCCAGTTTTCTCGGCGCCGAATGCATTGCGCGGCGTATGGCATGCGCTGCAATGGCCGAGGCCGTTCACGAGATACGCCCCGCGATTCCATTGCGCACTTTGCGTCGCACTGGCAGTAAACGTATTGCGTCCGAGGAAGAGCCCGTTCCATGCAGCCATCAAGTGACGCACGCTGAATGGAAAGGCCAGCTTCGTTTCCGGCGGCCTGGAACGCACCGGCGTTTGCGCCATCAGGTACGCGTAGAGCGCGTTCAGATCGTCGTCGGACGTGTTCCTGAACGACGTGTACGGGAACGCGGGATACAAATGATGGCCGTCGCGGCTGATACCTTGCCGCATCGCCCGCACGAATGCGTCGAGCGACCATGTGCCGATCCCCGTCTGTCCATCAGGCGTGATGTTGGTGCTGTAGATCGTGCCGAATGGCGTATCGAGTGGTTTGCCGCCGGCATTCGGCACGCCGTTGTGCGCGGTATGGCAAACCGCGCAATTGCCCAGCGCCGCAAGCAGTTTGCCGCGTGCCACCAGTTCGGGTGCAAATGCGCTCGCGAGCGGCGGCGTAATCGGCGCAATGGCTTGTGGCGTCAAGGCCAATGCACCTAGCCAGCCGGCAGCGCCCGCAGCAATTGCGCCGAGAAAACCCAGCCGCCAGCGCTTCTTTTTGCGCGCCGCCGCTTCTTCCGCTTGTGCATCGGCTAGTGCGGCGCGAATCGTCTCCGGTGTGAACGGTGGTCTGCGAAAACGCACACCTGTCGCGTCGTACAGCGCGTTGGCGATCGCCGCGGCGCCAGGCAGCGACGCCGATTCGCCTGTGCCCATCGGTGGCTCGCCGTGGCGCGGCATCATCACGACGTCGATCACCGGCACTTCGCGAAACGTCAGAATCGGATACGCGCCCCATTCCTGGCTCGTGACCGCGTTGTCGCCGAACGTCACGCGTTCTTTCAGCGCACGGCTGGTCGCCTGAATCACGTTGCCGTGTATCTGATGACGAACGCCGTCAGGATTCACCATGGTGCCGGTGTCCTGGCCCACCACCACGCGCGTCACGGCGAGCTCGCCGCTCTTGCGATTGACTTCGATGTCAGCGACCCACGCAGACCATGCCGCGCCGAAACCGGGAAATTTGCTGTGCACGTAGCGGGCGTAGGCAAAACCTCTACCGCGCGCAATGTCGCCCTCTTCCTGATCATCTTTCAAGGCGATGTTACGAGGCTGCCAGCCAGCTTTCTCAGCCACAGCCTTCACGAGATCGATCGCGCGCGGATCGGTCAGATGCTTCAAACGAAACTCGACTGGATCTACGCCCGCCTCAGCAGCGAGTTCGTCGATAAAAGATTCATGCGCAAAGGTGTTCGGCAACGCCGACACGCCCCGCAGCCAGGACGCGCGCACGATCGGCGGCGTGTCGTCGCAGACAATGCGCATGGTCTGGTAGTCGTATGGCGGCACGGACGTGCGGTCGCCCATTTCGAAGACCTGCGGCTGTGCGGAGATGGTTCCAGTGAGCAGCAACGCCAACGTGGGGGCGTCGTTCGATGGATAGCGCGTCGCGAAGTCGTACGCTGCGAGCTCGCCTTCGGCACCCAAAGCGCCGCGCACGTCCATCAATTGCGCGGCGCCTTTTGGCTCCCATGCATGCTCGTCTTCGCGCGATAGTTGCACCCGCACCGGACTGCCGGTTGCGCGCGACAGCAGCGCGGCGTCAGCGGCGACATCGTCCGCACAATTGCGGCCGTAGCAACCTGCCGCGTCCATCCGCACGATTTCGATGTGCGCTTCATCCAGCGCCATCAACAAGGCGAGATCGGCACGCAACGAATGAGGGTTCTGCGTGCCCGACCAGACTTTCAGCTTCGCATCCCGGTAGTCGGCCACGGCGCACGACGGTCCGATCGACGCATGCATCTGAAACGGCCATACGTAGGTACGTTCCAGCGTTCGAGCAGGGTCTTGCGCGAGTGCTGCGTCAACGTCGCCTTCGATCACCAGATCGCGCCGTTTGGCCGGATTCGCTCTTAGCGCAGCTTCCACTTCCTCGCTGGTTTCGAGCGCAGGCAAACCCTCGACCGCTTTCCACTGCACATGCAACCGCTTCACCGCCTGCTGCGCGACCTCTTCGCGCTCTGCCACGATGCCGACAAAATCGCGGATCACCACGACCTTGACGATGCCGGGCAAATTGCTGACCGAAGCTTCATCGACATGCAGCAGACTGTGGCCCATGAAGTCGCCCTGCGCGACACCGGCGTAGGGCGGACGGACAACGCGCCCGTGCAGCATGCCAGGCACACGCACGTCATGCACAAAACTCAACTCACCGGTCGCCTTCGCCGGAATATCGACACGCGGTGTGCTCTTACCGACGATCTTGTATGCGTCCGGCGATTTCAAAGGCGCATCGGCGGCAAGGTCCAATTCGATGCGCCGACCGGTGATCAATTCGCCGTAGCCAATGCTCTTTTCCGTGCCACCGTCGCGCGTGAAAATCACACCGTCTCGCACGTCGAGTTGCTCAGTGCTGACGTTCAAGCGCGCGGCTGCTTCCGCCAGAAGGAACTGACGCGCTTGTGCCGCTGCATGCCTGAGTGGCACCGCCGATATCTGGATCGTCGCGCTTGCAATCGTCGGCCCCTGATTCGGCGCCTCGCTGGTGTGGCCGAGTACGACCGACACGCGCGTCAACGGCACGTCCAGTTCTTCCGCAACGATCTGCGCGAGCGCGGTGCCAATGCCGGTGCCGAGATCGACGTGACCGTTGAACGCCGCAACGCTGCCGTCGTCGCGCACCACGAGAAACATGTCCGCCTCGGTCGGCACGAACGACGAACGCGACCCCGGCTGACCGATCGCAGGCTTCACGGGTGCCTGCGGCGGCCGCGTGATGATGAGCACGCTCTGCGCGTCATAGAGCTGCCGTCGTGACAGCGGTGCGGGACGTCGATCGACGCTGAAATCCGGCCCTGTCATGCGCGCACTCCTTCACGCGCGGAGGTTTGCGCAGCGAGCAGTTCGGCCGCGCGCTGCACCGCGCGCACGATCTCGACATGCGTGCCGCACCGGCAGAGGTTGCGCGACAGTTCCCGCCGGATCGTCTCGACGCTCGGATGCGGATCGCGATCGAGCAACGCTTTGGCGGTCATGATCATGCCGTTCAGGCAATAGCCGCACTGCGCAGCCTGTTCTTCGATAAACGCCTGCTGCACCGGATGCAATGCGTTGCGCGTGCCCAGTCCTTCGAGCGTGGTGATCTCACGTCCCAATGCCACCTTTGCGGTCGTCACGCAGGAACGCGTCGGCATGCCGTCGAGCAGGACCGTACACGCACCACACTCGCCAAGTCCGCAGCCGAATTTCGGCCCGTTCAACGCCAGATCATTACGCAGCAGATAAAGCAGTGGCGTGTCGGCGCCGGCGTTGACGAGATGCGTTGCGCCGTTGACATTCAGCGTAAGAGGCGCCGGGCGGTTCATGACAATGCCGGCCACGCCGTGCGGCGCGCGTTCAAAGCACCACCGGCACTTCGGTCGCCGGTGGCGTATTGCGGCTACGCCGGCAGCGAATCAACCCGTCGATCATCACCATGCCGACACCAGGAATATCGCCGAGTTGCACGCTCTCAAGCAGCGTATCGGCGGCCGTGTGCTGCGCGCGGTCCATGAAGACGAGGTCGGCGGGTCGGCCCACTTCGATCAGCCCTTGCCGCAGATTGCGTTGCCGGGCGGTATTGCCTGTCGCGAAGCAGAAGGCGATTTCCGCGGGGACGTCGGCGAGACTGGAGATCAGCGCGATCATCCGTAGAATGCCGAGCGGCTGCACGCCGGAGCCCGCCGGACTATCGGTGCCGAGAATGATCCGATGCGGACACTTCAATTCGATCGCATGACGTGCGGTGAGCAGCGCGATCCGTTCGTTGCCGTTGTGAACGATCTCCAGCGCGCGGCTCGATTGCTCGCACAGATCGCATACGTGCCGATAGGAAAGCGACGTATGCCCGCCATTGATGTGACCGATCACGTCCGCGTCAGCGGCAAGCACTACGTCTCTATCGATCAGACCCGAGCCCGGAATCGACGGGCCGCCCGTGTGAATCGTGCTTTGAATGCCGTATTTGCGAGCCCAGGCGACCATTTGTGCCGCTTCCTCGCCGCCTTTCACGCTGCCGAGTCCAACTTCGCCGAGCAGCTTCACGCCCGCTTCCGAGAGCTCCTTGAAGTCCTCCTCGACCATGCCTTTCTCGATCACCGGCGCACCCGCCATGACTTTCACGCCGCCACCGACACCTGCGCCGCGCATTCCTTCGAACGAACGTTGAGCGGTAATGGCAAGCGCCTTTACGCCGACCACGTCTTTCGGACGGCCAGGTAAATGCACTTCGCCCGCGGAGATCATCGTCGTCACGCCGCCGTTCAGATTCGATTCGATCCAGCCCATCTGATTCTGGCGCGGCGTCCAGTCGCCGAACACCGGATGCACGTGCGAATCGATCAGGCCTGGCGCGACAGTGGTGCCTTTACAGTCGACGGTGGTCCGCGCACCTTCGAGGTCGCAATCTTTCTCGCGGCCGATCGCGACGATCACGCCGTCATCGATCACCAGCGTGTTCGCGTCGAGAATCGGCTGGTCGATATCGCCGGATAACAGCAGACCGATGTTCGTTACCGCGACCTTGCCCGACAAGCCTGTCAACGTCTCTGCTGCCATCTGCCTCTCCTTTCGCACCGACTGCCCAGCGTCGCAAGCGTACACACCCTGCACGCAGGCAGCGCCAATGGAATCACACGCTCAGATAAGCGCGCCTGACCGTTTCGTTCTTTGCGAGTTCGCCGATCGTGCCGCTGAAGCGGATCTGCCCTTTTTCGAGGACGTACGCGCGGTCGCTGACCAGCTCGGCGAAATGCAGATTCTGTTCCGACAATAGAATCGACAGCCCTTCGCGCTTGAGTTCGAGAATCATGTTGGCCATCTGCTCGACGATCACGGGCGCGACGCCCTCGGACGGTTCGTCAAGCAGCACCAGATACGGATTGCCCATCAGCGTGCGGGAGACGGTAAGCATCTGCTGCTCGCCGCCGCTCATCTGGCCGCCTGGACGTTTCGGCATTTCACCGAGATTGGGGAACAGGCGGAACAGCTTTTCCGGCGTCCACTCAGGCGCGCCTTCACGTGGCGGCTGACGGCCTGTATCGAGGTTCTCCATCACGGTCAGATCGGAAAACACGCGGCGATCTTCAGGGACGAAACCCATGCCCATGCGGGCGATCCGATACGGCGGCAACGCCGCGATGTTTTGCCCGCGAAAACGGACCTCTCCCTGACGGCGTGGCAGCAGGCCCATCACGGCTTTCATCGTCGTCGATTTGCCGGCGCCGTTGCGGCCCATCAGCGCGACCACTTCGCCGCGGCCGACTTCGAGGCCAACGTCGAACAGAATGTGCGCGCGGCCATAGAACGCGTTGAGGCCGGCGACTTTCAGCATCGGCTCGCTCATTGCAGCGCTCCTTGTCCTTGATGGCCGCCTGCCGCTTCATGCAGCGGCGCGCGTGGCTGGAAGGTCTTGCCAGTGCCGAAATAGACTTCCTGCACGCGTGCGTCGTTGCGGATCGTTTCGGCGTCGCCCTCGGCGATCAACTTGCCGCGCGCGAGCACGATCATGCGATCGGCGTACGCGAATACAACGTCCATGCTGTGCTCGGTAAACAGCACGCCGATTTTGTGCTCGGTGACGAGTCGCTTGGTGAGCGCCATCAGTTCGTTGCGCTCCTTTGGCGCCATGCCGGCAGTGGGCTCGTCCATCAGTAGTAGCTTCGGGCGGTTTGCCAATGCGATAGCGAGTTCAACGCGTTTGACGTCGCCGTATGCGAGCACGCCGCAGGCGCGGTTCGCATCGGCGCCCATGCCGACCTGTTCGAGCAGCGTCATGGCTTCATCGGCATAGCGCGAGCCTGCGGGTTTCCAGAGGCCGAAGGTCTTTCGTTCACGCGAGACCAGCGCCATCTGCACGTTTTCGAGCACGGTCATCGAATTGAAAGTCGCGGCAATCTGGAACGTGCGGCCGACGCCCAACCGCCAGATATCGCGCGGCCGCATGCCGACCAGTTCATGATCGTCGAGACGAATCGAACCAGACGACGGCTGCAGTTGCCCGTTGACCATGTTGAAGCAGGTCGACTTGCCCGCGCCGTTCGGACCCAGCAGCGCCAACAGTTGGCCGGCTTCGAGATCGAAGGAGACATCGTCGACCGCTTTCAGGCCGCCGAACGATTTGGAGAGACCGGAGACGCGTAGCAAGCTCATAGCCCCTCCTTGATCGCCGTACCCTGTGATGGCGAAGGAGCACGCTCTTCTGCCTTATCCACCGTATCGTCGCCGAAACGCTCACGAATGAACCCGACGATACCCTGCGGAAACGCAATCACCAGCAGCAGAATGGCGAAGCCCAGCAACGCCTGCCAATAATCGGTTTGCCGCGCGACGGTGTCCTGCAGCCACGTGAACACGGCCGCGCCGACGATCGGGCCAGTCAACGTCTGCAAGCCGCCGAGCAGCACCATCACGAGGCCATCTACTGAACGGCTGACGCTGATCACCTCCGGCGAAATCGTCCCTTTGGAGAAGGCATAAAGCGACCCGGCAAGCCCGCAAAACAGCGACGCGACGACGAAGGCCGCCCACTGCACGCGTTTCACATCGATGCCGATCGCCTCGGCGCGCAACACCGAATCACGCGACGCCCGCATCGCATAGCCAAGCGGCGAGAACAGCATCTTGCGCAACAGCCACACGCCGATCACAGCGCAGACGAGCGTCAGATAGTAAAAGGCGACCGGCGACGCCAACCAGTTCGACGGCCACAAGCCGAGAATGCCGTTACTTCCGCCCGTCACGTCGTCCCACTGGAACACGACCGACCAGACGATCTGTGCGAATGCGAGCGTCAGCATCGCGAGGTAGACGCCTGAGAGACGCACGCAAAACCAGCCGAACACGAGCGCGCCTGCCACGGCGAGCAAGGGGCCGAGCAGCAACGCGGCTTCCATCGGCAGATTCAAAACTTTGAGAAACAGCGCGGCGCCATATGCGCCCAGCCCGAAATACGCGGCGTGGCCGAAAGAATGCATGCCGCCAGGGCCCATGATGAAATGCAGACTCGTCGCGAACAACACGGCGATCAGAATTTCAACCAGCAGCACAGGCATATAGGGAAACGCATTGGCCGCAAGCGGCGCGAGTACCAGCACCAACAAAGCGATTGCGGCCAACCACTTCAGGCGCTTGCCTGCTGGCCTTAATGGCGCTTCAGGCGCGGCCATGCCACGCACCGCAGCGCTCGCCTTCCCTAACAAGCCCCAAGGCCGCACCACCAGCACCACCGCCATCACGACAAATTCCGCAACCAGCGTAAAGCGGCTCAACGACAGATCGATACCGAACACCGACACATGGCCGATGCCGATGCACAGCGCCTTGATCTCGGCAATCAGCAACGCCGCGACGAACGCGCCCGGAATCGACCCCATACCACCGACCACGACGACGACGAACGCATTGCCGATAGTCTCCAGATCGAGCGACAGATTCGCTGACATGCGCGGCCCTTGCAGCGCGCCGCCCAGGCCGGCGAGAAACGCGCCGACAAAAAACACGCCGGTGAACAGCCACGCCTGATTAATACCGAGTGCGCCGAGCATCTCGCGATCCTGCGTGGCGGCGCGCACCAGCGTGCCCCACCGTGTACGCGTCAACGCATACCAGAGCAGCAGCAACACCACCGGCCCGATCACGATCAGCGCGATATCGTAGGTCGGCAGTGGATGGCCGAGAAAATTAACTGCACCAGCCAGATGCGGCGCGCGCGGTCCGAACAGGTCTTCCGGGCCCCACAGCCACAGCGCGGCGTCGCGAAAGATCAGCACCAGCGCGAATGTCGCCAGTAGATGAAACAACTCGGGTGCCTGGTAAATGCGTCGTAACACGATCATTTCGACCAGCGCGCCAAGCACCGCAACCACCAGCGCAGCAGCCAGCACCGACAGCCAGAACCCGCCCGCTGTATGGCCGAAACGGCTCGCGATGCTATACGCGACATAGATGCCGAACATATAGAACGAGCCGTGCGCGAAGTTGACGATGCGCGTCACGCCGAAGATCAACGACAAACCGGCGGCGACGAGAAACAGCGTCGACGCGTCGGCGAGTCCGTTGACCAGCTGTACCAGCAAATTCGAAAGCATCGCGACCCTTAAAATAGCTCAGCGCAAACCGTCTTCGCCTTTGATCTCACTCACCTGCAAGCCGCCGATACGCGGTAACGGCCGGCCCGAAGCCGTCACCGCGACCGCCACGACAATTTCGTTGGCGCGCGGCGCGTCCGACACGCGCGCTTCGATTGCATCGAAATGGCTGCGCACGAAGGCGGCGTCCTTGTGTCCCAGCGGGACATCGATCGCGGTGCCAAGCGTACCCATTTTTTTCGCCGACGGCACCAGCGCCGCGCCCTTCTCGACTGCTACCCGCAACGGTGCACCAAGCTTGGGGTGCAGAATCGCCGCCGCATGTTCGAGTTCACCCGCTTCGCCGACGATCGCCGCCTTGCCGTAGCTTTGCGCGTCGCCCGGTTTGATACCTAAGGCTTCGACGCACTTGTTGCCGAGCAAGGCACCCAGCTCCTCACCGGCTTCGATTAGTGCGTCCAGCTTGGCCTCATAGCGGCCCGCGTAGGGATTATCGATCACCGCAATCGCGACTGCACGGCGTGTCGGCGGCTCGATGGCCTGCCCCATTTCAATGCGTGTTTCATCGACCTGCACGACCAGCTTGCGAAGCTTGATTGCCATTTCGATCTCCGGGTTTCGATGCGTGTTCTGCTTAGTGTTCTACTTACTCGCCGCAGCGCATTGCTTCAGCTCAGCGCTTCGACTCACTGTTTCATTGCAATGCTTCAGCGCATTGCGTAGATCAGGCGCCGCTCAGCGCAAGCCGTCCTTGCCCACAATCGCCTCTTTCGCCAGGCCGCCGACGCGCGCATGCACGCGCTGGCCCGTGCTCATCACGAGGATATACACCAGTTCATCCGCGGCGGGCGCACCGGGCACACGCACTTCGATCGCATCGAAATGGCTGCGCACGTAGCTCGCGTTGACATGCGTCAGCGGCACATCGAGTGCGGTGGAAGGCGCGCCGACTTTCTTCGTCGACGGCACGATCGCGTTGGTCGGCACGCCGTTTTTCTCCAGCAGCTCGCGCATCGCATAGCCGCCGGGGACGTGCCACAACGCGCCATGCTCGAGTTCACCGCGCGAGCCGATGATTGCGCCCTTGCCGTAGCTTTCGATCGCCGCGTGCGGCACAGCCATCGCCGCCAGCAACCGTTGCGCCATGTCGAAGCCGATCGGCTTGAGCGCTTCCATGGCGTGTTCGATTCTGGCTTCGTAGCGGCCGGCGAACGGATTCGTCATCACCGCGGCGATTGCGCCGCGCCTGAGCGGCTGCGCGGGCGCGGGACCGAACTCGTGGAAAATGTCTTCGACGTGCGTCAGCACGCGGCGTATTTCGAACACGGAGCCTCCGTTGTTATCCGGGCGCGCTGTATAAATAACGCGCCATTCTGATAGGTACCACCGGTCACACGTGCCCGCCCTTGCAGGAACAGTGCGGCGCCTTCGATCAAACCTTGTTCGTGCAAGCGCTGCGCGGCGTCGACACCGCGTGCCAGCGCGAAATCGATCAGCGCTTGCGGCAAGGACGGCACGTCGACGGTCACGAGCAGGTCACCGAGATCGCTATCGTCCTTCAACGAGGAAGCCGGCCTGCGCACGATGCCCGTATGCTCCAGATCGACGGCGTTGGCGATCATCGTGGCGGCGGCATCGGCGGTGGCGGCGTCGCGGGCGAGCACGGTCACGCTGTCGGCGATCCCCAGGCTGAAGCTGCGGCCGCGCCAGCCGCTTGTCGCGACGCCGCGAATTGGCGTGGCGGCGTCGAGCGTCAGGTTTGCGTCCAAGGCCAGATCGCCTGGCGCCCCCTCACCCGAGAACGCCGCCAGATCGGCGAACACGCCCACGCGGTACTGCTGCCCTTCGGTCAAATGGAGTGCGATGTCGCCACCGTTGTTGATGAAGGCGCGCGAGATGCCTTCGCGTGCAAACGCCGTGATCAATTCGTCCGCGACGCTGCCTGCAACTGCCGCCATCGGCGTGATATAGCGAGCGCGGTGCGGATGACATGCGCTCCACATGCGCCGGGCCACGGCGCCCTTCAACGCGCAATCGCTATGCGCCGCGTCACCCGGCACAGGCTGCCGAAGCAGCTTCAACTCGCCGACCAACTCGGGCAATACTTCCACAAAGCGCGCCCAGCACGCCACGTATGCAGCCTGCACTGCCGAGGGCTCGCCGTCCGCGCTGAGGATCAGATCGATCGGGCCATACTGCCAATGCCAGCGGGCCGCGTCGAGCCGGGTTCGGGTTGGGTTCATCGTGTGCGTCGCGTTCGTCGTGTCGATTGTGCCGGTGGTGGCGCCGCCGTTAGCCTGGCATTGGCGGCATAGCCGGCGGCCACGGATTGTCGGGATGACGCGCGATAGTCCTGCGCGCGAGCGGCGCCCCTTCCGTATGCTCCGGTCCATTCGCCAGCACGCTTTCCAGTGAACGCACCGCGTCGAGATGGCCGCCGAGATCGCGATACGCGTCATACGTCATGGTGAATTCGATCGGCGCGACGATCGCAGGTGTAGGTACAGTGCCGAACGATCGATCGGGCATGCGCGAGACATCCACCATCACGGTGATGCCGCCACCCGGCCACACATAGGTTGGCGCGCCACCACATGTTACGTTCACCAGCCTCTGTTTGATCGCGCGGGTGAGCAGGACCGGATTCTCCGTGGCCCCCGCTCGCAGGCTGCCGCCCGCGCCGCCGAGAAACAGCACCGTAGCAAGCGACGGCTCGCAATTCTCGCCAATTCGTTCGACCGTGCCGCGCACAGCGTCCGGCATCGCTGCGATGCGCGGCACGAGGTCCCGATCGAGTTCATACCACTGTGCGTGTTCGCCGGTGGTCGACACCATCAGCAAGCGCATGCCCGGTTTCGCCACCGCGGGATCGAAGCTTTCGACAATCGCCAGCGGGTCCTGAATGTCGGTGCCGCCCCAACCGGTGCCGGGGTTCGCCACCTGGAAATAACGGCCAGGAGTCGATTTGCGTCCGCGAATCTTCAGACCTGAAGGCGTCATGCCGAGGCAACGGCCCGCCTGGTGCTCGGTGAGTACGCCGGTGATGTGATCGTCGACCACCACCACTTCGTCAGCGTGACCGAACCATTGCTTCGCAAAGATGCCGATAGTGGCCGACCCACAACCCACCCGCATGCGCTGTTCTTCGACGCCGTCGACAATCGGCGCCGCGCCCGCACGAATCACCAGACTCGCGCCGCCGTCGATGGTCAACTCCACCGCTTCCTTGTTGCCGAGCGCGAGCATCATGTCGCACGTCACGCGGCCTTCTTTCTTGCTGCCGCCAGTCAGGTGGTGAACACCGCCGAGGCTCAGCATCTGCGAGCCGTACTCCGCCGTGGTCACATGGCCGACGATCTCACCATGGCAGCGCACGTTCGATTGCTCCGGCCCGAGAAAGCGGTCGGTATCGATTTTCACCTTGAAGCTGCAATAGCTGAAAATGCCCTCGGTGACGACGGTGACCATGTCGACGTCGTCCAACTTCGAGGAAACGATGAAAGGCGCGGGCTTGTAGTCGGGATACGTGGACGATGCGCCAACGCCGGTGACGAACAGCGCCTGTTCCGCGGCAGGATCGTGCACCTCGGACGATGCACCAAATTCGACCGCGGTACCCACATTGCTAGCGATCGCTTCAGGCGAACCCGCGGCGCGCGAAAGAAACACCACAGGGTCGACGCGAATTAAACGCCCGTCCGCATTCGCATAACGATCGCACGCACCGGTGCGGCCTTCGGAAATCTGGCACAACACCGGGCACGCATTGCATTCGATCTTGTTCGACGCCATCCGCTCGCTGCGCGGCGCCGCTTTCTCGAGCACGGTCGGACCCGGCGTCGAGGCGGTTTCGCCGTCGACGCGCTCCGCACCGAAATCGACCTTCGTATGTTCTGTCATGGTGGGGTTCCATACGACGACATTACAATCGGTCCTGCCCGGCTGACAAATAATCCCTGTTTTAAGGGACTTTTGCGTGACCCGCATTTTTCCATGTTGCGGTCACTCACCGTTCGTGTAGCATCCACTACACCAAACTTGCTTGAAATCTACTCGATCAAAATAGACTGCGCAACGAGTTTCCCGGTAGTTTCCCGGTATCCGTCTGAATGCTGCGGCGCGGCATCCCCGCAGGGATTACGAATCAATCTACGCTGAAGCACACGAGCTTGCAGGGCATTTCGTCGCGCGTGATATGGGCTGTATGATGAAGGCGCGCCATACCTGAGCGCACCAAGCGGCTGCGGCGCATGCCGTTCAACCTGACGCTAACAAAGAGATCCGAGACCGCCATGAGTCCCACTGCTGCCCGCAAGCCGGGCGCTATCGGCATCCGAGCGAAGCAGGCGCAAGACACGCGCGCCAAGATTCTCAAAGCGGCAATCAAGGTCTTTGCAAAGCAAGGCTATGCAAGCGGCCGGGTCGAAAGTATTTCGAAGGCCGCGCGTTCGCACGACCGGATGATCTATTACTACTTCGGCAGCAAGGAACAGTTGTTTGTCGAAGTCCTGGAGACGATCTACACGCAGTTCAACGAGGCCGAAAGCAAGCTCGATCTCGATCTGGACGACCCCGTGCACGGCCTCGAACAGATGGTCGAATTCGTCTGGCAGTATTACCTCGATCACCCTGAGTTCGTCACCCTGCTGTCGAGCGAGAATCTGCATCAGGGCAAGCACGCGAAGAAATCGTCAAAGCTGAAGGAGATTTCGGGCTATGCGATTTCGGTCGTGCAGAAGTTGCTGGACGCGGGCAAGGCGCAAAACGTCTTTCGTGCCGACGTCAAAGCGCGTGATGTGTACCTGATAATCGCGTCGCTCGGTTATTTCTATAACGCCAATCAGTACACGCTAGGGGCGTTTCTCGGCGAACCGCTGATGGACAAGGCCGCACTCGCGCATTGGCGCGAGGTCATCAAGGATACGGTGTTGCGCGCCGTGCGCTTGCAGTTGCCTGCGGACACGGCAGTGATGGATAAGAGCAGAACGGCCTGAAGCGCGTTTTGTCTGACGTACGCTTCAGGCTCCACATCGCGTCATTCCGGTGGAAGGCGGCAGGCAGGACTCGCGTGACGGCGTGACGCGCGGCGAATGCCGGCATGGTTACACGCCACACCAGTCGTCGAACGTCGTTACGGCTTTGCCGCTGCGGCGTCGTCTTCGCGGAACAGTTTATCGGCCAGGTGGAACGCCGAATTGGCAGCCGGCACACCGCAATAGATTGCGGTTTGCAGCAGCACTTCCTTGATCTGCTCGCGCGTCACGCCGTTGTTCTTCGCGGCGCGCAAGTGCAATGCGAGTTCTTCGCTGCGATTGAGCGCGACCATCATCGCGATGGTCAGCAGGCTGCGCGTGTGACGCGGCAAGCCTTCACGCGTCCAGATTTCGCCCCACGCATAGCGGGTAATAAAATTCTGGAACTCCTCCGTCAACTCGGTGCGGTTCGCAAGCGACCGGTCGACGTGCGCGCTACCCAGCACCTCGCGGCGCACCCCGAGTCCGGCTTCGTAACGGTCTTCGTCGTTCATTTCTGCTCCGTCAGGAAGTCGAGCACGGTCTTCGTGAAAGCCTCGGCCTTCTCGATGTTGGAAATATGCGAGGCGTCCAGTTCGACATAACGCGCGCCCGGAATCGCTTGCGCCAGTTCGCGGCCTTGTGCCGGCGTTGCGGCCAGATCGTGCGTGCCACTGATCACTAGCGCAGGCACCTTGATGCCGGGGGTTTCAGGGCGCAGATCGGTGGCGTCGATGGCGTCGCAATTGGATGCGTAGCCTTCCTTGTCGGTATGCACGAACACGTCTCGGATCATGGCGAACACCACCGGTTCACGTTCGATAAAGTCGGCGGTGAACCAGCGCGGCAGAACCACGTCGGCCAGTGCGAGCATGCCTTCAGTGCGGGCTCGTGCAGCGCGCGGCACCCACACTTCCGGCGAACCGATGCGCGCCGCCGTATTGCTCAGCACCACGCGCTCAAGACGATTCGAGTGACGCGCGGCCAACGCGACGCCGGTGAGGCCGCCCATCGACACGCCGCAGAAATTCGCGCGCGCGATCTTCAGCGTATCCATCAGGCCGAGCACGTCGCCGGTCAGTTGTTCGATCGTGTACGGACCCTTCGGTGCTTCCGAGTGACCATGACCGCGCGTGTCGTAGCGCAGCACGCGGAAGTGTTTGGACAGCGCCGCGACTTGCGGCGTCCACATCGACAGATCGCTGCCGAGCGAATTCGACAACACGATCCACGGCGCATTGCCGTGACGGTCACCGTCGATTCGATAATGCAGCTCGGTCCCGTTGACTGCGGCGTAGGGCATGCCGGTTACTCCTTGGAAGTGGCGCGTTTGGCGCGCGTGTGATGAAGGGCCAGCGCGGCGTCCACATAAGCGTGCGCCTGGCCGACGTATTGAGCAGGATCGAGCAGTTGCTTCAGGCGATCGAGCGAAAGATGTTCGATCACGGCGTGGTCCGCCGAGAGCACCTCGAAGAGCGTCTTGCGCTCGGCGATTGCCGCTTTCGATGCGCGCTCGACCAGATGATGCGCATCGAGTCGGCCGATGCTGTCGCCGAGCGCGAGCATCACGGCTTCGCCGAGAATCAATCCGTGCGTGACGTCGAGATTGGCGGCAAGGCGCGGAACATTCACGTTGAGACCCGTGGCGATCTGCTCGATGTTGGCGAGCGCTCCGCCTGCAAGGCGCGCGAGGTCCGGCAACGCATCCCACTCGGCTTGCCAGCCGCCGAGCGCGCGCTCGTGCTCCTGCACCATGCCGGCGAACACCGTGGCCACCAGCCCCGGCGCGCGAGTCGCGGCCGTCAGCACCGCGGCGCAGCCGACCGGGTTGCGCTTGTGCGGCATCGTCGACGAACCGCCCTTGCCTGCCGCGGCGGGCTCGGCCAGTTCGTCGATTTCGGTTTGCATCTGCAGCGAGATATCGCGCGCGATTTTGCCGAGCGTGCCGATCAACATGCCGAACAGCGCCGCTGTTTCAGCGATGCGATCGCGCTGCGTGTGCCATGGCAAGGTGGGCACAGCGAGCTTGAGTTCTTGCGCCAATGATTGGGTAACTTGCGGCGCCGCGTCACGCAGACTCGCCAGCGTGCCCGCCGCGCCACCGAATTGCAGCACCAGCACACGCGCGCGCAACGCATCGAGCCGCTCACGATGACGCAGCAACGCGTCGAGCCATTGTGCGAATTTCAGACCGAGCGTGATGGGCAGGGCCTGCTGCAGCCAGGTGCGGCCGATCATCGGCGTCGCGCGATGGGTCGCTGCGAGTTTCGCCACTGCATCGCATGTGGCTTCTAAGCCGCTGTCGAGCAGATCGAAGGTCTCGCGCAGTTGCAGCACCGTTGCTGTATCGATGATGTCCTGGCTCGTCGCGCCCCAATGGACGTACTTCGACGCTTCGGCGTCCGCCGCTTTGACACGCGCGGTGAGTTGTTTGACGAGGGGAATCGCGAGGTTGCCGCCGAGCGCCGCGTCGCGCGCCAGTGCGTCGGCGTCGAGTTGATCGGCCTGGCAGGCGCCCTCGATCGCGGCCACGGCGCTGTGCGGAATCACGTTATGGGCAGCCGAAGCGCGCGCGAGCGCTGCTTCGACATCGAGCATCCGTTGCAGCGTGGCACGCGGCGCCCAGATGTCGTTCATCGGCTGTGTGCCGCAAAGAAGGCCGGTCAGACGGGCGCTGGAGTCGAGCATGATGGCGTCGTCGATGAGGGTGTCGGAAGTGAAGGTTTCGCCGCGGCGATCCGGGCGTGCTGCGAGGCGCGCCCTTGGCGCTTTCTATCGAGAGCGTACCGCACACGGCGTTACGGCGCATTCTGTTCCGAATGCTGCCGCGTCGGCTCGCTGTAACAACGTGACGCCGTGACATCGGGTCACGCGCATGAAGCTTGCCTCATGCGCGCTGCGGAAATTGGCGGGTGCACGGTTTGCGCGACCCGCGTATTGGTGGCTGCACGCTGCACGGCTTGCTCATCGGCGACGGCACGTTGCGCGCGCGCACATTGGTGGCAGCACGCTGCGCGGCGTGCGCGTTGCCATCGCCCGGCCAGCGGTTTGACTCGCCACAGGCCTTCGTGCGGACGGCTGCCGCGCCCGTGCTTAGGCCGCGCGTGCCGCCTGAGTGCCGTCGATCAGCGGCACGCCGGTCAGTTTGTGCAGCGCATCGAAGTCGATGTCCGAGAAGATCTCGCGCACCACGAGGCCCTTGTCGGTGACGTCGATCATGGCCAGGTCCGTATAGATGCGGTCGACGCAGTTCACGCCTGTGACCGGGTACGTGCATTCCGCCGCGATCTTGCTTTCGCCCTGCTTGGTCAGGTGCTCCATCATCACGTAGACCTGCTTCGCGCCGATTGCGAGGTCCATGGCGCCGCCGACAGCCGGAATCGCGTCGGGCGCGCCGGTGTGCCAGTTCGCCAGGTCGCCCTTCGCCGACACCTGGAACGCGCCGAGCACGCAGAAATCCAGATGGCCGCCGCGCATCATCGCGAACGAATCCGAGTGATGGAAGTAGGCACCGCCCGTAAGCAGCGTGACGTGCTGCTTGCCGGCGTTGATCAGTTCGTCGTCTTCCTCGCCCTTCGCGGGTGCCGGGCCCATGCCGAGCAGGCCGTTTTCGCTGTGCAGGAAGATTTCCTTGTCGGCACCAAGGTGGTTGGCCACCAGCGTCGGCACGCCGATGCCGAGGTTCACGTAAGCGCCTTCAGGGATATCCTGGGCAACGCGCTTGGCCATTTCATCGCGGGTCAGTTTTTTCATGTCGGTCTCCTCAGGCGGCGTTCGCGGATGCAAGTTCGGCTTGATGCGCAGCTTGCGGCACTTCGATCACGCGTTGCACGAAGATGCCTGGCGTGACGATGTTTTCCGGATCGAGTTCGCCGAGCGGCACCACTTTCGACACCTGCACGATGGCCGCTTTCGCCGCGCTCGCCATGATCGGACCGAAGTTGCGGGCGGTCTTGCGATAGACCAGATTGCCCCAGCGGTCGCCCTTGAACGCTTTGATCAGCGCGAAGTCCGCATGCAGCGGCGACTCCAGCACGTAATGCTTGCCGTCGATCAGACGGGTTTCCTTGCCTTCGGCGAGCTTGGTGCCATAACCCGTGGGCGTGAAGAACCCGCCGATGCCCGCGCCTGCCGCGCGAATACGTTCCGCGAGGTTGCCTTGCGGCACCAGTTCGAGTTCGATTTCGCCGGCGCGATAGAGCGCGTCGAACACATACGAATCGCTTTGGCGCGGGAACGAGCAGATGATCTTGCGCACGCGTTTGGCGTTGAGCAGCGCCGCGAGGCCGATGTCGCCGTTACCGGCGTTGTTGTTGACGATGGTGAGTTCGCGCGCGCCTTGTTCGATAAGCGCGTCGATCAACTCGGACGGCATGCCGGCCGTGCCGAAGCCGCCGATCATGACGGTCGCGCCATCGTGGACATCGGCGACCGCCGACTGAAGTGACTCGAAAATCTTGTTGATCATGTCGAATTTCCTTTTGGGGCGCTGCGTATCGCCAGGCTGTTTGCCTTTGCAGGCAAGGGCTTGTGCGGGACGGTCTCCGGGCCGGGGCTGACGCTTTTGGTTTGTTCACTTTCGATTTGTTCGATATATGAACATGGATTCGATTAGCGAACGTTCAGGGCGATTATGGTTGCGCTTTGGGCTGGTTGTCAAGGCAGGGGATTCCCCCTAAGGATAGGTTTTTCGCCTGCTCGGCGGGGGCGGTTTTGGTTTTTTTGGGGTGTGGGCTGCTTGTTTGTGTGTTTGCCTGCGCGGCGCTTTTTGTCTGTGTTCTTGGGGCGTTGGCCTTTCCTTGTTTTGTTAGTGGTCTATTAGCGTTGCCCCTGTGCGGGGCGGCACCTACTTCTCTTTGCCGGCTATGTCTCCGGTCTATACACCGGCTGCAAAGAGAAGTAGGCAAGAGAAAGCAGCTCAAACCGCTAATGCTAAGCGGGTCCCGTAGTTTGCACAGGGTAGTGGTGCATCTGGAATCTGGGTTCGTGCCCCTGCATACGCCAGTGACAAGGGCGTCATGCTTCCGGCGGCGCTGCGCGCGCCGAAGAGCAGTTCATAAAACCACTCACTACGTTTTGGCGCTCCCGCCTCGCCACCGGACCGTGGCTCGTCACTGCATCTACATATCGTTTGAGGCGGGCTTCCCCGGAGAGTGCAGAGGCGCGTCGCCGAGGCGAAGCCGACGGCCCCCACAAACCTCAACCGAAGCCCGTGGTTTCCCATGCAGACCCGTCCGCGACGCACGCAGTGCGGAGTGGGAGCTGATGACTCCTTTGTCACTAACGCGGAACGTGGGAGAACACGGATTCCAGATGCACCACTACCACTTGCAGGCCACGGTGCCCACTTAGCATTAGCGGTTTAAGCTGCTTTCTCTTGCCTACTTCTCTTTGCAGCCGGCAAAGAGAAGTAGGTGCCGCCCCGCACAGGGGCAACGCTAATAGACCACTAACAATTCAAGGAAAGGCCAACACCCTAAGAACACTGACAACAAGCGCCGCGCAGGCAAAAAACCACTATCCAAAACCAAGATTATTAAACTACCCTCTATCTAGATTCCAAATACCCTCCAAAGCGCCGCAGGCAAAAACCCCAGCATGCCCGACACCCCCCTGGACCTAAACCTAATCCCCTACCTGGTAGCAATGGAAGACACCCGCAACGTCAGCCGCGCAGCGGAGCAACTAGGTGTCAGCCAACCCCGCGTGAGCACCGCGTTAGGCCGCCTGCGGGAATACTTCGACGATCCGCTCTTCGTGCGAACCTCGAAAGGTATGGAACCCACGCCGCGCGCGCTCGCCATCCTCCCCGCCGCCCGCGACGCGCTTCTGCGTATCGAAAAAGGCATGCTCGACGTGCAGGACTTCGATCCGGCCACCAGCACTCATACCTTCTCCCTCGCGCTCTCCGACGTCGGCGAAATCGTCTTCCTGCCGCGGCTCCTGCAACTCTTTGCCGAACGCGCCCCGCATGCGAATCTGCGCTCGGTGTCGCTCTCGCCCTCGCAGGTGGAACGTGGACTCGAATCGGGCGACGTCGATCTCGCCGTGGGCTATTTCCCCGATCTGTCGGGCAATAACTTCTTCCAGCAACGGCTCTTCACCCATCGGTTCATCTGCCTGATGCGCACGGGACACCCCCTTGCGAAGGCGCCCCTCACGCTGGCGCAGTACGTGGCGTCGGGCCACGCCGTCGTGCGTGCCGAAGGACGCAGCCAGGAAGTCCTCGAACATTACCTGGAAAAGAAGCGCATCAAGCGCCGCGCCGTCCTCGAAACGCCGCACTTCATGAGTCTGCCGTTCATCCTCGCGCGCACCGATCTGCTTGCCACGGTGCCGCACGCTATCGGCTTCGCGTACGTGTCGGAACATGCGTCGATCACGCTGGTCGAGCCGCCGCTGCCGTTGCCGCGCTTCGATCTGCGGCAGCACTGGCATCGCAAGTTTCATAACGATCCGCGGGCGAGCTGGCTGCGCGGTATCGTCGCCGAACTCTTCAACGACGACATGGACGAGTGGCCAAAGTAAGCACACGCCCCGACCGCGAGAGGGGGCATCGACACGATGCGGCGTAAAACATGGAACAATGGCCGCACTCATTGAACCCGCGCGCTCCGTTTAGCGTCGACGCGCAATCCCAGAGGAGCGACGGATGGCCAGCAGTAAAGCGAAGAAAACCAAACCCGAGGCCGCAGTGGACCGCCCCAGCCGCGAAGAAGCTGAAGCAGCGGTACGCGTGCTGCTGCGTTGGGCCGGCGACAATCCCGAACGCGAAGGCCTGATCGATACGCCATCTCGCGTGGTGCGTTCTTATGAGGAGTTCTACGCGGGTTATCAGATCGATCCGCGTGAGATCCTCGCCCGCACCTTTTCCGAAGTGGACGGCTACGACGAAATGATCGTGCTGAAAGATATCCGCTTCGAAAGCTATTGCGAACACCACATGGTGCCAATCATCGGGCGGGCGCACGTTGCCTATCTGCCTGGGCATCGGGTGGTCGGCATTTCGAAGCTGGCACGTCTCGTCGATGCATTCGCCAAGCGCCTGCAGATCCAGGAAAAGATGACGGTGCAAATCGCCGACACGTTGAACGACGTGCTGCAACCGGCGGGCGTGGGTGTGATTCTCGAAGCGGCTCATCAGTGCATGTCCACCCGGGGCGTGCACAAGGCCGGTGTCACGATGGTCACCTCGCGCATGCTGGGCACGTTCCGTACCGATCCGTCGACGCGTCGCGAGTTTTTGTCGATTGTGGGCAATCCGGGCGTGGTGTCCGTCGCCAATACCTGATAGCGGTTGGGTCGCACCGCGAATCAGGCTGCGGCGTTGGCCGCCGCCTCACGCCGTGCTGTGCGCGATACGCATCTGGCCGAAGGTGGCCAGCAACACCGCGCCAAGCACGCATGCAACACCCGCAAGTTGCGCCGCACTCACGGGCTCCCGCAACACGACAGCAGCCAACGCCACCGCGCTCACCGGCACGAGCGCGGTCATGAGCCCAGCTTCCGCGCCGCTGATGCGCGCAGCCCCCGCATACCAGAGAACAAAGCCAGCCACGGTCGGCACAAGCGCGTAGTACAGCACACCGTTCAGGGCGCTCGCATTGAACGGCATACTCCAGGGCCTTTCGAAACATGCCGGCACGAGCGCCACTGCCAAACCGATGCCGCACATCAACGCCGATAGCGGCAGCGGCGCGACCGGGGTGTGCAACTTGCGATTGAGCAGGATAAAGAGCGCCTCGCACACGATCGCCGCGAACACCAGCGCGTTACCTGTCAGCGAACTGGCGGCATGCGGCGTGGTGAAATCGTCGATACGCACGGTACACACCAGCACGCCCAGGGTGGCGAGGCCAATCGCACTGATCAACGCGGGCGCGGGGCGCTCGCCCAGCGCGAGCATGGCGACCACGGCCGACACCGCCGGCAGGGTGCCGGCAATCACACCGGCATCGGCGGCCGAGGCGAGCTTCATGCCACTGATGAGCAACACCGTATACCCGACGCTGCCCGCCCCGGCCTGGGCGATCACGAGCAACGTATCGTGTCGATCGAGACGTGGCCAGCGTACGCCACGCCAGCGCATCACCAGCACAAAGAGGGGGAACGCGATGGCAAAGCGCAGTGCGGTCGCGCTGAACGGCGGCAATCCACTTGCGATCGATTTGCTGACGACCACCGTGCTGCCGACGCCGATCATCGCCAGCGCGCAAAACAGGTATCCGACGTACCGTGAGCTCATGCTACTGTCCTGTTCCGTTGAACGAGCAGACACATTAGCGGCGGCACGCGCGCGCGGTCTTGAACGAAATTGCAGAGAAAGCGCCCGCCAGGGAAACAAGGAACGCCGTCAGTTCGAACAGGCGTCCAGCTCCACGACTTACCGGCGCGAATCCGACTTGCGCTCAGGCAGGACAGCCCGGCGCCGTACCTGGGCTCATCTAGTATCCTGATCGAAATAGAATCCCACCTTGGACACGAACCGAACGCGCGCGTAGAAAAACGCGCCCAGGAACACACCTTGCAGCCCGGCAAAACAAGCTTCGGCCGCAGCGCGGCCCAACCGTCACAACAGGAGTTCCGCAATTGGTAGAGTTTCCGTCGTCGGCGGTGTCAACCTGGGGCGGCGTGTTCGTTTTTGTGAACGTCCTGTTGACACGGCTCGGCCTGCCGATCCCCGCGGTCCCCGTGCTGCTCTTCGCGGGCTCGGCGATCGCCGCCGGCACACTGTCTTTCTGGCCGATCCTGTTCGCCGCCGTGCTTGGTGCGCTGATCGGCGACGGTACGTGGTTCGCCGCCGGCCGCATCTACGGCCGCAGACTGATCGCCGCCCTGGGCCGGATCTCCCCGGCGATCGATTCCAGGGTCGACAAGGCCCGCGCGCTATTCGAGCGCTTCGGCGTGGCGCTCGTGTCGATCTCGAAGTTCGTCCCCGGACTAGGACTCATCACCCCACCGCTCATGGGCACGACAGCGGTGGACAGTCGCATCTACGCTTTGTGGGACCTCGCCGGCGCTCTGATGTGGGCCACCTTCTGGCTACTCGGTGGCGCCGCGGCGGAAAGACAGTTGCATATGCTGCTCGCGTTCGTCAAAGCGCGTGGCGGCACGGTACTCGACATTCTGCTGGCCGCAGCGTTGGCCTATCTGGTGTACCGCCTGCAGCAGCGGCGGCGCGAACGACGCCGTCTCGCGGACGCGGCCCCCGCGGCTGCGTCGCAAGCGACACTCGCTGGATGGCGCCGCATCACGCCGCCCAAGGTCCTGGATGCCCGCCCACCCGCCTCAACTGGTGAAGCGCTACATCCCATCCCCGGCGTGCTGGCGCTCGACCCGCACTCGCCTGAACAGATCGACGGCGCGCTGCTCGTCCATGACATGGTGATTTATTGCATTTGCCCGGACAGCGCGACCGCCGTCGAGATCAAGCAACGGATGCGCCTGAACGGCTACACGCGAATCCGCGCACTGAGGGGCGGCCTCGACGCCTGGCAAAGGCGCGGGTTTCCCGTCGAACCTCTCCCGCTAACGGACGAATCGACCACCCGCAAACGCAAGCCGGAGCCGTACGGTGAAGTTCGCGGCGCGGTAACGCTGCGCGGGTTTGCCCCGCGACGCGACTAAACCACCTGGGCAAGCCGCATCACAGTTTGCGCAACAGTCCTGCCGCCGCGCGCATCCGGCGTTTGCGCTCCTTCTTCAGCCAGTCAAGCGTTGCATCGGTGTCGCCGGATCCGGCTAGCAAGCTCATATTGTCGCGCAGCAGCATCTCGCTCGCGACAATATCGTTCAGCGTACCGAAACGCTTCTGAATCTGCTTCAACCGCTTCAGGACACGTTTGTGGCTGACGCTCAGAATGGGCTCGAAAAACTCGAGCAGATAGCGCACTTTCTTTCCTGCCTTCCTGACGTCATGAAATGCGGCGTAGTTGGAGCGCTTCGCTTGAGACGCACGCTTTATACGTTTGTTAAGCGAACGTTCGGAAGCGGTCACGCGCTTGTCGGCGAATTTTTGCAGCGGCACGCGCTCACGGGCGGTGTTCAATTCCTTATTGGCGCTGGTCAAGGCGTCTTGCAGCAAATGTTTGACGTCCGCGTTCGAAAGCGTTTCACGGCTCGTCGCCAACGCGCCGCTGCGCGCCGCCTGGAGCGTAGGCGTTATCTCGTGCGCAATGCGCTCGTCCTGCGCAATCAGTTCGATCAGAATGTCCCAATCCCGCGTCTTTCCGGCTGCCGTCGCCAGATACTTATACAGCGCCCGTTGGCGCGTATTCTCGCCTTTGTCCAGCAAGGGTTCGAACGCCCACCACAACGAACGCAACCGCCGCAGCGACACACGCAGTTTGTGCAGCGCTTCCGGCGACGCGTCTTCGCGCACCGCATTAGCGAGTTCGATCGCGTCATCGACAAGGGGCGCCGCGTACGACGCAAAGGCTGCCTCCGCCGAGGGTTCTGCGCCGGCCGGCTTGCTGTCCGCAGCCTGTTTGTCGATTTTCCGGCTCGCCCGCTTCATCGGATGTCCTTCAGAAGGTCCTTTTATGTCAGCCTAGCAAAAAAAGGTCCTGGTGGATATCCGCCGACGCGTCGCCTAAACTGCACCAGGATGGCCGCAAGACAATGCGCGTTGCATGGACTGCAATCCGCCGCATTGTGGCGACGACCTGGGTCGCGCGAGTCCACGCAAGTCTGTATGCGACCTTGGCGGCAGTTGAACCGGAAAATCCGCTCCGCTGCCCGGGCGCAGTTCGCGCATAGTTCTTTTCGGACCGCTTATCGTTCTACCCCGCCGCGCAAGCGGCAGCCTTTCCTGTAGCGCCAATCTGTACCTACCTTCCCGCGAGCGCCCGTCCCGCATAGCTGTCACGCCACTGTCATCGTTACGACACACAGGCATCGCAGGATCGGCAGTTCCGCGACAAACTTTTGGGGCTCACGCCATGCCGGAACTTTCGTACCCGCAACCGGGCGCTGCAAGTGGAAAGGGGCGCAATATCGGCCTGATCATCTTCCTCGCTGTGATTGCGATCGGCGCTGCTTATTGCGCCATGCATCTGGCGGACGATTTGCAATCCGTTCGCGAAGCCTCGTTTTTGCCCTACCTGCTCCTTGGCATTGCGCTCGTGATCGCGCTCGGCTTCGAATTCGTCAACGGTTTTCATGACACAGCCAACGCGGTCGCCACCGTGATCTACACGCATTCGCTAGCGCCGAACATTGCGGTGGTCTGGTCCGGCGGATGGAATTTCCTCGGCGTGCTTACTTCAACGGGCGCGGTTGCGTTCGGTATTCTGCAGCTTCTGCCCGTCGAACTGATTCTGCAAGTGGGCAGCAGCGCGGGCTTCGCAATGGTCTTCGCGCTGCTGATCGCGGCGATCATCTGGAATCTCGGCACGTGGTACTTCGGACTGCCGTCATCGAGCTCGCACACGCTGATCGGCTCGATCATCGGCGTCGGTCTGATGAATCAGCTGATACATGGCGCGAACGGCACGAGCGGCGTGGACTGGAATCAGGTGCTCGGCGTGGGCAAATCGCTACTGTTTTCGCCGCTGATCGGCTTTCTTGCCGCCGGGTTGCTGCTGCTGATCCTGAAAGCAGTGGTGCGGGTTCCCGCGTTGTATGCCGAGCCTAAAGGCAAGGAGCCGCCGCCGTTCTGGATTCGCAGCCTGCTGATTCTGACCTGTACGGGCGTTTCGTTCGCACACGGTTCGAATGACGGGCAGAAAGGCATGGGGCTCATCATGCTGATCCTGATCGGCACCGTGCCGACAGCCTACGCGCTGAACAAGGCGGTCACGCCGGCGGAAACGCAGACCTTCATCGCTGTGGCACAACACACCGCCGACACGCTCGGCAAATACACACACGGCGCGGCACCGTCTGCCAATCCGCGCGACGAAGTCGAAGCGTACGTGCGCACTCGTCAGTTGACGCCCGCCACCGTGCCGGCCTTGCAGCAACTCACCGCTCTGATCGGTCAGCAGGTCGGCGCATCGGGATCGATGGCCGCCGTGCCGCAAAATATCGTCGATAACGTACGCAACAATATGTATGTCGCCTCCGAAGCGATCCGCCTGATGAAGAAGAGCAAGCAGCCGGCCTTCTCACCGAAAGATGCCAAAGCGATCGACAACTTCAAGGCGCAAACCGATCACGCCACCAAGTTCATTCCGACGTGGGTCAAGGTTGCCGTCGCTATCGCCCTCGGTCTCGGGACGATGGTCGGATGGAAGCGCATCGTCGTTACCGTCGGCGAGAAGATCGGCAAGCAGCATCTGACCTATGGACAGGGCGCGTCGGCTGAATTGGTGGCGATGCTGACGATTGGCGCGGCCGACATGTACGGCTTGCCGGTCTCGACGACGCACGTGCTGTCGTCAGGCGTGGCCGGGACTATGGCGGCCAACGGCTCCGGCTTGCAATGGGCCACCGTGCGCAGCCTGATCCTCGCGTGGGTGCTGACGCTGCCGGTCTCAATCGCGCTGGCCGGGGGCTTGTACTGGGTGTTCCGGATGGTGTTCTGAAACGGCTGAAACCGCTGCTGCCGGGTGCAAGTCCGGCAACGGCGAAGTTAAAAAAGCGCGGTTTTTGCCGCGCTTTTTTCATTTCACCGAGCATAGATCGATCAATAAATTTCAGGCACGATCATCGACGACGGCACCGGCTGGCGGCTGTATTCGTCGTGATAGACCCGCGCCGGCAACTCGACGCGCGAATGCTCGATCTCGTGATACGGCACCTGGCTCAGCAGATGATGAATGCAGTTCAGGCGCGCGCGTTTCTTGTCGACCGCCTGCACGACCCACCACGGCGCCTCGGGAATATGCGAGCGCTGCAGCATGACTTCTTTCGCCTGCGTATACGCTTCCCAGCGGCGCCGGCTTTCCAGATCCATCGGACTCAGCTTCCACTGCTTCAGCGGATCGTGGATGCGGTTCTGAAAGCGGATTTCCTGTTCTTCGTCCGTGATCGAAAACCAGTATTTGAGAATCTGCACGCCGCTTCGTGCCAGCATCTTTTCGAATTCCGGCACCGAGCGGAAAAACTCTTCGTACTCGTCATCGCTGCAAAAATTCATCACGCGTTCGACGCCCGCGCGGTTGTACCAACTGCGGTCGAACAGCACCATTTCGCCTCCAGCGGGCAGATGCGACACGTAACGCTGGAAATACCATTGCGTGCGTTCACGGTTGTTCGGCGCCGGCAATGCCGCCACGCGGCACACGCGCGGATTGAGCCGCTGCGTGATGCGTTTGATCGCACCGCCCTTGCCCGCCGCATCGCGTCCTTCGAAAATCACCACCAGCCGGTGCCCGGTCTGCACGATCCAGTCCTGCAGTTTGACGAGTTCGCCCTGCAACCGGAACAGCTCGCGGAAGTACACCTTGCGCGCCTCGCGATGCTCGGGCGTGAAGCCCTCCGCGCCGTCGATGATACGGTCGTCGACCTCCATTTCGAGTTCCTCGTCGTACGCATCGATAAGGTCCTCTTCGAAACGGCGCTGCCGTTCTGCCATGACTTCGGCCTCGGGTCTCGGATCCAGCTCTTTCATTGCGACTCTCCTGGCAACGGAAATGGTTAGGCGCGCGGCGCATGCGCGTCGCGAACGGGTTCGATTATCGAAGCACGAGGTGTCAGCCGTGTTACCAGCGCGGCGGCCGCACCTTGGGGCACGGGCGCTCGCCGGAGGCTTGCGCGCCTTATAGCCCATCCATGATAGCGAGTTTAGCGCGGCCGCCCGGCGCTAACGCAACGGCTTCGCGAAGCTGAGTTCGTGGCCATCGGGATCGGTGATGTGGAAATAGCGCTCGCCCCACGGCGCATCGGACGGTTCGAGCGATGGCTTCAAACCCGCCGCCAGCGCTTTCCGGTAAAGCGCGTCGACGTCCGAGACATAAATGATCACGCGGCCCCACCAGTTGACTGGCGCACGCGTATCGACGATCAGGTTCAGATACGAACCGCCGAATGCAAACGAGGTAAACGCTTCCTGCGAACCGCCGAATTTGATCGGAAAACCGAGCGCTTCGTAAAACAGCACCGCGCGGGGCATATTGCGGGTGGCGAGCGTGATGGCGCTGAGGGACTCGATGCGCGGCCCGGTTGGTTCTGTCGAGTCGGTCGGCGCGCTCGAGGCGCTCGCCGAGGCAGAGGCTGCGGCGGAAGTGGTGGGCGAGTTCATGGCGGCTGTCTCCCTGGTATGGCGGCGCCTGGCGGGCTTCTATGGCGTCGGCCCGGACATCGCGGGCCTTGGCGCGGACCTTGGCGCCGGCGTTGGTCCGGGCATTGGCCGGCGCTTCAGCCTCTACGACGACCCCCGCTTTGGCGTGGGCTGACACTAGAAAGTGTCTCACAAGCAGCCTCGAGCGCGCCGCCTCGCCCGCACTTGAAAAACCCGCCCGCCGCCCCGCATCTGGATTCCCGTTTATCCGGAGCATCGCCATGGGAAGCCGTCCACGCTTCATCGATGACCTGTCGCGCGCCGCATCCGACGCCCCCGGGTCCGATCCACTCACCGCTTTATCCGACGACGCCTTGCTCGACGCCTATTCCCGCACCGTGATCGGCGCGTTGGAACGTGTTCAGCAGGCGGTCGCCTTCATTTCCGTCGAACGCCGGCTGCCCGGCGCGCCGTCCGGGCGCGACAGCCGCGGCGCGCGTGGCGGCACAGGCTCGGGTTTTCTGTTCACGCCTGACGGCTATCTGCTCACCAACAGCCACGTTGTGCACGGCGCCACGCATATCAAGGTGACGCTCGCCGACGGCGCGAAATTCGACGCCGATCTGGTCGGCGACGACCCCGGCAGCGATCTGGCCGTGCTGCGCATCGGCTCGCCGGAGCCATTAGCGCACGTCGAACTCGGCGAATCGTCGAAGCTGCGCGTCGGCCAGATCGCGATCGCGGTCGGCAATCCGCTCGGTCTCGCGCAAACCGTGACGACCGGCGTAGTCTCGGCGCTCGGCCGCTCGCTGCGTTCGAATTCGGGCCGCATGATCTACGACGTGATCCAGACGGATGCCGCACTCAATCCCGGCAATTCGGGCGGCCCGCTGATCAATTCGGCCGGCCAGGTGATCGGCGTGAACACCGCGATCATTCCCGGCGCGCAGGCGATCTGCTTCGCCACCGCGATCGACACGGCCAAGTGGGTCATCATGCAGATCTTCGCGCACGGCCGCGTGCGGCGTGCGTACATCGGCGTGGCCGGCACCACGAGACCGCTGTCGCGCCGCGTGCAGCGCTATTTCGGCCTGAGCTCGGAGAGCGGCGTGCACGTCATGGAAATCGTCAAAGGCAGCCCGGCCGCGTTCGGCGGTCTGCGCACCGACGACACGATCGTCGCGATCGATGCGCTTGCGGTGCAAGACGTCGATAGCCTGCAACGCACGCTCGATGTGTCGCGTATCGACAAGCCGGTCAACGTGACCGTGTTGCGCGGCGCGCAGCGGCTCGAATTGACCTTGACGCCGGTCGAGCAGACAAGCTGATTCGCTCGACTGCCTGTGGCGGAAAGGGCCTCGCATTCAATCAATCTCACGGATAAAAAAGGCCTCGCGCTCAATTTGAGCGCGAGGCCTTTTTTCTGCATGCAGCGCATCCGTAAAGACGCGCCGCTCAGATGCACTTAAACGATTGAAGTCAAACGCTTACTGAATCACCCGCGTGACACCACGCCCACGCGGATCGGCTGCGGCTTCCGGCGTATCGCCATTGACCTTGATCGCCTGGATGTCGCCGCTGAAATCCTGCCCCTTCAGCGTGTAACCCTTGGCTTCGATCTGCTTGGCGAGTTCGCCGTCGATCGGCTTGTACGGCTCCCAGAAGATCGTGTTCGGCGGCAACAGTTGGTGATGGAAGCGCATCGCGCCCACGGCTTCCTGCAACGGCATGTTGAAGTCGTAGACGTTGTTGATCACCTGGAAAATCGACGTGAAGATGCGCGAGCCGCCCGGCGTGCCGATCACGAGCGACACCTTGCCGTCTTTGGTCAGAATCGTCGGGCTCATCGACGACAGCGGGCGCTTCTTCGGTGCAATCGAATTCGCGTCGCTGCCCACCACACCGAACATGTTCGCAACGCCCGGCTTAGCGGAGAAGTCGTCCATCTCGTCGTTCAGCACGATACCCGTGCGATCCGCCACCACGCCCGAGCCGAAATAGCCGTTGATGGTGTACGTGTTCGACACCGCATTACCCCACTTGTCGATCACGGAGAAGTGCGTGGTTTCCGCTTTCTCCGGCATCGAGGTGCCGAGGCCGGCCTGGATGCTCTTCGTATCGGACGGTGCATTCGGATTGACTTCGGCGGCACGCTTGGCGATGTACGCGTCGTCGGTCAATTGCGCGACCGGCACCTTGTAGAAGTCCGGATCGCCGAGATACTGTGCGCGATCGGCGAATACACGCTTCTCGATTTCAGCGATCAGATGCACGTATTGCGCGGAATTGAGCTTGATGTCCTTGAAGTCGGGCGCATTGTCGGCCTTCATCTTCAGCAACTGCACGAGACCGATACCACCCGAGCTCGGGGGCGGCGCGGTAATCACGCGATAGCCGTTCCAATCCGCCTGGATCGGCTGACGCCACACCGCCTTGTACTGCTGCAGATCGGCCTTCGTAATCAGACCGTGACCGCGCATGGACGCCGCGATCAGATCAGCCGTCTTGCCCGAGTAGAAGTCTTTCGCGCCCTGATCCGAAATGCGCTGCAGCACGGCGGCGAGATCCGGTTGCTTAAAGTTGACGCCCTGCTTCAGATTGCCGAAGTAGGTATCGAAGTTGGTCTTGCCGGCAAAATCTTTCGCGGCGTCGTCGCGGCGTTGCTGCAATTGCTCGCTGACTTCGAAGCCGTCGCGTGCGTAATGAATGGCCGGTGCGAGCACCTGCTTCCATTTGAGCTTGCCGAAGCGGCGCTGCGCTTGCCACATGCCGTCGACAGTGCCCGGCACGCCCACCGCGCGATAACCGAACAGGCTCATGCCCTTGATGACCTCGCCCTTGTCGTCGAGGTACATGTTCTTTGTCGCGGCCAGCGGGGCGCGTTCGCGATAGTCGAGGAAGTATGGCTTGCCATCGACATACAGCGTCATGAAACCGCCGCCGCCGATATTACCCGCTTCCGGATACGTCACGGCAAGCGTGAAGGCGATCGCGACTGCCGCGTCGACGGCGTTGCCACCTTCCTTGAAGATCTGTTCTGCGGCGTCGGCGCTGTACTTGTCGGCGACCGCAATGGCGGACGCCGTGAGAATTGCCGGCTGCGCTTTCGCGGGCGCTTTGGCAAAAGCTGGAGTGGCTTCGAGAAAGCCGCTTGAAACAGAGACGAGTGCGGCCAGTGCAAGTCCGCTAACGGACGATTTGGCGTTTTGAAACAACTTCATTGGGCATCCTCCAAGACGACGCTTTCATCTGACAAAACGAAAACTGTCTTGGGCTTATAACATGGCGGCCCGCCGTTTGCGAAGCTGTTGCACGCATATGGTGCATGCTGCAGCACACAAAAACCGCCCCATTTAACAACACTAATTACCTCGTGTAGCCATGCTCGAATCGGCATCGAACACAGTCAGTGCGCCGCACCACGAGACCCAGCGCACCGAGAGTTGAACACTCAGGCGCTACCGCGGTTGCCGCGTGCGATTTCGTCGCCGGCGCCTTGCGGCAAGCGCGCGGTCACCGGAATCGACAGGAACGAGAACAGGCCGACCACGAGGAACGCCGGCCAGAAGTCGGAGAACACGATGGTCGAATGACCCTGCACGTTATGCGAGATTTGCAGCACGATGCCCGCGATCGTCACACCGAGCCCCAACGAGATCTGCTGGATCACGCTCGCCACGCTCGTCGCGCGGCCAACGTCGCGGCTTGGAATATCCGCATACGCCAAAGTATTCAACGAGGTGAATTGCAAGGACGGGAAGAAGCCGCCGAACAGCACCACACACCAGATCAACCAATGCGGCGTGCCGGGAAAGAACAGACCGTAGACGGCAATCGCAAGGCCCGCGCAACCGGCATTGAACATCAGCACAGTGCGAAAACCGAACCGTTCGAGAATGCGCGATGCGGCCGCCTTCATGAAGATCGAGCCGAATGCGGACGCGCAGGTAATCGACCCCGACTTGAACGCCGTCATGCCCAGACCTTCCTGCAACGCAAGCGGCAACAGAAACGGCACCGCGCCGAGGCCAATGCGAAACAGCGAACCACCCACCACGCTCGCGTGAAAACTCGGAATGCGCAACAGCCGCAAATCGAGCACCGGCAATTCGACGCGGTTCGCGTACAGCACGTACACCACCAGCAGCAGTACGCCGAACACACACATGCTGACCGATACCGAGTTGGACACCAGTTCGCCGCCTACCAGCGAGAGCCCCAGCATGAACAGCGACGCCCCGCTCGCCGACAACACGAAGCCGGTCCAGTCGAGCCGGCCGGGATGCGCTTCACGCACGTTGGCAATGTGCTTGTTCGCAAGCCAGATACCCAGCAGGCCGATTGGAATGTTGATGAAGAAGATCAGGCGCCAGTGCAGATAGGTCGTGATGAACCCACCCAGCGGCGGCCCAACTACCGGCCCGAGCAACGCGGGCACCGTCAGATAGTTGACCGCGCGAATGAAGTCCGACTTCGGCACCGAGCGGAAAATGATGATGCGCCCCACCGGCACCATCATCGCGCCGCCGATGCCTTGCACGAAGCGCGCAACCACGAAGGTGCCGAGTGACGTGGACGCCGCGCACATCAGCGAGCCGGCCATGAAGATGCCGATGGCGGTGCGAAAGACGGTGCGGGAACCGAAGCGGTCAGCGACCCAGCCGCAAATCGGAATGAAGACGCCGAGGCCGATGACATAAGCCGTCACGGCGAGCTTGAGGGTGATGGGGTCCTGGCCTAGATCGCGCGCCAGAACGGGGAGCGACGTCACGATGACCGTGCCGTCCACGTTTTCCATGAACATCGCACACGCGACGATCAGCGGAACGATGAAAGTGCCTAAAGCGAGAGGCATTGGCATGACGACGGGTTGCATGACCGTCGGTGTAAAGCTGCGATTATGGCATCGCATCGACAACGGATGTTGTTAAGCGAAGCCTTTTCGTACTCGCGCGGATGACGCGTTGCTATCCGGCGCCCAATAGTTGAGCGCGCAACGAAGCTGAGCTGATGACGAAAAAACAGAAGTGGAAAAGAAGAGAAAACCGACGCGATGGTAAGCCGGCATACAGCCGGCTCACCATGCAATACAGCGGTAATTCAGAAGCGAGACTTAACGCGACGCACTGACCAGCGGTTGCAGCTGCGGCAGAATCTCAGTGCTTGCGCGAGCGACGTCGTTCGGGAAGTCGATCTCGATCCACGGCGCGCCCGTCACGTCGGCCGTGTCGAATACCTGGCTGCGCTCCAGCAGCAGGTCGCGCACGGCTTCTTCGTGCGGCATGTTGGCCCGGCCGCTATCCACGTAGCCCGCGACGATCTGCGCGAAACGTTGCGCGGTTTCCTGGCGGAAGCGGAAGAAGCCCACCGATTCGCCGATGGTGTCGTACTCGAGATTGACGGCGAGCTGCTTGCGCAATTCGATCGGCACACCGTCTTTCAGGCACAGCTTGACGGGTTCGTCGCCGGCTTCGAAATCACGGTCGATCAACAGGCGGTTGATCGTCCCGCCCTTCACGAGCGCGCTCAGAATGCGCTCGTCGTAGAGCACGTCGGCGTCCATCAGCAGCACGTCGCCGCCGCGCGTGAGCGCCTCGGCCACCGTGTGCACCGTCAGCACGCTGCCCAGGTCGTAACGCGGGTTCAGCACGGTTTCCACTTTATGCGGCCAGTTGATCCGCTCCAGTTCCGCCTGCACCGATTCCGGCTGAAAGCCGAGCGCCAGCACGACGTCGGTCACGCCGGCGGTTTCCAGCATTTGCAGATGCCGTTCGAGCAGGCTCATGCCGTCGAACTGCAACAGGCACTTCGGGAACTGTGCCTGCGGCGGTTGCTGGAGACGCAGGCCGAGGCCCGCTGCGAGGATGATGGCACGCATGCGCAGTCCTTTAAAAATTCGGAGATTAATCGACAACCGGCACGCGCGTTGTGGCGCGCCGCCGTTGCCAGCTTCGTTCGCTGAAGTGCAAAACCAGTAGTCCAGGCAAACCGAGCAGGATTTCACGTGCGCGCTTGGCGAGCGACAACGCCAGCGCCGCGTCCGGCGGCAAACCCACGAGCGGCGCGAGCAGCAGATAACCCCCTTCCTGCACGCCGAGTGAGCCTGGGATCATGAACGCCGCGCCACGAATCGCCTGCCCGAGACTTTCGAGCAGGAGTGCGTCGACCCAGTCGACCGGATGACCGAGAAAGCGCAGCGCGAGCCACACCTCGACCGTGCCGACGATCCAGCCCACCAGACTCAGCGCGAAGCTTGCCGCGACGCGGCCGCGCTCGCGGTAGATCGCCTGCACGGCGGCGTCGACGGCTTCGGCGCGCGTCATCAGCGACGACCAGTCGCGCTTGCCGAACAGCTTCGACACCACGCCCAGCAAACGGCCGAACAGGCCGTGCCGCTGCGCATAGTAGAAGCCCGCAATCATCGCACCCAGCACGCCGGTGGCAATCAGCGTAGCGATTCGCAAATCGTGAAGCGCACCGTGCGCGGCGTAGGCGCCGAACAGCAGCAACCCGAGCAACGCGAAGACGATTTGCGCGACCGCCTGCGCCGTGGTGCTGACGGTGACGGCTGCGGCCGCGTCGCGCATGCGCATGCCGCGCTGGGACAGTTGCCGCACCATCACCACCGGGCCGCCGATCTGGCCGGCCGGCAACAGGCTATTCACCGATTCGCCGATCCAGCGTGCGAACAATGCGTCGCGCACCGTCGCGTCGTGATGCACGCCGTCGCGCTGACGCTGGAACAGCACCGAGATTGCGCCGGCGTCGAGCACCAGCGGCACAAGGTGAAACGCCGCGACAAGCACGAGCCCCCAGCCGGCCGCGGCCAGCGCCGAGGCCACGGAGCCGAAACCCTGCCAGGCGAGCAGGCCGACAAAGAGCGCCGTCCCGATCGACAGCAGAATCAGGGCCGCGCGTGTCATGCGGGGTCCTTGCGGCGTTTCGTCATCTGACGGAAAACCTGGCGGAAACCGAAGTACGCGATCGCGTCCTTCATGTTCGAGATGAACCGGCGCCACGGCCGCATGTTCGGGTCGGTGACGTATTCGAAGGTCAGCGACACGCGCATTTCGTTTGCGCCGGCCGGCGTGATGCGATGACGCAGCTTGTCGCCGTCGAAGAACACCAGGCCGCCCGGCGGAATCTGCACCGAGCCGGGTTGATCCGCCACGTCCGGATTGCGCGTATGCAATTCGTAATCGAGCCGGCACGACGATTCGTCGATCACGCCGAGCAGCAGCGTATAACGGCGGCCGTCATAGTACGAAGTATCGTAGTGCCAGCCGATGTGGTCGCCGGCCCGCGTGTAGTAGTACAGCGCATAGGCGTGCGGATCGTCCGCGGGCGACACTTGCAGCTTGTCGCCGCTGAGTTGTTCTAGCCAGCCGATCAGTTCCTTCGAGCGATACAGTTCGGCGATGAACGGCGCGAGACGGTCGATCGTATGACGGCTGACGCTGCCGCCCTGCTTGTGTCCCGGCAGATAGTTGCGGTTCACTTCGTCGAGGAGGCCGCGCGCGCTCTGCACGAGCTGGGCGGTGACTTCGGGCGCGAGGAAATCTTCCAGATACAGGAACGCGCCCTGATCGGCGAAATCCTTTGAGAGACGCCGTGTGTCGAACGTGCGCGTGCGGCTCGCCACAGCGCGATCGGCATTCGGCGCGGGCGCGGTCGACGAGGCCAACGAAGAGGCCGGCGAACGTTCAACTGAGATTGGTGCGATCACGTCGTCTTCGGCGTGCATACTCATTCACTGGCCCACATTTGACTGGTTTCAGAAGCCTTGGCAGGGGCGGCCGCCGAGCGCTCGGCGCGGCGCGCGACGCGCCAGTAATCGACCACCACCCAGACGGCAAACAGCGGCGCGCCGATTGACGCGACCACAACGAACGGCATGACGACGCTCGTCAGCGTGACGATGGGAAGCAGGTACAGCACGTCTTCGGTTTCGAAACCGCCGACCGATGCCTGCTTTGTACCTGCCTTGCCCGCCATCTCCTCGATGCGCATGCGCAGGAAGAAAATCAGCGCGACCGCAACGCCCGCCACGGCACCCAGCCAGCCGGGTGAAACTTTCAATGAGCCGACATGCGTCGAACCGACACCCATGCCGACGAACAACATGACGGTCACGAGGGCGTCGCAAGCCAGATCGTAAAAATGACCGATCCGGCTCGACTTTCCGCCGATGCGCGCGAGTTCGCCATCTGTGTGGTCGACAAAGTTCGACAGCACGATCAGAGAGGCGCCCGCATTGGCCCAGGCAAATCCGCCGTGAGCGAGACAGAGCGCGCCGGCAAGCCCGATCAGCAGGCGCAGCGTGGTCAGATGGTTCGGCGTGACCCAGGTGTTGACAAGCGGCGTGACTATTCGGCGGGCGAGTCTCGCATCCCATGTTCTGGGGGCCGGAACGTTAATTGGAATTGGTGGTCGCGAATTCATAACCCGGAAATATATACGGGATCGTAAAAGCTTGCTTCCTTCCTTAACGTTTTCTTAAGGGCTCATTGTTGCCGATGCGTGCCAGGCGCCGCGCAAGATATGCCGAATCACGTTAAAGTGCGAATCCAGTTGCGCCTGTCACACCAGATCACGTCGATGCGCAATGTCTTTTCGGGGTGCGGCGCATCGCCGCCACTCGTTGCGAACTCACTACATCGAACGCGGGTCGCCATTCACGTATATGAAACGCTTCTTTTCATCCGTACTCCTTGCGCTGGCCGCCGCCGCGCTGCCGCTCAGCAGTCATGCTGCCGCTCTCGACGCACCGCTCACCTGCAACGAGAGCGGTCATCAGTTCATTGCCGATCTCGCCCAGCAGCAGTTGATCGATCCGAAGCCAATGCGGGTCGAAAGCAACTCCATCAATGCGTTTTCGCCGGTGCAGGGCGCCGACCTGACCGCATTCGGCTTTCACGTTTTCGCGGTGGTCGGCTACGAAAAAGACGATCCGATGTTCCGCGTCGGCGACGGTGAACCCGTGGCCCGCTCCGCCTATGGTGTCGTGGTGTTCGGCGGCGAATCCAAGGTCCAGGCCGCGCTCGCCGAGACCGGCAGCACAGCGATCGTGCATCGGGTGGCGCCGCTCGTAACGGCGATTTTCTGCAAGCGGAGTTGAGGCGGCAGGAAATGGCCGATCGGAAGGTATGGGGCCGGCGTTTTACGCGTTATAATTTCGGCAGATGGATTTTTCGGGGCCCGCAAGGGCGTCTATCTGCCTCCTGGTCAAACAGGATCCAGCCGTGCTGGTTACGTCGGGTTATACCGATCAAGCGCACCCGCGAAGTTATGAGGCCCCCACGCGGGGCCTCACCTGTTTCTGGCGCGTGGTTTTCAGTTAAAAGTGACTGAGATTCGGATCGCGGATTGCCTCTCCCCTCAATATTTTTGCCGCCATCACGCGAAACCGCACGATGCTCCGCCGGTTGCGCGGGATTCCCGCCCTTCCCTTGCTGATGTCGCGTACGTAGGCGCTCTCGATCACAAGCCGCAACGCACTCGCCCCCGCCCGGCGCAGGCGAAAAAACACTTCATATTCGACCGGCTCGCCCCGATGCGTGATGTCTTCGATCACGAGCCAGTTCGAATGGCCCGTGAAGTAGCAACGCCGCTCGCCCAACTGCGCGACGATCGCAGGTAGTCGAAGCGACCAATGATGTCTGTCGAAGCAGAACGCGCGAGCAACATGCCGGTGGTCGAGAATCTTGCGTTCATTGCCGAGCGTGTCGAAATCCAGCCGCTCACCAGGCGGTGGTCCGAACGACACGCAATGGGACGTGTATTCAACATGCACAGTCGCCCTCGCGGCGGGAAACTTCGCAGAAGCGGGAATGGCAAGAGTGAAAGCGCCAGCGAGCAGGTGCGACAAGCCATATCGGACGCTTGCCACGTCGATATAACCTTGTCGCAAAATCGAAATCCACTTCATACGCCAGCCGCGGGGGAAACCGGAAATTATCGCGAGAATCCCCCTCGCTGGCGCCTCGGCCAGATGGCCTATGCCACGTCTTTTACCGCACTCTCCCCCTACAGCTTGATCCCCGCCGGGTCCGCTGTCAGATACCCCACCGTCGCGCCGAAGCGGTCCTTATAGTTCGCCCGCACGAGCGGATCGAGTGTCGATTGGATCTTGTCGTGCAACGGACTTTCCCAATCGCCGACATGCTGGAAGTTGCTCATCACGTACGTCCAGCCGTTGATTTCGTCGACTGCATGCAGGCCTGTCGACTCCGCGCCCGCGGGGCACGACAACACACGTGCGAGCGTCTTCGTATCGACGTTGTAAGCCCACAGAAAATTGTTGACGTGCATGCCGCTGTCTTCGCCGATAAAGAGCGTGCGCAGTTTCTCCGAGAACTTGAGGTTGTCCGGATTCGCGATACGCTCCGGGTTCGCCGTGTTGCCAAGCACGTCGGCGGACGACAGATCCTCGCCGACCAGCGCCGCAGGCGCGGCCATGTCCACCGGCACCCAGTCGCTGTTGATCGTGCCGCCGCTGCGGTCGCTCTGGCCGCCCTTCATGCTCAGCGCGAAAACCGCACCGGCGTTGATCGCCTTGTCGACGGCGACATCGGTCGATGCGGCGTGACCACGCACCATCGATTTCTCGATGCGTGACATCGCCGAATACAGCACCTTGTCCTTGATATTGACCGTTGTGCCTTCGAGTTTCGTGAAACCCATGCTGCCGCCCGCCAACGCTGCGTAGCGATGCGTTTCGAGGAAGGTCGCCGCCTTCGTCATGCCCGGCTTGATGCGCACCCAGTTGAAGGTGCCGTTGTAGTTGATCTTCGTGTAGGTCGAATCGACCGGGTCCTTGGTCGCGACGTCCATGATGTCGCTCGCGCTCAACTGGTTGGCGAGCGCCTCGATTTCGTCGCTGGTCGCGTGGCCCAGATTGATCCAGGAAAGCGTTGCCGCGCCCGCGCCGCTCGACGACACCTGCGTCCACTTTGCGACATACAGCGTGCCCGCCGACAGATCGGCCTCGCGATCGGCAATGAACATGAAGAGGCCGCCGTTGGTCGCGTCGTCGCCCATCAATACGGTGCGCTTATCCGGCATCACCTGAATCAGTTCGTGCGAGATGCGGCCGAGGCAGTAGTGTTTCCTGATCGTGCCGGTGCCGTCGGGATTGACGGTCACTTCCGGCAGATGCCCATAGTGATAGGGATTGGCGGTGGTTTCGTCACCGTAAAGGCTGCGGCTGAAGCCCTTGAACTGACTGTTGGTTGCGATCGTCGCGGCGTCCGGCTCGTACTCTTCGCTCGACAGATGCGTGTTCCACGGCGACAGGCTCGCGCCGCAGGTAATCCACAAGCCATGCGCCTTCGATGTATCGACGCTGTGATAGCCCACCAGCGTCAGCTTGCCCGTGGCCGGGTCCTGATCGAGCGTGAGCACGGCGATCGGCGACGGCAACTGGCCATACATCGACTTCAGACTCTGATCGCGGGTCGCGTATTCGAACTGCACGACGGCGAATACCGCGTTGCCCTTGAGGCCCTTCACCGTGGGCTTGTCGAGACGAATCAGCGAACTGCCGTCCGGGCAGTCCGAATAGAACTGACGCTCTTTGCCCGTTACCGATTTATCGATGATCGGCTGATTGTTGATATCGAAGTAGCCGCCGGCCAGGATCGTCCCGCCCTTGATGTTCGGCACCAAGTCGCCAGTCACGAAAAACGGCTGGTACGCGAGCTTGAACGTGCGGCTGCTGCCGTCGCTCAGTTGCACCGTGAGTGTCGAGCCGACCGTGGTTTTCGCCATCGCGGTGGGGTCCGCCAGTGTCGGCGCGGCCATGCCGCTGAATGCCGCCGAGACGAAGTTGGCCACCGGCTTCACCGGTGTCGCCAACTCGTCGCCTCCGCCGCCGCACGCGGTCAGCATCGACGCCGTTGCAAGGCTGCCTATCGGCAGCATCGGCGCACCGGCGAGGAGTTTCAGGGCCTTGCGGCGGGAAAGGTCGAACGGCTCTGCCATGTTGTCGTGATCCAGGGTTCGGGTAGCGTGGGTGAATGCACAGCCGGCACGCACTCAGACCCAAAACCGCATGGTTCACGCTCGCGCCGCTATGACGCGAGGATTCTATGAAGTAAATGTGAAAGTATATTGACAGGCTTTAGTAATGTTAAATTCAGCTATTCGTTAGCAGAAACCCGTCACCGCCGATCTAGCCCGGACGGCGGAATTCGTTTTCGACCCACGCAGCAGCGCTCGCCTTGCTCAGCTTGAAGTTCGGCGCCACCTGCACTTGCGCGAGCTGTTCGCCGAAAGTATCGAGGGCGGTCAACAGCGCGTACGGTTCGTCTTCGTCGGGAACGATGTCGAGCGTGATGTCGAGTTCGCCATTGCCGTCCGCGCTGGCCACGCGCACTTCTTTGTGCAACTGGGCGCGCAGTTGCTGCTCATGGCGGCGCAACACTTCAGACGCGGTTTTCACCAGCGTGTTGAACGCCGACGTGTCGAGCGGCTTCGGATCTTTCTTGTTGCGACCCATCGTCCACGGGCCGACGAGTGCCGGTTCCGCTTCGCCGTCTTTAATCATGGCGACGGCCCAGCCTTCGTCGTCTTCGTTCTTGATGACACGCGCGGTCCAGCCGTCGTCGCGCCACAGACGCGCTTCGTGCTGGGTTTCGGGCAGCGCGTCTTCCAGATGATCGAGCGGGGTTTCGTGGATTTCGGACGCGCCTTCCGTCGGGGAGTCAGCAGCGGTGTCGGACGATGGAAGGGGGGAATTGGTCATTACAGGTTTACTCACGTTCGCGGGGCGGAAACACAACTCAAGCCTGCGATTCTACCTGCCCCACACCCGCCGAACGCGGCCCTCTGACGAACGGACAAGCCAGGGCACGCTCTTCGCCAATCGAAATAGTGCATTTCGTTATTCGCGGGAACCTATAAACCGATTATAAAACGTTCGAAAAAAACGCGGCCCGAAAGCCGCGTATAAAGAGATGAAAAAGACACCCCTGGTCAGGGGGTGAAACGAATTGTAGAACTGTAATTCGCCGGGATAGAGCACACGAATTGGAAGAGTCCATTGCAGAAATCAGAATGATTCTAAATTCAGGCAACGACGCGCTTAAATCCTTACTGAATATGACACAGCGGGAGCGTCGCGATCGAGCAACACCGACAATTTGACGAACAATTACAGCGTCATCGTGCACAAATATTTTTTTCTTTATTTACCAGCACTTACACAACTCTTAATCCGGTATTCCGAATTATAAAATGCATTGTTGCGCCATATGCGGTTAAAGATATAAATAGCAGGCATACACTTCGCAGCGGATCGTCAGGCAGCCGGCGCAATCGGCTGTTAGCACTGGAATGCGATTCTCTACGCACTGTCCCGGAGTTATCTAAACATGAAAAAAACCCTCATCGCAGCAGGCCTCATGGGCGCGTTCGCCATCACCGCTCACGCACAAAGCAGCGTTACGTTGTACGGCACGCTGGACGCCGGTCTCGTCTACTCGAACAACCAGGGCGGCCACAGCAACTGGCAACAAGGCAGCGGTTCGGTGTCGAACACCTATTTCGGCCTGCGCGGCAACGAAGACCTTGGCGGCGGTCTGCATGCCATCTTCACGTTGGAAAACGGCTTCAACCTGAACAACGGCCAGTTTTCGGAAAGCAGCACGATGTTCAATCGTCAGGCTTTCGTCGGTCTGCAGAGCGATCAATACGGCACGCTGACGCTCGGCCGCCAGTACGATTCCGTGGTCGATTACCTCGCGCCGCTGTCCGAAGCGGGCGCGGGCTTCGGCAACAATCTCGCCGCTCACCCGTTCGATAACGACAATCTGGACAACTCGTTCTCGATCAAGAACGCCGTGAAGTACACGAGCGCGAACTACGCCGGCCTGAAATTCGGCGGCCTGTACGGCTTCAGCAATTCGGCCGGCCAGTTCTCGAACAACCGCGCATGGAGCGTCGGCGCTTCGTACGACAACGGTCCGCTGAGCGTAGCCGCCGCTTACCTGCAACTAAACAACTCGGGTAGCTCGAACCTGAGCGGCGCAGTCTCGCAAGGCAACGGCACCGCCGCCGTCGCAGCTAACCTGCAACGCACGTTCGGTGCGGGCATCAACTACACGTACGGCCCGGCGACGGCTGGCTTCGTGTACACGCATACGCAACTGGACGGCATCACGGGCGTGGACGTCGGCGGCACGACGCTGCCGGGTGTGGCAGGCACGAACCTGCATCTGGACAACTACGAGTTGAACGGCAAGTACGCACTGACGCCGGCACTGAGCCTCGCCGCTTCGTACACGTTCACCGACGGCAAGATGTCGGGTTCGAATGGCTCGGGCGATCCGAAGTGGCACACGGTATCGCTGCAAGGCGACTACTCGCTGAGCAAGCGTACCGACGTGTACGTGGAAGGCGTGTATCAGCACGCATCGGGCGAACTCGGCAACTTCGGTGCGAACGTGGCGGCGATCAACACGCTGGCGCCGTCGTCGACCGGCAACCAGGTTGCTGCGGCTGTCGGCCTGCGTCACCGCTTCTAAGTTTTTCTGACGATACATGCAGAGCGGCGTATGGGTCCGCCCTGCAGCCGAATCCGCGCGTGGCACGATCACGCGCGGGTTTTTTTCAAGGCGCTTACGTTCTTACGTTTCGAGGTAGCGGTAGTGACGGCGCAAGCATGCCGTGGGTATACTGAGACCGGCTGCCTTCCTTGCCGTAACGTCGTTGCGGTTGAACGGCTGCTTCGTCGCGAAGCATGACGTTGCGTTCAATCGCGTTGCGCTTCGCCCGCGCCCCAAGTTCCCGTACACGATCGGGGACGCCGACGATCGGACCATGAAAAGACTTCTTCTGCTTGCTCCCGCTGCTGCCCTCACTGCTTTTCTCGCTGCCTGCGGTTCCAGCGGCCCCGCCCGCGACGCGTCCCAGCCGATGATGTACGTGTCTTCGCAGCGCGCCCCTGCTTATATCGCCGATTGCCTCGAAAGCAAGCTGTCACGCGTGCGAATGTCGCGCGTCGGCGACGCGACCGAGATCGCCGTCGGCTCCGATTCGAACAACTCGTATTTCGTCACGCTCACGCCTTACAACGCCGGCTCGGTCATCAAGGTGATGCATCCCGCGAATGCGCCGGACGATCCGCCTGAAGCGGAAATGCGTGTCGATATTGCGCGTTGTGCGACCTGAGGTTTGGGTCACGCGGCTGCGTTGTTGAGGACGACACTGAAGGCCACGCCGATATCCGGTTTTTTTATCTCCTGTGTTGGCTATTTTTTTATCTGCTCATCTGCGAACATAGCCGCCCCTTGGCTTTTATCCGGCGCACCGCGTCGTGAGGTTCGATGGCATCCAACAAAGCACATCACGCGACTGGGTTTGCGGCCGGCGTAATCGCGGCGGCTGTTGTCGCGCGCGTCGGCGGCGGTGGTTCGTTTCATATCGGCGTGTTGTTGAGTTTCATCGCCGGAGTGGCGGGGAGTACGGCGCCGGACTGGCTGGAGGTGGCGTGGTGGTCACGCGCGCGAAGGCTGTGGATTACGCATCGTACGCTGACGCATTGGGGGGTGGGGTGGGTCGCGTTGCTCGTGGGCTCTTATCATTGGCTTGGGCATTCGGTTTATGCTGCGGCGGTGTTTGGGTTTGCTTGTGGGGGGGTGATGCATCTTTTGGCCGATTGGCCGAATCCTTTGGGGGTGCCGTGGATCGCTGGGCGGCATTCTTTGAATCTTTGGAATAGTGGGCATTGTGATTTGATTGTTGTTGGAGCGGCTTGGGTCGCCGCGTGGTTTGTTGGGGAGCATGTTTGGTTGCATGGGGTTTCGGTTTTTAGGTTTTTTAGAGTTGGGTAGGGGGTGGCTTTTTTTGCCTGCGCGGCGCTTTGGTCAGTGTTCTTGGGGCGTTGGCCTTTCCTTGTTTTGTTAGTGGTCTATTAGCGTTGCCCCTGTGCGGGGCGGCACCTACTTTTCTTTGCATGCCGCAAAGAAAAGTAGGCAAAAGAAAGCGGCTCAAACCACTCCTGCTAAGCGGGTCCCGTAGTTTGCATAGGGTAGTGGTGCATCTGGAATCTGGGTTCGTGCACCTGCATGCGCCAGTGACAAGGGCGTCATTCTTCCGGCGGCGCTGCGCGCGCCGAAGCGTTGTTCTTAACCCCGTCGTTGTGCTTTATCGCCGCTTCGCGGCTGCGTAGTTCGCAGGGGTCATGCCCATCAATCTCACGAATGCTCGGGTCATGTGGCTCTGATCCGCAAAGCCCGCTGCGGCTGCGGCGTCTGCCAAGGTCGCGCCACGCGCGATCAGTTGTCTCGCAAGCATTACCCTGCGCTGCATCCTGTATGCGTGCGGTGGTAACCCCATCTCGTGCGCGAAACCCCGTAGCAACTGGAAGCGACTCATGCCGGCGTCAGCAGCAAGGTCAGTTAGCGTGAGCGGTGACGAAGGGTCGTCGTCAATACGCGCCCTCGCTCGTGCAATCGGATTCAAGGTCTGTGACAACCGTGGACGTGCGTGCGCCGTCGCGTGAGTTCGAAGTAGATACCCAAGCAACTCGAGCATCGTCTCCTCTCGGATCAGGTCGTCCGGCACGGATTGCGCCTCCACCGATACTGTGAACAGGCGCTCGAATAGCACCTTCAGTAACGGGTCGTGTACCACCGGTTGGGTCAGTTCGATCTCGTGTGTGGCGATTCCACTTAATTCGATTGCGGCGTCGCTTAGCATCGATGGCTCGAAATACAGCATGCGCCATGCGCGTCCGCGCTCGTCGAGCGGGCTGCCGTCGTGTACCTCCCCCGGGTTCACCATGATCGCGTCGTTCGCTCGCGCTTCTACTACGCCGCGGCCGCTTGATGATCGATGTCCTCCGGTGACGATCACGCCCACGCCGAAGCGGTCGTGCGAATGGCGCGGAAACGAATGCGTCGTTTCGGCCACCGTCGCTTCGACGCCGGCGATCGCGCAGCGAGGCATGTGAACGCGGCCGCGTGACATGGTGCGCCTCAGAAGTTAACTAGCGTTCCGCGCGGCACAACACGCGGCGGTCTGCACGCTGAATCGCGCAGCGAGCCGTATGCAGATCGCCAGAGCACCCCGCGCGCCAGTCCACGCGGCAAAGTGCGAGATGACGCGTGAGCCAACCCGCTCATCTACCGCCCCCCTCTTCCGTGCCCGTGCGCTCACCCTCGCGGATCTTGCCTTGCGATACGCTGCTGCCCGGCGGCACGCTATGCGTCAGCCACACATTGCCGCCGATCACCGAGCCGCGCCCGATCGTCACGCGGCCGAGAATCGTCGCGCCGGCATAAATCACGACGTCGTCTTCAACGATCGGATGGCGCGCGTTGCCCTTGACCAGCGTGCCGTCAACATCCGCAGCGAAGCTCTTCGCGCCGAGCGTCACGGCCTGGTAGACACGCACGCGCTCGCCGATGATCGCGGTCTCGCCGATCACAACGCCCGTGCCGTGATCGATAAAGAAACTCGGGCCGATGGTCGCGCCCGGGTGAATGTCTATGCCGGTCGCAGAGTGTGCGATCTCGTTGATGAAGCGCGCGAGCAAGGGCACGCCGAGGCGGTGCAGCGCGTGCGCAAGACGATGGTGCGTCATTGCCCACACGCCCGGATAACACAGCAGAATTTCAGTGATGTGCTGCGCGGCCGGGTCGCCGGTGAAAGCGGCCTGAATATCGCTGACCAGCAACGCGCGAATACCGGGCAACTGCGTGCCGAACTCGCGCGCGACATTGAACGCGCGCTCCTTCAGATCCGCATCGGGCGTTTCGCCAAACTCGGGCAGAAAGCGCAAGGCGCGGCGAATCTGTTCGGCAAGCAATCGCAACGTGCTTTCGAGCGTGTGGCCGACGTAGTAGTCGACGGTTTCGTCAGTTAGATCGGGGGCGCCGTAGTGCGTGGGAAACAACGCCGCGCGCAAGCCGGTGACAATGGCGATCACCGCGTCGCGCGACGGCAACTCGCGAATGCCGAGCGGATGCCGCGTGCGATGCAATTCTTCACGCGACGCGCGCAAGTCCGCGACGATCTGTTCGAGACCCCAGTTGTGGGCAGGCACATTAGGCATAAAAGGACAGCGCCGCGCGGTAAGCACGGTTCAGAGTGATTGTCCCAAGAGATTACCGCGTTTTGCGGCGGCTCGCGCAACGTCGCGCGGCTGCCCGGTATGCCGGTAAGCGCATGGCGGATGCGCTTCAGATAGTCACGCTGCTCGCATCGATCCAGCGCACGGCCCAGTCGCGTGCGTGCGCGATGGCGGTGGCTTCGTCAGGAAAACGCAAGTCGGTGGGAAAAAAACGGTTGGCGACCAGTTCGCCGTCGCTGGAGCGGGAGATGACCACATACGGTTGCCAAGTGCCATCGCACGCGCGCGCCGGCGCGCAATTCAGCAAGTAGCCGCGATGTGTGAATGCAGCATCGAAATGCATGTGTCACCCGCCCTGACGGCCCCGTAAGATGTTTTGAGTAGCGCGCGTCTGTTCGTTGTCGGCCATGTAAAAAAAGCCGGACGCATGTCGTCGATTTAACCGCGCTTCGCTCGTCGGAGTAAGATCATACTCTGTAGAAAATAGGCGTCCATTAAAAAAAACGAAAAGAATCGCTGACGCAATCGCCACGTGAAATGCCCGCATATGTCGCTGCGTATGTCACTGCATATGTCACTGCATATGTCACTGCACATAAACTGCGAGGCAACCGCGGTACAACTCACACGCACAAAGAGGTTGTGCGAGGCGGAACGGGTTTTGCTGCACTTCAACCATGTCCTCTTCAATGGAGAATGCATGATGAACAGCGACATCAACAAGCCGGCAGACGCCGGCAAACTACCGCGCACCACCGGCCCGAGAACGACGGAACTGCATAACGACCGCACGCACGACAGCACGGTCGACACCGACGGCAAGACTCTCGAGGCCGCCCGCATTGCCGGCCACAGCCCGATCTCGCCGGACGAGATCACGACGAGCAACGCGAGCCTGATCAACAGCGTGCCCGAGGCACAGGACGGCATGGCCGGCTTCGACAGCCGGGTTGGCGGCAATCATCTGCTGCTGGCGCTCGAACCGGGCTACACGGTCATCGATAAAGGCATGGTCGAGCCGCAAGGCGTCGATTCAGAAGATGAACTGTTCGACGACCCGCGCCCAATCCGCAGCCGTCGCGAACGTGGCCGCATCCATTTCGCCCTCAATCACCTGCGCCCTACCCGCGTGATTGAATTACATCGGGCGAAATAAGTATTCGCGCGGCGCATATTTGTTTGAATTGCGCCGCTCGCACCGATTAATCAGTCCATTCCAAAGTGCGCACCGTTTGAATGACGGTGCGCGTTTCGTTACGGATTAGAAACTCAGGGTTGCAGGACCTGCAAGCCGAACGGGCTTTTTCCGCCCGTCGAACGCCGACACAATCGACTGCATGTCCAATACCAAACGGAGCAGCAGATGAAAAAAATTGTCGTAATAGGCGCAACCGGCACGGTCGGCCAGGCAGTGAGCGCGGCATTGAAAGCACGCCATGAAGTCATCGAAGTGGGCGCGACGCGCGGCCAGTATCGCGTGGACAGCACCGACCCGGCCAGCATCGAGCGGCTCTTTAGCCAGATTGGTAAAGTCGACGGCATCGTCACCACCACCGGCAAGCTGCATTTCGGCCCGCTGCCGGAGATGAGCGTCGAGCAGTTCTGGGTCGGTCTGCGCGACAAGCTGATGGGTCAGATCAATGTGGTGCTGGGCGCCCAGCAGTACGTGAACGACGGCGGTTCGTTCACGCTGACGAGCGGCATTGTCGGCGACGAACCGATTCGCGAAGGCGCGAATGCGACCACGGTCAATCTGGCCCTGGAAGGTTTCGTGCGCGGCGCCGCGATCGAATTGCCGCGCGGCATCCGCATCAACGTGGTGAGCCCGACGGTACTCACCGAAGCGATGGGTGCTTATGCGCCCTACTTCCGCGGCTTCGAGCCGGTCACCGCCGAACGTGCCGCGCAGGCCTATCTGCGCAGCGTGGAAGGCGCGCAAACGGGCCGTGTGTATCGCGTGGGGTATTGAGCCTTAAGAACGCTCAGTGAATCTCCGGCTCGCCGCTTGCATCCGTCCGCGCGCCGCCGCGCTGCAGGAAATCGAAGTCGCAGCCTTTATTCGCCTGCAGCACGTGCACCTGATGCAAGGCGCCATAGCCGCGCGTAAACCGCGGCTCGGGTCTGACCCAGGCGGCCTTGCGGCGCGCCAGTTCTTCCTCCGGCACGAGCATGTTGAGCTTGCGCCGCGGCACGTCCAGCTCGATCAGATCGCCGCTCTGCACCAGCGCAAGCGGGCCGCCGATAAACGACTCCGGCGCGACGTGCAATACGCACGCGCCGTAGCTCGTCCCGCTCATCCGCGCATCCGAGATACGCACCATATCGCGCACGCCCTTTTGCAGCAGTTTCCGCGGGATCGGTAGTTGCCCCCACTCGGGCATGCCTGGCGCCCCCACCGGCCCCGCGTGCTGCAGCACGATCACACAGGTCTCGTCGATGTCGAGCGCTTCGTCGTCGATGCGCGCGGCCATGTCGTTGTAGTCCTTGAACACCACGGCGCGGCCGGTGTGCACGAGCAAGCGCGGCTCGGCGGCACCGGGTTTGATCACGGCGCCGTCGGGCGCGAGATTGCCGCGCAGCACCGCGAGACCGTTATTGGGCAGGAGCGGCGCGCTGCGGCGGCGGATCACCTCGTCGTTGAAAATCGTCGCGCCTTCGAGGTTTTCGCCGAGCGTGCGGCCATTCACCGTTTTCTGCGAGCGGTCGATCAGGTCGCCCAGTTCAGCAAGCATGGCCGGCAATCCGCCCGCGTAGAAAAAGTCCTCCATCAGATACGCGCCGGTCGGACGAACGTTCGCCAGCACCGGCGTGCGGCGCGAGATGTCGTCATAGCGATCAAGCGTCAGTTCGACGCCGGCGCGGCGTGCGAGCGCGATCATATGCACGATCGCGTTGGTCGAACCAGAGAGCGCGAGGCAGGTGGTCACGGCGTTATCGATTGAACCGGCGGTGATCAGGTCGGATGGCTTCAGGTCCTCCCATACCATCTCGACGATACGCATGCCGGTTTTCGCCGCCATCTGCGCGTGCCGCGAATCCACTGCGGGAATGGAGGCAAATCCGGGCAACGTGAAGCCGAGCGCTTCGGCAGCGCTCGTCATGGTCGACGCGGTGCCCATTGTCATGCAGTGACCCGGCGAGCGAGCGATACCGCCTTCGATACCTTGCCAGTCCGCTTCGGTAATTGTGCCCGCGCGCAACTCGGCCCAATACTTCCAACTGTCCGATCCGGAGCCCAGCGTCACGCCGTTCCAGTTGCCGCGCAGCATCGGACCGGCCGGCAGAAAGATCGCCGGCAGATCCATCGAGATCGCGCCCATCAGCAAGGCGGGCGTGGTCTTGTCGCAACCGCCCATCAGCACGACGCCATCGGCAGGATACGAACGCAGCGTCTCCTCGGCTTCCATCGCGAGGAAGTTGCGATAGAGCATCGTGGTGGGCTTCTGGAACGGCTCGGCGAGCGTCTGCACGGGCAGTTCGACCGGAAAGCCACCTGCCTGCCAGATGCCGCGTTTCACTTCCTCGACACGTTGCTTGAAATGCGTGTGGCAAGTATTGATCTCGCTCCATGTGTTGAGGATCGCGATCACCGGTTTGCCCGCGTATTCCTCGCGGCTATAGCCCATTTGCGCGGTACGCGAGCGGTGGCCGAACGAGCGCAGATCGTTTAAGCCGTACCAGCGGTGGCTGCGCAGTTCTTCGGGTTTCTTTCGCTTCGTCAACGTCTTTGCTCCTTCACGCGCGACACGATCTGCGTCGGGCTGACGAATTGCAGCGCGATCAGCACCCAGATCAACGTGATCGCCATGTAGATCATCGCCATCGCGTCGATCGATTGTGGTGCGCGCACGCCGGTTGAAAATACAGCGTAGTACAAGGCGACCACGAGCGTTTGCGTCGCGGGGCCCGCTGTAAAGAAAGTCAGCTCGAACATGCCGATGGTGCGCACCAGTACGAGCAGCCCGGCCGCCAGCATGCCGGGCACCAGCAGGGGCAGCAGCACGTAGCGGAAAAAGCGGAACGTGTTCGCGCCGAAAATGCGCGCCGCCGCTTCGAGATTGGGATCGATCTGCTCGATGAACGGCGTCATCACCAGAATCACGAACGGCAGCGCCGGCACGAGATTCGCAAGGATCACGCCGCTCAAGGTGCCCGCAAGGCCGACTTTGTACATCACGGTTGCCATCGGAATGCCGTATGTCACGGGCGGCACCATCAGGGGCAACAGGAAAATCAGCATCGCCATGCGCTTGCCGCGAAACTGCACGCGGGCGAGCGCATACGCCGCGGGCACGCCGAGTACAACCGACAACACCACCACGGCGCCGACCACTTCGACGGTGACCCACAACACGCTCGCGAGCTGAAAATCGCTCCACGCCTGCGCGTACCAATGCAGCGTGAAACCTTGCGGCAACAAGGTGCCGAACCAGCGGGTCGCCAGCGAATTCACCGCGACTGTCGCAATCAGCAACACCACGTTGACGAGAAAGAACACCATCGCGCCCCACACCAGCACCTGCCAGATGCGGCCCGGCACGCTGGCGCGCTGCTTCACGCGCTTGCTGGGTTGCTGGGCGCCGTCGTTGTTTTCCTTCGACGCGGACCACGAAGGATGCGCGGCGTGGCGATCGCTAGCCATCAGCCTTTGCCTCCCGTCACCGGACCGCTGTAGAAGAAGCGGCGCGCGCCGAGCATCGCGGCGACCACCAGCAGTTGTACGAAGCCCATCACCATTGCGATCGCCGAAGCAAGCGAATAATCGTAGCTTTCGAACGCGGCTTCGGCTGCGGCGATCGACATCACACGCGTCGGGCCGGCGGGCGCACCCAGCAGCACCGCCGATGGAAACACCGAGAACGCCTGCACGAACGACAAACAGGCGGCCATCGTTAATCCAGGGACCAGCAGCGGCAAATAGATCCGACGGAACTGCTGCCACGGGCTCGCGCCGAGCGTGGCGGCAGCGCTCGCGAGCGTCGGATCGATGCCGGTCACGTAGGACAGCGTCAGCAGAAACGCAAACGGAAAACCCGACACGATCAGCGAAATCAGCACGCCCCAGAAGTTATGCGTCAGACGCACTTCATTGGTGTAGAGATGCAATCCTTGCAATGCCTGGGGAAACCAGCCATTCGGGCCGAAATACGTGAGCATGCCGTCGGCGATCAGCACGGTGCCGAGCGTGACAGGAATCACCAGCAGCGTCGTGACGAGTTTCTGATAGGACGAATTGCGGCGCAGCGCAAACGCCACCGGAACCGACACGCCTACATTGATCAGTGTCGCGGGCACGGCGAGCTTGAGCGTGACGAGAATGGTCGGCCACATCGACGTGTCGGTGAAGAACGTCAGATAGTTGCCCCACAGGCCGCCGCCGTTCATCGGCCGGAACGACAGCACTAAACCATACGCAAACGGATAGATGAACAACGCCACGATGAAAATCAAAGCCGGCGCGACCAGCCACACCTTGGCGTCGCGCGGTGCGAGCGGCGGCGACAGCGTGGGCGTGTTCAAGCAGCCTCTCCGTCATAGACGAGCGTACGTGAGGGCGGCACGCGCAGACTGATGCGTTCGCCCTCTTCGAATTCGCCCGCGATGCGCGCCCACAAATCGCCGAACGCGGTCTTCACCCGCAGCAGTGAATCGTGCCCGCCGTATTCCACTGTGTTCACCAACGCGTCAAAGGCGTTTTCCGCGCCGGACGCCGCGAGCTCCATATCCTCGGGGCGCAGCGCGACGCTCACGCGCTTGCTGTTGAAACCGGCCATCGGCGTGCCGATCAGACGCACACCATTCGCGCTCACCGCAACCCCATCGCCTTGCGTGCCTTCGAGCGTGAATTCGGCTACGTTTCGATAGCCCATGAAACGCGCGACGTGCAAGTTTTGCGGCCGCGTGTAGACCTCTTTCGGCGTGCCGATCTGCTGCACCACACCCTCTTTCATCACGACGATGCGATCGGCCATGGAAAGCGCTTCGTCCTGATCGTGCGTCACGTAGAGCGTCGCGCGTTCGAGCTTACTATGGATGCGGCGAATCTCAGCACGCATTTCGATGCGCAGCTTCGTATCGAGATTCGACAGCGGTTCGTCCATCAGAATCAGTGGCGGTTCGATCACGATCGCCCGCGCAATCGCCACCCGCTGCTGCTGACCGCCCGACAGTTGTCCGGGCAGCTTGCGCTCATGACCGACCAGTTGTACGAGCTGCAATGCTTCGCGCACCCGGCGCACTGCCTCGCTCCTACCGACGCCACGCATCTTCAATCCAAAGCCGACGTTATCCAGCACGCTCATATGCGGAAAGAGGGCGTAGTTCTGGAACACCATGCCGAAGCCGCGCTTTTCCGGCGGCAGCACGTCGATGCGTTTATCGTCGAGCCAGATGCCGCCGCTGCTCAAGGGCTGCAAGCCGGCGATGCAATTGAGCGCCGTCGATTTTCCGCAACCCGAAGGTCCGAGCAACGCAATGAACTCGCCACGCTGGATATTCAGATCGAGCCCTTGCAGCGCCGCGACTGCCTGGCCTTCCGCATTCGTGAAACTGCGGCTCACCGAATCGAGCCGCAACTGCTCAAAGTGATGCTTCATGGCGGTTTCCTGATGCGCGTGACGCTCGAATCGCGAAGGCTCAATCGAACAGAGACGCGTGATGCTTCGTGCCGGCTTCCTGCGTGCATGGCACGCGAACCTCTGCGGACCGAATGGGCTCGTGCACGGACTCACTCAGTGGCTACTTGGTCTTCTGCGCGCCGACGTCGCTGTCCCACTTCTTGAAAGCCGCGACCATTGCAGCCGCATTCAGCGGCAAGACATGCGGACGCTCGGCCAGCAGCTTCGCGTACTCGGGCCGACCATATTTCGTCAGCACATCCTGGCTGTGCGCGGGCGCCTGCTCGACACTCACGCCCTTGATCGCCGGCCCGGGATAGAAGTAGCCATCGTCATAGGTCATGGCCTGCTGCGCCGGTTCGAGCATGAAGTTCATCAGCTTGTAGATTACGTCGAGCTTTTCCTTCGGCACACCCTTCGGAATCACCATGAAGTGCGCGTCGTTCACCCACGTCATGTTGTCGAATGCCTGCACGCGGAATTCCGCCGGCACAATGCCGAGCGCGCGCGGGTTGATGTCCCAGCCGGTCACCGTCACGGTCATGTCGCGCGTACCCTCGCCGAGTTCTTTCATCACCGCCGATGTGCCGCCGGGATAGTAAGGAATGCAATCGTTCAATTGCTTGAGGAAAGCCCACGTCTTGTCCCAGCCGTGAATCGGATCTTGCGGATCCTTGTCGCCGAGCACGTAAGGCAGGCCCATCAGGAACGTGCGGCCCGGACCGGAGTTCGCCGGCCGCGCGTAGATCAGCTTGTCCGGATGCGCCTTGCACCATTGCAGAAGTTGCTCAGGCGTTCTGGGCGGATCAGTCACTTTGGCCGGGTTGTATTCAAGCAACGGACCGGCCGGCATATAGGCGACCTCGAGACCGAAGCCTTGTGCCAGGTCCTGCATCTTGCGCGGACCGGGCGCGTATTTGTCGAGCACGCCGGGGAATGCCGCCGCATTGTCCGGCAACAGCTTCATCCAGAGATTCTGTTCGATGCCGGCGGCCAGTGCGTCGGTGCCCGTCAAGACGAGATCGATGTCGGAGCGGCCAGCGGCCTGCATCGCCTTGATCTTGCCGGGCAACTGCGGCGCGGGCGCGTTGGTGAACGTGAGATTGGCGACGAGATTCGGATACTTCGCCTTGAAGGCTTCGAAACCCTTCTGCGTGAGTTGAAGGTCGCCGGCTACGTCGACGATATTTAGCGTTACCGGATCGGCCGCATGCGCGGTGGATCCCAATGCGGCGCTTGCCACGAGACTTACGGACACCAGCCTGAGCGCCAACCTGCCTGAAACAGTCATTGCGTCTCCTCGCTTCTTGGTATGGAAGTCCGCCGGCCAGATGCGCTGCTGGCGGTGTCGCTCTACCAATGGAACATAGCGAAGCGGAACTGCCGATGTCAAGCAAATACTCGCCACCGGGTTTTGCCCGGAAAATTGGCTTTTTTTGCGGGGAATCCTTGTAATTCAACGGTTTGCTCGCGTTATCCAAGGGCAAACCCGGAGTCGGCAAGCAAGTCGGGCAGCTAGTTGTCAAGCAACCTGCACTTGCACTGCGCACTCAGGCTGCCCGCACGCCTTGCGCGCTCACCCGCCCTGGACGCCCTGCGTATTCACATACACCGAATACAAGCCGTGGCTCGCCGCCATGAACAACCGGTTGCGATGGCGTCCGCCGAAGCACACATTCGCGCAGCGCTCCGGCAATGCGATATGGCCGATCGGCTCGCCTTGCGGCGTGAAGACGCGCACGCCGTCGAGTTCGTCGGTGCCCATGCCCCAGCCGCACCAGAGATTGCCGTGTGTGTCGACGCGAAAGCCGTCCGGCGTGCCCGGGCCGGCGTCGATCAGCACGCGGTTGTTCGACGGTACTGCGCGCTCGCCGCTGGCGTCGACATCAAACGCGCGAATCTTGCGCGGCACGCCACGCGATTCGACGATGTACAGCACAGACTCGTCCGGCGAAAACGCGAGGCCATTCGGACCCAGCACGTCGTCGGCGACCATGGTCACCTCGCCCGATTGGCCGTCGATGCGGTAAACACACGCGGGCAGTTCCGACTCCTGCCGCTCGCCCTCATAAAAGCTGTCGATGCCGAAGGTCGGATCGCTAAACCAGATCGAACCGTCCGACTTCACGATCACGTCATTCGGCGAGTTGAAACGCTTGCCGAGGTAACGGTCGGCGAGCACGGTAATCGAACCGTCGTACTCGGTCCGCGTGACGCGCCGCGTCAAGTGCTCGCAGGTCACGAGGCGGCCCTGGCGGTCGCGCGTGTGGCCGTTCGCATTGTTCGACGACTGGCGAAACGTGGTCACCGCGCCGCTAGTTTCATCCCAGCGCAGGATACGGTCATTGGGGATGTCGCTCCACAGCAGATAACGGCCGTCGCCGAACCAGACCGGCCCTTCCGACCAGCGCGCGCCCTGATACAGACACTCGACGGAAGCAGACGCCAGGATCAGCGACCTGAAGCGCGGATCGAGAACGCGAATGGAGGGATCGGGATAGCGTCGGCTGGTGTCGATCATGCGTAGGCTTTGAACGATGGAAGTTGAGGGGGAAAGCGAGTCGAAGCGCGTTGTGTCCTGCACGCCGGCGCGCCGCGCACGCACCTGTAATCGGGGCCGCTGCGAGGTCAATGCGATGCCGGCTTCTGCGCGAACCGACGCTCCAACGCGAGCAGGACCTGCGTCGCATGATCGATCTTCGCATGATGTTCGGGCGGCGTCGAACTGAGTAGCGGCAGGATCGGCCCCATGTCGGCAATCTTCGAGAACGTGACCGCATCGTGCAGCACGCGGATCAGCGAGATTTCGTCACGCAGGGTTTCGAGTGGCAGGAACGCGTCATAGAGACGCTGCGCCTTGTCGGTATCACCGGTTCTGACGGCTTGCAGCAGGGCCATGACCATGCGCGGCGCAATGCATCCCGAACCCGTCGTCCATGCGGCCAGACCGAACTCGCGCAGATGGACGAGCGCAGGCCGCTCGCCCATGCCCGACACGACCTTCGCCGCAGGCACGGATTGCACAAGCCGGCGCAGATACGGATCATCCGCAGGATTGTCGCGGACGATCGCGTATTTGACGGCCAGCAGCGTGCCGCGCTCGATCAATCGCGCGAGCGTGTCGAGCTCCACGTAGTTTTCGCTCTTGATGTACAGGGTGAGCGGCATGCCCGCCGCCTCGGCGACGCGCGTGAGCCCCGCCTCCACGCCTTCGGACGTCGTAAAACCGCTCAGCGGCAACACCATCGCCGTACGGTAGCGGGTTTGCGCAAGGATACGGGCCTGATCGACCATTTTCCCGTAGTCAGGACCGATTGACGGGATTACGCGCGTGCCTCCACCCGCTGCGTCGGCCAGTAGATCCAGCAAGTCCCGATACTCGCTGACGGCCACGTGATAGAGGTTCGCATTGCCGCCGTACAGCAAGGTGCGCACGCCGCCAGCCTCGATGTGGCGGATCAGCGCGCGATTTTCGGCGGCGTCCAGCGTGTAGTCGGCGCGGCGTGCAAGCGGTGGCACAGCTATCACCGACGCGACGAACTCACTGTCGAGAATCGGGGATTCGTTCATGACGCCTCAAACGCACGGGGACTGGGCGTTCAAGTTAGCACTGGGTTCGCAATGTTGTCAAACAACCTGAGTAAGATGTCATCGCGCCATCTTGAGTCGAAGTCGATGCGAAGAAGCCAAAGCCGGCAAAGTCCGGTACGTCGCTTTCGTATGACAATAGACGGCGACAGGCGGGTGTTAGAGAATGGCAAAGGGCCAGGTGGAAATCGTCAATTGGGTAATTAGCGTGGTTTTGTCCGGAATTTCGACACGCACGGTCATTCAAAGTGGTTTGACAATAATGTTGCAAATCAAATGCATCAAAAAGGCCACTACGAGAAAATTACCCACTTTATCGACCCGTGAATGTTAATCAGGTCGAAGAAATCCGATATAAGGAGTAATTCGTTCGCCTGGTTGCAGAACTAGCGCTGGTGGCGTTTCTTTAGAAATCACCCTTGGCTTGCAAAATAATTTTTAGTGATAGATTGTGAAGATAAAAACAGCCGGACGGATCGCCGTACCGCAATTAACCGCAACGGGACGTTTGCGAGTCTGAGAGAACCAAATTGTCGCTACATTTTATCGAGGAAATGGCGCCGCTACTGAACGCCGCAGATGAAGCGGAATGGTTCGGCGCGATCGCGGGCCTGGCCGACACATGGGGCTTCGACAGGCTTTTGATTGCCATGCTGCCGCGCCCGACCATTCGCCTTGAAGACGCCTATGTGCGGAGCACCTACGCACCGGCCTGGCGACGCACCTACGACGAGCAGGGGCTCGTCCATATCGACCCGACTGTCTCGCATTGCGCGACACGCGCCGCGCCGCTGATCTGGTCGCCGGACATTTTTACGACCGCACCGCAGCAGTCGATGTATGAGGAAGCCCGCGCGCACGGCCTGCGCTCCGGTGTGACGTTGCCGATTCATGGGCCGAACCAGGAAGCCGGCATGATGTGCTTCGTCAATGACAGCAATCCGACCGACGCGTTCTGGCGTCACATCAACGTCGCGTTGCCGAATCTGGTGTTATTGCGCGATCTGGTGATCGATACCAGTCAGCGCCATTTGAATACGCACACTCAGACTTTATTGCCCAAGCTGACGCCGCGCGAACGCGAATGTCTGAAATGGACCGCGCGCGGCAAATCCACCTGGGAAATCTCCCATATCCTGAGCTGCTCGGAAGCCGTTGTGAACTTCCACATGAAGAACATCAGGACGAAATTCGGTGTGAATTCGCGGCGCGCGGCGGCCGTGATCGCCACGCAGTTGGGGCTTATTGACCCGGGTTGAGCAAGGCGACGGCGTCGCGGCTGTACAGCACCCGCTCAGCCCGTCCCAGATCGGCGTCGGAAACGGTTTTGGTGAAGTAGAGGCCCAGCAGGATCGACACTGGCGCCGGAATTTCGGCACCCGATTCGAACCGGCTGCCACGCGACTGCGTCACGCCAAAGCGTGCCCAGAAGCGGCGCTGGCTCTCCTTCTTCTTCTTGCGGTAGGCAATGATCAGAACACGATCCACCGCCGATGACGGCTCTGCCGGGCGGGTTTGGACCGAAGGTTGCGCTTGCCAGTGGTTTTCGAGAAGTTCCATTTTTGTGTCCCGTCGGTTGAGGGCTGAGGCTTATCTCGAATTCTGCGTTATCCGATAAGCATGCACACCTATCCAGGTAGGTAGGTGGCGGAAAGATTCAAAATGCATAAGTTTTCTTGCGTATTGGGTACCCCAACACGTTCAGGAGAACGTCATGCAAACAGCAATCCGGATTGGAATGCGGCAGGAATTCGACAACGCGGACATCAACGAGATGTACCGCCTGCGGGCCCGGGTGTTTCACGGGCGGCTCGGGTGGGACATCCCGACCATCGCGGGCATGGAAATCGACGGCTACGACGCGCTCGGGCCGCACTACATGCTGATTCAGGGCGACGATCGGCACGTACGGGGCTGCTGGCGCCTGATGCCGACGGAAGGGCCGAACATGCTGAAGGACACCTTCCCGCAATTGCTCCATGGCGCGGATGCACCGGTCGGGCGGCATATCTGGGAACTGAGCCGGTTTGCGATCGAAACCAGCGGCGAGGAACAGTCGTTCGGCTTTGCCGACCTGACGATGCAGGCGATTCACGAACTCGTGACGTTCGCCGACCGGATGGGCATCACCCGCTATGTCACGGTGACCACCACGCCGATCGAACGGCTCCTGCGCAAGACCGGGATCGACATCAGCCGGCTCGGGTCACCCCTGCAGATCGGCGTGGAACGGGCCGTGGCGCTGGATATCGCGGTCAGTCCGAAGACCCGCACCGCCCTGTTCGGGCCGATGGCTGCCGCCGCCTGACGGCAGGGCACCACTGGGGCCGCGGTTGCGGTGACCCGGTTACCTGATCTTTGCGACCCGCGGCGGAGACACGCGGGATATCAGGAACCGAACATCCGCTCGAGCGCATTCTCGAGATGCGCGCGCATCGCCTTCCCCGCTGCAGGGCCGTCCTTACGGCGGATCGCCTCGAGCACGGCCATATGTTCGGCCTGCACGAGCCGCTGCCGCTCCACCGTTTTCACGAGCGAAAGATTGCGCGACAGATTCATGCTGAACAGAATCTGTTCTTCGATGAACGACATGACCGTGATGAAAAACGGGTTCTTCGAGGCGCGCGCCACCGCCAGGTGGAACATGAAATCGTCCTGCGCGCCGATGCCCCGGGTTTCGATGATGCGTTCCAGTTGGTCCCACGCATGCTGGATCGCGGCGATGTCGTCCGCATCGGCCTTGAGCGCGGCCTGTTCGGCCGCGCCCGCTTCGGTCACGATGCGAAATTCATAACAGCGGCGGATGTCGGACAGCGTTTCGAGCGGCGCGAACCGCCGCACATCCGGGTCCGGCCGCCGCGCGACCGTGGTGCCCGAACCGTGCCGCGTCATGATGATCCCGTCCGCGCGTAAGCGCGCCAAAGCCTCGCGTACAGTGGGCCGCGACGTCGCAAAGCGTTCGGCTAGCGCATGCTCGGTAGGCAGCCGCTCGCCTTCCTTGTACTCGCCTTCAAGAATGCGATTGAGGATGTCGCCGTAGATCTTGTCGGGCAAGCCCGTCGTTTTGCGCTCGTTCATCAGCGGTGCTGAAGCAGCTTGTCTGAGTAGGTCCTGATTGTAAGGCAAACCTGACCCTATCTTGATTTAACATAGGCACCCCGGCTTGACAGGAATGCCGCAAACGCCTGCTGCACGGTGTTTGCCGGGTGACGCGCCGCTATCGCAAAATTTGACAAGTGTTTGATTTACATCCTGACAGGATGCACCTTTTTCAGCGATCATTTACGCTGGTATCGGAGATAAATCGTCAATGAGCCCGGCCGTGCGCAATGGCCGCGGCATCCCAATCCTTCAGACGCGGAGTCGATATGTACACACGCATCCTCGTAGCGGTCGACGGCAGCCACACCTCGCGCCGCGCATTCGAAGCAGCGCTCGCGTTGGCGAAATCCACCGGCGCTGTCATGCAGCCGCTCTACGTCGTCGAAAACACCCCGATGTATTTCGAAGCGCCCGGTTATGACCCGTCCATTCTGCGCAACCGCCTCGTCGAAGAGGGCAAGGAACTCTGCGCGGAATTCGCCCAGGCCATGGCAGCGAAAGGCGTCAAGGGGGAGCTCATCGTGGGCGAAGCCTCCTCGCTCGACGACGTTTCGGTGGTCGTGCTAAAAGCTGCCGCCGACTTCAACGCCGATCTGCTGGTGATGGGCACGCATGGCCGGCGCGGTTTTCAGCGCCTGATTCTCGGCAGCGTCGCAGAGCGCTGCGTGCGTCAGGCGACCTTGCCTGTACTGCTGATCCCCTCCGCGGCCGGCAAGGTCAGTGGAGACGCCTGAACGTGTGGTGACCCACATTGCAAAGCGTGTGCTTGCCGTATCGGGCGGCACGCGCAGCGCTATATCTCCAGAATCAGAGCAGAGCATGCTCGCCACGATACATAGCAGTCCATAACCACAAGCAGCAATGCGAGCGTGACATCGCTCAAGATGCCTAACCGCGCGAACGCGTCATTTTGTCGCTAAACGGGGGGCATGGGCGGTGGGACAATCAGTTGTTACTCTGACAAATGGTTGCAGAACATGCCTACTCCTACCGCTGTGACTCGCTCCGCCGGCGCTGCCGATTCCATTCCGATCCCGTCGCCGGCGCGTGGCGGCCGTCGTGCCGCGCCGGTGAGGGCAACTGCGCGCACCGCCGCTCGTTGTTCGAGTTGTTCGATGCGGGCGCTCTGCATGCCGCAAGGCTTGTCGCCCAAAGAACTAACGAAACTCGAAGCGCTCATTTGCAGCGCGCGCTCCGTGCAGCGCGGCGAAGCGCTGTACCGCAGCGGCGACCGCTTCGACAATATTTACGCCGTGCGTTCCGGCTCCATGAAAACCGTCATGGCCCACCGTGACGGCCGCGAACAGGTCACAGGGTTGCGCCTTGCCGGCGAAGCGCTCGGCCTCGACGGTATCAGCGAAGACGTACATGCATGCAGCGCCGTCGCGCTTGAAGACAGCACCGTGTGTATCGTTCCCTACCCCGCCCTCAAATCCCTGTGCCGTGAAATCAGTTCGATGCAGGACCGCCTGCACAAACTGCTGGGCGAACAGATCGTCCGCGAAGCCGGGCAGATGATGGTGCTCGGCTCCCTTTCGGCGGACGAACGCGTGGCGGCATTTCTGCTCGACGTGTCGGAGCGCAACGCGCAACGCGGCTATTCATCGGCGGAATTCAATTTGCGCATGACGCGCGAGGACATGGGCAGCTACCTCGGCATGACGCTCGAAACCGTGAGCCGCACCCTGTCAAGATTTCAAAAGCGCGGCCTGATCGACACACAAGGCAAACACATCCGGATCGTCGATCTGGAGGGCTTGCAGAAGGTGTAAGCCGTACGCGCAGGACCTGGCCCGCGCCGCCACGTCCCCGGCTATCCGTTTTTTAGCGCGCATTCGTCTTGGCATGGCTCCTGCGAGCGGGTACAGTCTTTAGTCCGTCCCCCGCAAGGAGACCTGGCGAAATGAATCGCGACCCCGCCCCGCATCACCCGCTCGTCCAGCGTCTGATCGACGCGCGTCAGATTACCGACGCATTGTTTTCTATCGTCAAACCCGAATTTCTGTACGAACGGCCGATCCGTGAGCGCCACCGGATCGTGTTTTACGTCGGCCATCTGGAAGCTTTCGATCGTAATCTTTTCGATCAGCGCCTCTGCGATCTGCCGGCATTCGATCCTCACCTCGACCAACTCTTCGCTTTCGGCATCGATCCTGTCGACGGCGGCTTTCCGACCGATCAACCCAGCGACTGGCCCTCGCTCGACGCCGTGCGCGCCTACGGGTTGCGCGCACGCGAGCAGATCGACCGCGAACTCGACGCGCTGAGCGACTCCGCCCGCGTCGGCCGCAAGGGCGCCCATGCTGACGCGTCCGAGCAGTTGCTGAACGTCGCGATCGAGCATCGGCTGATGCATGCCGAAACGCTCGCGTACATGCTGCATCAGTTGCCGCTTGCGCAGAAGGTCACCGGGTTGCGGGAACCGATGCTGACGCGTCCTGAGCCGCGGCCGGCGTTGTCGTCGATGGTCAGCGTGCCGGCTGGCGCAACGGTGCTCGGCATGTCGCGCGAAAGTGGCCATTTCGGCTGGGACAACGAGTTCGGCGAAAAGCGCGTCGACGTGCCGGCGTTCGAGATCGACCGTCATATGGTGACGAACGGCGCGTTTCGGGCGTTTATCGAAGCGGGCGGCTATCGCGAACCGAAGTGGTGGACGGAAAAGGATTGGGCCTGGAAAGAAGCCGAACATATCGAGCATCCCGCCTGCTGGTCGCAGCAAACCGGGAGCGATCAGAACAGCGCATGGATGCTGCGCACGATGTTCGACGAAGTGCCGTTACCGCTCGACTGGCCCGCGTACGTGAGCCACGCCGAAGCCAGCGCTTACGCGCGCTGGGCCGGCAAGACGCTCCCCAGCGAAGCGCAATGGCAACGCGCCACACATTGCGCACCGCACGCCGCATCGGGAAATTTCGATTTTCGTAGCTGGGACCCGCAGCCGGTCGACGCATATCCGGACAACGTCAGCGCGTTCGGCGTGGAAGGTCAATTCGGCAATGGCTGGGAGTGGACCTCAACGGTGTTCGACGCACTGCCGGGTTTTGAAGCGTTTCCGTTTTATCCGGGCTACTCCGCCAACTTTTTCGACGGGCAGCACTACGTGATCAAAGGCGGTTCGGCACGCACCGCGCAATGCATGTTGCGGCCGGCTTTCCGGAACTGGTTTCAACCGCATTACCAATATGTGTACGCGGGCTTTCGGTGTGTGAAGGCGTTGACGAATAAAGCATAAGCTGATACCCAAAATCACCTGTCACCTTAATCCAAAAAAGATCATCTATCGGTTAACTTCACAACCAGAATCAGCTATCGCTTTAAATTTGGCCGCGAACGTTACGCGGTCAAACCGTCGGCCGCCGTCGTACCCAATTGAAAAGACGCTGCTCGGGATTCCCCTGACGGGGACCATAACCCAGAGCCCTTAAGCGCTTCCCTGGTACGCCGCAAGGGCTCGCTTTCTTCAGACGGTTGCTGAGCGCCCAGGCAGCAATGCTTGGGCGGAACGCTATCTTCTGGGCATCGGCTGTGAGCAAACCGCCCAGTTCGGCGAACGCTTCCGACAAAAAAATCCGGCCGAAGCCGCGTTAAGCGTGGGCATCGGCTGTCTACGGATACGGCAAACGGCAAGCATGCTTTCTGCTTTCGCGGGACGGAATTCGGCCGAATTTCAGGCTATTTCGGACATATTCCTTGATAAGGTCAACTCTGTTTTTCATTAATTGAAAGGATAGTTAATTGTCAGGTGTCGCATATCGGACACGATCTGTATTTCAACTTTTTACATTATTGTTTTACGCGATTAGTCTCTCTGCATGAGGATTGACGTCCAACGCAGGAGATGAGATGAAACGCACCACCTTTTCGATAATTTCGCTGGCCGCGCTCACGTCCGCCGGCGCCGCGCATGCGCAAAGCAGCGTGACCTTGTACGGCACGATCGACACGTCGCTGACCTACGTGCACAACGCACAGGGCGACAAGAATCTCTGGGCTCTCGGTAACAGTAGTGCAGGCAATCTGTCGGGTACACGTTGGGGCCTCAAGGGAACGGAAGATCTTGGCGCCGGCCTGAAGGCCATCTTCCAGCTCGAAAACGGTTTCGATCCGAGCACCGGCAAACTGGGGCAAGGCAGCCGGCTATTCGGGCGGCAGGCCTACGTCGGTTTGACGAGCGATTCGCTGGGTTCCGTGACGCTCGGCCGCCAGTACGATCCGCTGATCGATCTCGTACAGGGCATCACCGAGGACAACTATTTCGGCAGCGCATTCGCAACCGCGGGCGACGTCGACAATTACGACAACAGCTTCCGCGTGAACAACGCGGTCAAGTACACGTCGCCGGTCTGGTCGGGTCTGCAGTTTGAAGCGATGTACTCGTTCGGCGGCATTGCGGGCAGCACCGGCTCGGAGCAATCGTATTCGGCGGCGGCCGCCTATAACAATGGCCCGATCGCCCTCGCCGCCGGTTACTTCTATGCAGCGAACAGTCCAGCGTCGGCGGGCCCACGCAGTCCGACAGCGGGTTGGAACAGCACGTCGGACGGTACGTTCGATGGCCCGATCAACAGTGGATACCAGACCGCACACTCGCTCGGGATTGCCCGCGTCGCAGGCCAATATACGCTTGGGCAGTTCACGCTCGGGGCCGCCTACAGCAACTCGCAGTACCGCCGCGACAGCGCTTCGGTGTTCGCTTCGAACGAGAAGTACAACACGGGTCAGGGATTCGTGAACTATCAAGCCACCAAGGCCCTTCTGGTCGGCCTGGGCTACAGCTATACAAAATCGAGTGGCGATACCTCCGCGACGTATCACCAGGTCTCGCTCGGCGCTGACTATTCCCTTTCGAAGCGCACCGATGTGTATGTGACCGCCGCCTATCAGCATGCGAGCGGCGAAACCGGCAATGGCACAGGCGGCACAACGGCGGCGCAAGCCTCGATCGGCTCGTACGGATACGCAGGCACCAGCAGGCAGGAAATGGTCAACCTCGGCCTGCGTCACAAGTTCTAGAAGACCTGTTGCATGTGCCGGGCATGCAACGAAACGGGCCAGTTCTGGGAATGGGGGCGCGCAGCGGTGCTGCGCGCTCAGAGGACGATGCTCGGCGACCGGATGGGGCGCCAGCGGCTCGTCCCACCTGACTGTTTAATGGGTGCCGAAGTAAATCGGCTTCGTGCCATCATGGGCTGCGGGGCGGGCGGCTGCGGGGGCACCGGATGCCGACGAACCGCTGACCACTCCACCCAGTCCACTGGTGTCAGCTACGGGGACCTGTGCGGTCGCATTTTTCGCATTTTGTGCCGCCACGCGAGCCTCTGCGGCCTGGATGTCGGCCGGATAGTCGGTATCGTCGGCATTAGCCGGGTTGTAGCCTGCCTTTTCGAGCTGGACAAGCTCGGCGCGCACTTGCGCACGCGTCACAGGCGCGTTCGATTGCTGGGCGAACGATACGACCGGCGCGGCCAAAGCCGAAGCGAGAACGACGGCGGGAATGAGTGCTTTCATCATGGCGGCTCCAATTCACAGTTTACTTAGTATTCCAAAATACAGTACGGCAAGTTTCCACTTTTGGAACGTCCCGTCGCACGAGTTGCATGGATCTCCTTGATCCTTGTCAACCGTCCGGCGTGTACTGGTTAAACCACGACAAAGTCCGTTTTATTCCCGATTAGCAACTCGAGGCCGCTGAAATCGGGGGTCACTCGTTTTCAGTGCAATAAACGACGGTGCGCAAAGCCCGTAAGGACGCGGAGGCCGGTAGCGACGCACGCCCTCTCGCTGGGAACCAGCACTCGCTATCACCGCGACGATCGGCGGCTACGACCCGTGCGCGGTCGCCGATTGCGGCTCGAACCAATTTGTACTTCAATCCGCTGTCATGCGAAGACGACGGAGTAGTTCCGCCCCAGCTGGCGTTACCCGAAATCTGCCATCGTCGAAAGCCGTAGGTACAATTTCGACGAGCCTCGCTTCTTGAAGAGCGATTGCATCTGGATCACCAGGTGCGACCTGGTTGGGCGCATCGAGCAGTAGAAACAGAATGGCGATCTCATGGTGACTCAGCAGCGATTTCATCATCGACCTCAGGCATACACGAGTACTGGACAGGGAGCGCATCGGCGCGACGAACAACTTGGGTTTCGAATGACTTACATGTTGCGGCGAATCCGACGTGGCGCCCGTCAGAACGCTGTTCATCGACTTTACGGAGCCCGTCTAACTACGTTTATGAAGTTCGGTTTGGCATTAGCGGGCCGCGATCGATACTAATGTGTTCAGGCACTTCGCTTTGCGGAATCATGTCACCGGTATTAAATGGCGGTGGACGTGTGTTTGGCTTGAATACGGAGTCGCCTTTGCGTATCGCTGTGCGGGTGGACCTGCTCTCGAGCATCGCGGTGCTCTCCTGTCTCCAACCACGCGCCGGATCGGCGCATTTCGTTCATGCACCGCGAATTTGCAGGCGGACCGTCTGCTCGATCGCTGGCATGCTCTCCCAGCCTATACCGAAGTCGCTCGAAATTTATTCCAGCTTCGAACTGAAGAAAATGAATGCGAATATCGCCGCTCTGGCGATGGTCCTACGGTTAGATCTACCGCGAGTTGAAGTACCCAGTGATTCTTACCGCCATCACAGTGCCACCAGAAAAACATCGAGGGACGCATGACGAACGACGACCGAACCTGCGGCACTGCGGCGGCAGGACCGCAAACCGAAGCGTTTGAAGGACACGGTCCACGCCTACGCACCGCCCTCACCTGCACGGCACGGGCCGACGCGGGCATGCTCGCCACCGAACGTCGGCGTACCGAGCTTGCTGATGATCGGCACCGCAGCTCCGCTACGCTGCAAGCCGACGACCCGTCAATGCCGGCCGTGCAATCGCAGGCGGAAATACACACCAGCAGCCGTCATCGTGCCGAAAGAAGAAAATCGCATGCGAACCGCTTGGGGCCAAGGCCTCGACGCGCACATAGCGTCTCCTCTCGCAACCAGTACGGCCGAATTGAATTACGCGGAGCCGCGTCGTCGGTGTCGGCGTAAGCCATTTTTCTACCAGGAACCGCAGGGACTTCTCGGCGATGTTCATGTTCGCCTCCTTCCATTTCTGCCGCAGCTCACGACGATCAGCTATCGGTAGCGGAACCCTGCGACCTGCGGATCGTGCTGCGTACACTAAGCTAACCACGCCAGCGTCCGCTTTATTCCCGAGCATCGAACGTGGCGGCATGCCGCGATTTCGAGCGCGCCTGTGCAACTTGCCCGAGTTTTTGCGAGTTTTCTTGATCAGAGCCAAACCGGTCCGGATGCGGCTTCCCGTTGGACGGACAGTCGAATGGCGGGAATAAAGGTGCGTCGTTTCAAGTGCAACAGTGAGATCAAGGGGAACCGAAGTGCGATCAATTGAGCCAATGCGACCAGTTCGTTGATTGGTGTGGCTTTCGGCCACCGAGGGGGTTGATAATCATTGAAAGGCCTCCTGGTCGCCCAGAGAAGGGGGCGGCCAGGGTCTAGAGTTGGGATGCAACGCTCAACCGACCCGTTCAGGAGGCTGAAATGAAGTTTAGCGGAATTGATCTGCACTCGAACAACGCCGTGGTCGCCGTGATCGACGACCAGGATCGGGTGCTGTACTGCAAGCGGCTGACCAATGATCTCAGACTGATTTTGGCAGCGCTCGCGCCTTATCAGGCTGAGCTAGAGGGAGTGGTGGTGGAGGCGACGTTCAACTGGTACTGGCTCGTTGACGGACTGATGGCTGCCGGCTTCGCCGTCCATCTGGCCAATACCGCAGCGATCAAGCAGTACGAAGGCCTGAAGTATGCCGGCGATGAACGTGACGCGGTGTTCCTGGCTCACATCTTCCGTCTTGGACTGCTACCTGAAGGCTATATCTACCCCCCACAGGAACGCGCGTTGCGCGATCTCGCCCGCAAGCGGTTGCAACTTGTGCAGCAACGAACGCTGCACATCCTGAGTATTGAGAGCCTGCTGGCCAGACAGATCAACCTGCGGATGAACGGCGAACACATCCAGCGAATGGACGATGCAGCGGTACACGCACTTGCGCTACCGCCGCATGTCGAGCGCGCGATGATGGCCAACATGGCGGTGCTGCGCACGGTGCGCAGCGAAATTACTGCGCTTGAGACAATCCTGCATCAGGAGGCACGGCTACGTCCCGAATTCGAGACCCTGAAGAGCACGCCCGGCATCGGCAACGTGCTCGCTGCCACGATCATGCTTGAGACCGGTACCATCACGCGGTTTGCCGACGTCGGCCATTTCAGTTCCTATTGCCGATGCGTTGACAGCAAGCGGATCTCGAACGGCAAGAAAAAGGGCGAAGGCAACGTCAAGAACGGCAACAAGTATTTGGCCTGGGCGTTCATCGAAGCCGCCGCAGTGGCGCTGCGTTGCTGCCCGCAGGCAAGACGATTTTATGAACGCAAGAAGGCAAAGCGCTTGCCGGTTGTCGCGATGAAGGCACTCGCGCACAAGCTGGCGCGAGCGGCCTATTACATGATGCGTGACGGCAAACCCTTCGAGGTTAAACGATGCTTTAGCTAAGTTTGGCGGGGGGCCGAGAGCCCGGTAAAGTTGTTGGCGTCAAACCATTGAGTTGATTGAGCCCGACCCCCGGCCATCCCGATGCAGCGAACCCTGAGACGCCCAGGCCATGAGCCGACAGCAGTCTGGTGCCCGCACGCGGGCAACCATGGAATTGATGTGTACTCCTTTGGACATTGGTCTGGCACCGACGATTTTCTGGAGCTCGAATGAGCCAGGGGCGACGGCCAGAACACCGGCACTCGCCTTGATCCCGATGGGTGACTGGTGCGGATCAGTTCCGTAGCCAGACGATGAGAAACCGGACGCGTCATCAAGCTTCGCATCACCAGGATGGCTAAAACGATTCTACAACGCTGCAAGGCCTGACCCTTGAGGGGATAGATATATCCCTTTACTCCGGCCTTTCAATGGTTGCATCTTTAGTTCGATTGACAGCGGTGTTCGGCAGCCTCGACTAAACCGCGGTGCGCTGTCTGGCGCGAGGAGAGGCCCGCGGCAGACAGCGTGTTTCGCCGGATCGACTAGAACATCGTGTTGTCGTTGGCCGACTGCTCGGGCACGGGTTGAATCACATCCCAGTGCTCGGCGACCTTGCCATGCTCGACGCGGAAGATATCCACGATGGCGTTGCCGCGGTCTTGCGGGTTGCTGGTCGAGTGAACATGCAGAAAGACGAGATCGCCGTCGGTCGCACTGCGCACGATGGCCGAACGGGCATCGGGGGCATGCTTGAAGTATTCGGTAAAGAAGCTGATGAACGGCGCGGACCCGGTTGGCACATGCGGATTGTGCTGAATGTAATTCGGTGCGAGCACGGTGCTAGCAGTCCTGAGATCGTGCCTGTTGAACACCGCATCGTAGAAGTTCACGACTAGCGCGCGGTTGCGCTCTTCCTGGGCAATATCGCGAGCGGCCGGATGAACCGGCGCGACGCTATCTTCGGCGCGGGCCACATGGCTTGCGATCAGCACAAAGAAAGCAGCAGTGGCTGCCGCGCGCTGGAGCAAGGAGGTTCTGTTTGGCATGACGGTCCCATTCTTTTCGTTGAAAGCCGGCGGCTGCAAGGACTTTAGCATCCGCAGGTGGCGGCGACGAGACGGATCTTGCCGGCGCATCGGCGCTCCCGCGCCGAATCGCTTGCTGCATTGCAACCGCGTCGCCATACCATCTGCGCCGGCCGCAACCATTAAGGATAGGGAATGTGTGACAACCTCTCCTCTCCAGCCGTCTCGATGCGCACATTCTTAACTACCTTGCTACATCGTGTCGATTCGGAATCCGTTCGATACGTAGAGGGCGCGTTCCTGCACTGACGGTGTCCATCGTTCACGCCGTCAGGCCGCCCCACGCTGCTGCGCCGCAAATATCCCCTTTTTCAGACCAGTTCCTCTTTTACTGTCGCCTCGTCAGCTTTCCGCATTGGCGGCTTGTAGCCAATCGACACCCGGCTACGGTCTCCCGACACCGCGAAGCCCGCAGACATTCTGCGACTTCACAAGCCTGGCGAACTCAGGCAGTGGGAATAAATCTCCAATCGGGCAGGTACTCCCTACTGAAGGCGCCGGTTTCTTCCCAGGCGATCCGGCCGCTCAGCTTGCTGATTCGCTTGCGAGAATCTCATGTCGTCACCGAACCCATCCGATCCTTCACGTCGCAGGGCCTTGAGGTGCATTGCCTATGGCGGACTCGGAACGCTGTTCACGCTTTCCGGCGGCGTGCTCACGCCCATCGACCTGGCCATAGCGCAGGAAAAGAACGGACAGTCCGTGGACATAGGCAAACCGTTGTTCCTGCAGATCAGCGACACACACATCGGGTTCAACAATGAAGCCAACCCTGATGTGTCGGGAGCACTCAAGCAGACCATCGATCTCGTCAAGAGCATGCCCACGAAACCTGCTCTGGCCATTCATACAGGCGATATCACCCGCCTCTCGAAAGCTCAGGAGTTCGACCTCGCATCCCAACTCCTGTTCGAATTAACGGTCCCGGAACTTCATACCGTCCCGGGCGATCACGACGCAACGGATGATTCCAGCGCGGAATATTTCTGCCGCTTTGGCAAGGCCTCGGATAACAGAGGCTATTACAGCTTCGACCGTGACGGTGTTCATTTCATCAATCGTCAACGTCATGCATCTCTCCATGGCAGAGGCAACATCACCTTCCATACGGCTCGCTCCACTGCCTTTCCTCAACCTACCGCCGGGAATGGCCCAGGCCCGGTACCGCTGACGGTTGCGCGCGACCAGTCGCCAAGAATGCTTGGCGTGACGACCGTCTCGTTCGCCGGCCATCCCGGTGTCGCCCCGCTTCACGATTCAGCAACTGCATAAGCTTCGAGGAGATCATTGTGAAAAATCATTCGTTACCGAAATCCGTATTTGCGGTCGTGTTCTGCCTGGTAGCGTCCGGAGCTACAGTCACGGCGTCCGCACAAAGCGCGAGCGACTCTCTCGTGACGATAAAGAATTTGATGTTTTCGCCCTCGTCCGACACGATCAAGGCCGGCACGACGATCACGTGGATGAATCTCGATGCGGAGCCGCACACGATAGTCCACGACGTAGGCGCCTTTGACGTGGGCCTCTTTCATTCGTATGACCTCGATCAAGACGACACGTTTTCGTACAAGTTCGACAAGCCCGGGATCTACAAGGTCTATTGTGGGGACCACCCCGACATGAAGGAAACGATCACGGTTCAATGACTCGAACTACTGTGGTCTGAGCCGAGTAACGCCATGCATATCTGGAGCATTGACGTACAGCGCGTCGACCGCGAAATCAATCACTACGATGCCGTCGTGCCGCTTGTTGTGCGGATAATGCAGCTTCGGCCGTGGCGCTGTCACGTTAAATTTAAAGCGATTCTTCATTCTTCATCACGCGATCTAACTCGACCATCTCAGCAACGTGACAGTGCCAGCCGGCCTCCTCGTCGCGGTGAAGCGACGGGGTTAAAGTCAGTTTGCGAAACGCACTCTGACCCGACGGAGGTCGACATGAACTATTGTGGCGTAGACCTGCATTCGAACAACTGCGTGTCGATCGCCAGGAAGCTGCGCAGGGAGCCACGCGCGACTGCCGGCTATTGCCTGTGCTGATCGGATCCTCGCGACTTGGAGACGCTCAATGGAGCTATGGTACCGAACAGTCCATTGGTCTCTTTGTTAGGACCTGCCGAGAAGTACAGCGTGTCCGAGCTCGAGTTGCGGCCGCCACCGAGTGTCAGAGACCACAGCCCGTCGATAGCCACTGGATTGCCGAACGGATTCTCCAACTGATCCACGAACGTGCCGTCATCGTTGAAGACATTGATTCGGCCGTCGCCGAAGTTGCCAATCAGGATCTTGCCGCTGAAGCGGCCGAATGCAAACGATGCGCGCGTGATGCCCCAAGGCGAATTGAGCGCCCCCCGGCTGGAGAAGCGGTGCAGCAGGTGGCCGTCTGTATCGAATACATCGACGAATCCATGACCTCTGCCTGCAACATCGTCGTGCTTCTGATCGTTCTGCTGCGCATAGGTGACAAAAAGGTCGCCATCGATGTTCGCGATACCAAACGGCGCGTAGCCGGCCGGGATGTCCGGGTCGGTGAAGCCGCCGTCCGTCGTCACGGACGTGAACAAGCCGTTCGTACCGTTCGGCCCGAATACGTCGATCCGACCCGAGCGGAAGTTCGTGGCGAACAGGAAACCTCCTTTTGCGTTTACGCCGAAGACGAGACCCTTGTAGACGGCCCCGCTGGCGGCGGACGGAAAGGACGAGTTATCGGCCGCGATCACGGCGTTGGTCGGCGGATTCAACCCACCGGCCCAAGCGGAAATCGTGCCATCCTCGGTCGCGAAGATGAATGCGGCCTGGATCGAGGTACCTGGCACGAGAAACGCCGATGAGGGATTCCACACGATTCCGGTCGGCGCCGCAGGCGTGGGATTCGATGGATTGTTGGGAAAGACGGGATGACAGGCGCTGGTCGGTATGACATTGCCTGGCAGCGGGATGGAGACCTGCAGCGCCACCTTTGTCCCCTCGCCGTCATACAGCGTGGAGCAGCCTGTGGCATTGTCGTTGATCCAGAATGGACTTGCTGCCGGACTAAAGGCAATACCCCAGGCGTTCTGTAGTACCCCGTCGACCTTCGGGGCAGCGCCTGCCAGGTTGGACACGAGTGGTGTGACGACGTAAGCATCATCGTCAGCGGCATGCCCGATTGTGAAACCGGCGGCGAGGACGATCACGGCCGCCGCTTTGAGGCCCCAAGAAACCTGTGACATGACTACCCTCCTTAGTCTGACTGTTGAGAAATTGCTCCGCGAGTAGGCGCCAGAGGAGGCTAAACGACCGCTGTCCTTCAAATATTCCCGCTGTACCTCAAAAAAATTCCACTTGCCACCCGGTCGTATGGCGCGACAGAGTTGACAGCGGCTGGTTCAACAAGATCACGATGGGCTGCGGAAGCACGGCGAGCCAGAAAGCGGCTTCCCACGCGACATCGGGCGGAATATTTCGAAGCCCACTTACGTTCTGCTAGCGCAGGTTCGCCTGCACCGGCGAGCACGGGTCCTTCATCCGCGAAAAAGGTACTCATGGCAAATTCGTAACGATTCAGTCGGTTTCGCGTCAACTACTACCTGATATTCTTGAGGCGGTTTCCGCAATTGCATCACGACTGGGGTACATTTGTAGACCGTCCGCCGTCGTGTTCTTTCCTCGCATGAGCCTAAATTTTTTCAAGCAATGGTTAAGAGGCCCTGCAACCGTAGGCGCAGTGGCTCCCTCGTCGCGTTGTCTCGCCGATGCCATGGCTGACGGCGTTGAGGCTTTCGAGGCGATCGTCGAGGTGGGGGCCGGCACCGGAGTTGTGACGGACTCTCTCGTGCGTCGGCACCCGTCAGCGCGGCTGATCGTATTCGAACTCGGAGATCAATTGGCCACCGAACTGAGAGGGCGATTTCCACAGGCGCATGTGGTCGGCGGCGCATTCCATGCGAACGCTTCGGTCCTTCAAGACCTGCCAGCGAAAACTATTATTGTGTCCGGACTGCCGTTTCGTTCGCTTTCGTCTGATGTCGTCGAACCCACGGTTGCCGCATTCGCTGAACTCCTTTACGCGGACCGGGCTCGACGTCTTGTGCAGTTCACGTATCAACCGAGAGTCCCGTTTACGGCCCCCGTAGGGTTGTGTTGGCACCGCATCAAAACAGTCTGGCTGAATGCGCCACCAGCGAACGTCTGGCATCTGAGCAGCAAGACCAACTGGCAAGGTAGCGACGCGGCGGAGCTTGGCGCGTCGGCCTGATCTCTTCAGCGTGTCCTGGCGCCGTCCGACGTCGCCGGCCGCGCCACCCCGCCCGCAGGACGGAATACGGGCGCTGGCATGCCGCTGACGCGTCCGGGCATGGCTGGCGCCTGCATGCCAAGGCCGCGACCGGACGGTACGAAGCCTGGCGCGACGTGTAGCATCACCACAGCGGTTGGCCGCGGCATCGGGTGCGGCATCTGCGCTGGAGGCGCCCGCTGTACTTGAGGCGCCTGTACGTGGGGCACCTGCGGTGGGTGAGGTACCTGTGCGCGGGGCGCCGTCCATACCTGAGGCGTCTGCGCATGAGGACCCTGCGGCGCAGGCACCGGAGCCGCCTGCGGATGCGCGCTCCCCGGCATCCCCGCGACGGCCGGCACGGTGCGCGATGAAGGAACGGCCAACGCTGCCGGATTTCCGCGCGAGGCCGGGCGCGCATCCGGCGACGCGGCGTTCGACGCAAACCGGCTCTGCACGACCGGGTCGCGGTACGGAACGCCGCGCCGATGCCACGGATCGTGCGTCCACTCGACTCCCGACGGCCTATGGTGGCGGTCCAGGTCGGCGAAGCGGTCGCGGTCGAGGTCGATGTGGTGCCGATGCCAGTCACAATGCTCCCAACCCCACAGCGGGACGACTATGGCTACGCTCACCCAGCCGAAGCCGAACGGACCGGGCACCGCGTCGTAGAAGTCATTTGGGAAATAGTCGGGCGGATAAGCGGGATAAGGCCAGGCGCCATAGGCAACCGTCGGGTTGTAGACCGGAACGTAGACGGTGTCCGCGCTGGCGGGCTGGATCGTGATGTCCTGCCCGACCTGGTTGACCGCCTCCTCCGGTATCGACTGCAGCGTGCCTGCCGCCTGCGCACGCTGGCGAAGGCGCTGGATCGAATCCATGACCACCGGCTGGCTGGCCAGAAAGGCGTCGCCAATGCGCTCGGTCCACTCGAGGTTGTCATCGAGCATTTTCAGCACCTGCGGAAATGGCACGAGCGACTTCACACTCGGATCCCAGGGCTGCTGCTCGAGCGCGTCAGTCAACTGCCCGCCCTGGAGCGCCGAGTTGCCCGGCTGCTGAACCCAGCGATCGGCTTCGACGACTTCCAGTGGATAGGTCGCCGCCATCAGGATCTGGGCGACCAGCGGATCAGGATAGAGCGCGATCGGCGCGAGCATTTGATCGAGCTTCTCTGCCGTCAACGGCGCGACGGCCTGCGGCGCCGGCTGGACCTCGCCCTCACCATGCACGCCCGATGACGCTCCGAGGATCAGGCTTGCCAGCGTCCCGGCGAGAATCCGGAACATGGTCGAATTCATCTTACCTCCTCGCAAGGTGCGATCCACGCAGATCGGCTGCGGATCGCCCTCGAACCAGACATCGCTGGTCTGTTGCACTTTTGACTCCGTTCGAACGTGCAAATTCGCGAACGCGGGGCTGCTGGCCGATCGAAATCGTTACCGCCGTTACAGCTCCACGGAGAGAACGATCGGGACGGGTGGCAAATTCCAGCGCCGCCTCCAGCGCTGCGCGGGCGATCGGGTTCCAACGCGGGGATTGCGCCATCGTCACGGCGATTACATTGGGATGTTGGGATGCGCGGCGCGCAACGTCGAAAGCTCGAGGTCGGACCGAATCGCGAGTGACGCCCGGCCTGCGGCGCCCTGCGCGCCGGGTGCCGAAACGAGAGATGCGCGCCTAGCTACGACCAGTTGAAGGGACCAGCCAGGGTATGCGGAGGCAGTTTGCTGGGTGGCAGGCATTAATCGCCGTCCTCCTCATGCTGATGATGTTTCCAGCCCTTGTGCCAGCCATTGTCGTGCCATTGCCGGCGGTCCCTGTACTCGGCCTCATATCCGTGGCCGTAGGCAACGGGCACTTGCGCGTACACGATGGGAGGCTCCTGATACACGACTGGGGGGCGCTCGTATACGACGGGAGCCGCTTCAAAGACGACGGTTGGCGGCGCTTCATATACTGGAACGTACTGCGCCGAACGGAGGCGATCCTGCGTGGCGAAATCGCCCGCACGACCGGGCCGCCCCGTAGCAAACTGCGGTGCAGCGAAATCCCGGGAAGGCACAGCGCCGCGATCGAACGGAACGGAAGGTACGTGCCGGGCGATCTCAGCACGGGAAACGGCGGTTCCGCGAGAAGAAGCCGACGATGATGGCGCGCCACGACCGGTCGAAGACGTCTGTCGCCTTGGCGGTGTCGATCGGGTGATGCCGAGCGCCTGCCGCACGCTTGCCATAAAGTGCGACGCCCAATTCCCACGATTTTGGGGCACGCCGTTGCCCGCTTTGCCAGGCCGCCCTGTAGCTGGCCGCGGTGCAGCAGAAGCCCGGGAAGGTGCCGCGCGGCGTTCGAACGAAGTGGAAGGCGTAGGCGGGGCGAGTGCGGTACGGGCGATTGCGGTTGCGCGAGCAGGAGTTGCGGTTGATGGCTTGACCGGACCGGACGAAGACACTTGTTGCGTTGCCGATGCCGGTCGGGTTATCCCGAGCACCTGCTGTGTGCTCGTCTTCGATTCGACGTGGGCGCTCTGATCATGGTTGGGCCAGACATCATAGGTGACGGCACCCACGACGCCGACGGCCAATGCGCTTGCCGACGCAACCCAAAACCCGGTGCGTCCGAAACGCGTAGGCGGTGCGGCCGGTACTGGATCAACTGCAAGATTGGCGTACACAGCCGGGCTTCCTGCACCCAGATGCAGCAACCCCGGCCGTCCGGGCACGGCGCCGGCCTTCGATTCATTTCGTCTGATCTGTCGATAGACTTTGCTCACACTTGTGTGCAGCCGAGGGAACCTCCTGAAGAGGATGATGAGCGAAACGATCACGCACATCAGCGTGTTGGCCAGATTCATCCAGAACATTCCATTCGGAATTCCCCGGCTCATTTCGAGGAGCATAAGTGCGAACGTGCCATTGCTGAGAGCCCAGCTCGCCCAACTGAGCAGACTGTGGCTGCGCACGTCTGCTTCCCTCGCGAGGAGTTTTCCGATGGTCGGAAGGTACGTCAGGATGCGCGCCCCATTCCAGAACAGGAACATCGCGCTAAGAGCCTGGATGTAGAGTTCGTGAGACATCTCGACTCCCTTGCCATGCATGGCGGACCGGCTCCGGCCATTACGATCATCCGCGTCGTCTAGTCGCCAACATTGAGGTTAGGCATGAAAAACCTGCCAACACCGCATCGGGTCGCCCGTCCGATGGTCCGATCTGTCGACCGCGTGGGTAGCAACGTTTTCATAGCGCACTGGCTCATGATAGAAAACTTGTCGCAACATTGCTGCTCCCCGTCTTCTATCGCCTATGGATGTGCTGAACGAGCCGGTGAATCGGTAAATCTGAGACGTCCTGGTGACTTGAAGGTCGACAAGTCGTAGCACCGAGGGTGCGCCTTCTCGTTCGGGTCACTGGAGATAGACGTTTGTCGGTTGTTTCGCGATCAGGTCGCCACGGCAAGAAAGTTCCGCGATGACAAGGAATCCTTATGTCATCAACGAATAGAATTGATCGGCAGCGGTTCGGGTAAGGTATCCTGCTCATACTAGAAATCTCGTCAAAACTGCCTATTTGCACCAGAGCCATATATTCCACCCAGGTCAATCGGTGCAAGTTGAGACATCGGGATTGTTTTACAGAAGAGGTTACAGGTTGAATGGGCCGACGCGAGCCCATAGCCGCGATAGCAGCAATCGCGCGTCTCAGAGAACAACTCAGCCGGCCACTACTACATCGCGCTCGACGACTATTGCAACAACCGCGATCGTGTCGCCGACTTTCACCAACCCAGGAAAGTGTCGGGCTACGACAATCCCGTCTCGCCGTGCTCTGTATTCGACCACCGGCACGCCGGTGCGACTCGTGTCGTAGATGCGTGCCAGGACATCGCCGCACGTAACCGTTTCGCCCAGATCGCGGCACATCTCCAGCAATCCGCCGTGGTTGCTGGTGGTGTAGCAGGATCCGTCCGGCATATCGAGGAGTGTCGTCGTGCGCCGCTCGGTACCCGGTTGCCCATCACCCTCCAGGATGCCGGCGTACCGCAAGAAGCCACGCACGCCCCGGTCAGCAATAGCGACGCTTTTCGCCGTTGACGCACCGCCGCCGCCGAGTTCCGTCGATACGAACACCTTGCCAGCCTCCTCGACTGCCGTGTCAAACATTCCGACGCTGTCGAGTTCGAGAAGCCGCATCGAGTACGGGGCACCGAATGCTCGCATCGCGGCCTCGCAGCGCGCCTGCTGAGCCTTGTCGTCGAGCACGTGGATTGCAGCAAATGGCACGAAATCAAGTGTGCGACCGCCAGCGTGAATGTCGAGCACGTAATCCGCAAGCGGGAGCAGGCACCGCTGGAAGTAGTCAGCGATTTTCTCCGTCACGGTGCCGTCGGGCCTGCCAGGGAAGCTGCGGTTCAGGTTGCCCGCGTCAATCGGCGAAGTGCGCGTACCGGCCTGAAACGCCGGATAGTTCATGAACGGAATGATAATGACCCGTCCACACACGTCATGTGCGCGAAGCTCGCCTGCAAGCTTCGACAACGCAACGGGGCCTTCGTATTCGTCCCCGTGGTTGCCGCCCGTAAGCAAGACAGTTGGTCCCTCACCACGTTTCACGACCGCAACCGGAATCATGACCGCACCCCACGCAGAATCGTCCCGTGAGTACGGCAGTTTCAAGAACCCATGTTGCTCGCCATCGGCGTCGAAATCGACAGTGGGGGCTATTGGTGAAGCCAGCATCGGGGCATTCCTTGATATAAGTTCGTGTGGCGCCGTACGGTAGCTCAGGACAGCTTGATTGGACATCACCGGCGCCCCGGTCGTCACCGTTTCGCACAACAACTAACTCACAGTGCTCCGGAGAAGTTGAGTAGCAATGCCCTCATCCACTTCTCCCGAAACACGCATCAAGTTAGAACAAGTCAGTTTTTGACAAAGAGCTTCCGCGGAACATCGCACAGACATGATGAACCTGTCGTTGTAATAACGATGCTCTCGGTAATCTCCAGTCCCCAGTCCTCGAACCACAGGCCAGGCATGAAGTGGAAAGTCATGCCCGGCTCCAGCACTGTTTTATCCCCGACGCGCAGGCTCGTAGTACGCTCGCCCCAGTCTGGGGGATAGCTCATTCCGATCGGATAGCCCACGCGACCACCTTTCTGAATGCCGTGCCGATTCATGACAGAAAAGAAGGCCGTTGCAATATCCTCGCACGTGTTTCCCGGCTTGGCAGCTTCAAGCCCAGCCTCAATTCCTTCAATAACCGCTTTTTCGGCATTCAGGAATTTCTGCGGAGGCTGACCGATATATACCGTTCTCGACAACGGGCAGTGGTATCTTCTATAAACCCCTGCAATTTCGAAGAAGGTACCCGCACCGCGCTGGAACTTCGAATCGTCCCACGTCAAATGAGGAGTAGCAGCCTCAATTCCGGTCGGAACCAGAGGCACAATCGACGGATAATCCCCACCGAAATCATCCACACCCCGAATCGCAGTTGCGAAAATTTCAGCAACCAGATCGTTCTTCCGCATACCCGGCTCGATCAAATCGAGGATTCGAGCGTACATCTTCTCCAGGATGCGCCCCCCGATCCGCATATAGCGCAGTTCGGTCTCCGACTTCACGGCGCGTTGACGGTTAACGAGCCCTGTCGCATCCACCCATGAGTTCTTCGGCAAATGCTTCTGCAGTGTCGTAAGCGACGCCGCAGAAAAGTAGAAGCTGTCCATTTCCACCCCGACAGCCAAACCTTCCCAGTGACGACCCGCAATCACTTCGCGAGCAAGATACTCCATCGGATGCAAGTCACGCTGGACATACTCCTCCGGGTACGCGAACAATGCGGAATCGGTCATGTAAGTGGTCGCTTTGGCACCGTTGAGATCGATGCCGCGTCCGAACCAGACGGGTTCGTTATCCATCGAAACAACCACACATTGATGGTTGTAAAACGAATAGCCATCGTACCCCGACATCCAACCGATATTGGCGGGGTCCGACACGATCAGCAAATCCATGCCTCTCGCGACCATCTCGGCACGTACTTTTTCTAAGCGAACCAAATATTCCGCGCGATCGAAAAACTTTCGAAGCTTTGGAAATCCGGCGTCACCTGAGATTTCGCTCATTGACAATACCTCATAACTTGAGAGACAAACATCCGGAAGCTCGACTCGATCAGTTGCTCCCGGACGGAACCGCTTACATCGTCACTTGGTCGACGAACGTCTTCTTCCCGTTTTGATAGTCAAAGATCGAGATCACACCGTTCCGAAGATCCCCTTTCTCATCAAATCTGGTTTCACCAGTAACGCCGCGATAGTCGGTGGCCGGCGTCGCAGTCAGAATCTTTGCTGGATCTGTCGAATTCACACGACGCATCGCATCTACCACGATATACACAGCGTCGTAAGTGAACGGCGCATAGATTTCCATCGCATGCCCAAAACGCTTTTGATATTTGGCCTTGAACGCGGCGCCTCCCGGCATCTTCTCCGGGGACGCTCCGGGCTGAGAGCACACTACGCGATCAACCGCGCTTCCCGCCAGCGCCTCCAATCTGTCAGAGCATACGCCATCACCAGAAAGAATCTTCGCCTGCAAGCCGAGTTGTGCGGACTGTTTGGTGAAGGGCCCCCCGGTTGCGTCCAGACCGCCATACATGATTGCGTCAGGTCTTTCACTCTTGATTTTCGTCAAAATGGCGTGAAAATCGACAGCTTTATCGTTCGTGGTGTCTCGCGACAGGACTTGGATACCCAGGTTTTTTGCCGCCTTTGCGAACTCATCCGCCAAGCCTTGGCCGTATGCCGTAGCATCGTCAACGATCGCAACGGTTTTGATCTTCAGTTTCTCGCTTGCATAGTTTGCCAGCGCAGGACCTTGTTGCGCGTCAGTGGCAACCAGGCGGAAGACGTTTTTGAAACCCTGTCGCGTGAGAGTCGGGTTGGTCGCCGATGGTGTGATCATCGTAATTCCCGCGTCGCTATAAATTTTCGATGCCGGAATCGAAGTGCCCGACTCCATGTGACCAACGACGGCCACCACTTTCTCGTCAACGAGCTTCTGTGCGACCTGGGTAGCCGTCCTCGGGTCTGCGCCGTCGTCTTCGCCGTCCAATTGCAGGACGACCTTCTGACCACCAATCACGAGGCCTTTTGCGTTGATCTCTTCGACCGCGAGCCTTGCACCATTCTCGTTGTCTTTACCCAACTGTGCGACAGGGCCGGTGAGGGGAGCAACATGGCCGATCACCACTGTCTCATCTGCGACCGCCGGTGCCGAGTAGACGACCGCGAAAGCACATGAAAGCGACGAGAGTGCCGCAATATACGAAAGGGATTCAATTTTGCGCATGATCACCACCTGTTATTGAACGTGAGATAAATCAAGATGTAGCGTTATAAGCGTATGTAAAGAAAAAGGCGCAACCACGCCGTTCGTCGTGAATCTTTCGAGATTACGGGTAAGTCGAGGAACCATCCGTCACACGCTCTTCACCATAGAAGGCCGTATGCCATCCAATTAAATGCGCCTTTGCTGAAGCGCCAAATAGCTGTTTCCCTTCCGTTCGAACGTACGCGTGATTACTGAAATCGGAATGGTCAGTGGACTCCGTCGTCGCGTTGCGTTGCGAAGCACTGTCGGCAGCGGGATGTCCGATCTGAACGGCTTCGCGACGTGAGCCAGGTTTCATGCCTCCTCTCCTCGAGTTCATTCGGAATGAAGAGAGTTTCCGCCGGCAATAAAAGCGCAATACGGCGTTTGGTCGCTGCATCACGCAGAGAATCTGCGTTTTTTTCTTCGTCGCGCACAATTTGTGCGGACCTTCAACTGGCAGTGAATCGTCGGTTGTTTGACTACCCGGAGATGTTGTGCGCCGGGCCAAGAGCCGTAGCTCGTGCGGTCGGGCGTGTAGCGGCCAGTCGCCTCGACGGGAATACGCCCTCAATGTCACGCGGCGTTGAAAAGCTGCGTAGCGAGAGGAACATCGCCGGAATTCGACGTCACAATCAATTCAAGTGCGCTTTTTCAGCGAGGCACCGACGCTACCATGTATACGTCGTTTGACGAGCTTATAAGGACACGTCGTGAAAGAGTTAGCAAGAAATGCACTGGCTTCGCTGAGCCGCGCGGACCTGTTGGAACACCGGTCCTACGTGAACGGTTCGTGGAAAGCCGGCAAGGAGAAGATAAGTGTCATCGATCCCGCAACCAGCGAGGTGATTGCCCAAGTGGACATGCTTTCCGCGCACGCCGTTGATGCCGCGGTCGATGCCGCGCGAGCTGCGTTTGAAGGCTGGCGCGAACTTGTTCCGACCGCACGTGGCGCGATTCTTCGAAGGTGGGCTGCATTGCTGCGGAGCAACTCCCAAGACCTCTCCGTAATCATGACGTCGGAGCAAGGCAAGCCCATCAAGGAATCGCGCGGGGAGATCGAGTACGCCGCGAATTTTCTCGACTGGTTTGCAGCCGAAGGTGAGCGTGCCTATGGTGAGACTATTCCGAGCCACCTGGCGGGTAGCCGGCTGACTGTCACCTGGCACCCAATCGGAGTGACGGCGGCGGTTACGCCCTGGAATTTTCCGATCGCGATGATTACGCGCAAGGCCGGCGCTGCGCTCGCAGCGGGTTGCCCAATGATCATCAAGCCCGCGCCGGAAACGCCGCTATGCGCGCTGGCCATCGCAAAACTGGCTGACGAAGCAGGTATGCCGGCGGGTGTGTTTCAGGTCATCAACGGCGACGCGGCCGAGATGTCCAAACGTCTTCTTGAAGCTACAGAGGTCCGCTCCTTCAGCTTCACCGGTTCGACCACAGTGGGTCGAATCCTGCTGCGCCAGTCGGCAGAGACGGTCAAGAAGGTCTCGATGGAATTGGGCGGTCATGCACCTTTCATCGTATTTGATGACGCGTCTCTCGAGCTCGCGGTCGAGGGCTGTATTGACGCGAAGTTTTCGACGTCCGGCCAGGATTGTCTTGCGGCAAACAGAATCTACGTCCAGCGATCCATCTACGAGCAGTTCGTCGAGAAGTTTTCGACCGCTGTCAAAGAGCTGAAGGTGGGACATGGTCTGGATCCCAGCTCCGACATCGGCCCGATGACTCGTCCGTCTGTGTCTGCGAAATGTCGCGACCAGATTGGGCAGGCAGTCAGCGCGGGAGCTCGCGTCGTTGCAGGTGGAGGCACCTCTCCGCTGGGGCACCAGTTCGTTCTTCCGACAGTTCTGGCTGACGTCGCAGATGACATGGATATTGCGAAGGAGGAGACGTTCGGTCCGGTCGCCGCAATCCTGCCGTTTGATACCGAAGCTGAAGTACTGCAACGCGCAAACAATTCCGAATACGGTCTCGCTGCGTATGTCTACACGAGCAACCTGAATCGTGCGATGCGTATGTCCGATCGACTGGAGTACGGGATGGTGGCCGTCAATACGCCGAAGTTCACGGGTGCATCGATTCCGTTCGGGGGATGGAAGCAGTCGGGCCTTGGGCGGGAAGGATCGCGCTACGGCATGGGTGATTACATGGAGCAGAAGTACACCTGCTTCGGCAATTTGAAGGACTAAGGAGATAGATATGGATATCAAGAAGATTTCGGAAATGGATCGCAATTCGGTCCTCCATCCGTTCACGCAGCTTCACGATTTCGCTGCCGGGGAGGCCGGAGATCCCACGATCGTTGAAGGTGGCAAAGGTATTCGCATTCGCGACGCCGAAGGCCGCGAGTACATTGACGGGTTCGCCGGCCTCTACTGCGTCAACATTGGCTACGGCCGCGACGAAGTCGCCGAGGCGATTGCGCGGCAAGCCTACAAGCTCGCCTATTACCACACGTACGCCGCACACACGACGGAGGAGCTTGCCAAACTGTCTGACCGCCTCGTCAAGATGGCGCCGGGCAAGATGAGCAAGGTGTTCTACGGCCTTTCCGGCTCCGACGCCAACGAAACGCAGGCGAAGCTCGTCTGGTACTACAACAATCTTCGCGGGCTGCCGAAGAAGAAGAAGATCATCGCACGTGAACGCGGATACCACGGGTGCTCGGTTGTGTCCGGCTCGATGACGGGCATGAGCTTCTATCACGACTACATGGACCTGCCGGTCTCGGGCATTTTGCATACGGGCGTACCGCACTATTATTGGGGTGCAAATCCGGGAGAGACGGAGCTGGAGTTCTCGGCACGTCGTGCTCGCGAGCTAGAGGAACTCATTCTTCGTGAAGGCCCGGAAACTGTCGGTGCATTCATCGCTGAACCTGTCCTCGGCACGGGCGGCATCACGCCCCCACCGGAAGGCTACTGGGCAGCGATCCAACCGGTTCTGGTGAAATACGATGTCCTGCTGATTGCAGACGAAGTGATCACAGGCTTCGGTCGTACCGGCGCGATGTTTGGTTCGCAAAAGTACGGGATCGAGCCGGACCTCATCACCGTCGCGAAGGGGCTCACGTCGGCGTACGCGCCACTGTCGGCATGTATCGTGGGTGAAAAGGTCTATGAGGTGCTCGACGCAGGTGCACAGAAGGTCGGTGCCTTCTCGCATGGCTACACGTACTCTGGCCATCCGATTGGCGTTGCAGCTGCGAATGCAGTCCTCGACATCGTCGAGCGTGAGGACCTCCCCGGAAATGCCGCCAACGTCGGCGAATATTTCCAGACGGCACTAGAGGATGCGTTCAGCGATTCGCCGATCGTCGGTGAGGTTCGTGGTGTTGGCCTCATGGCAGCGGTTGAATTCGTTGCTGACCCAGCGACCAAGCAACGCTTTGACGCGCAACTGAAGGTCGGGGCACGAGTGTCGAAAGCCGCTCGAGACCGCGGGCTGATCGCTCGCGCGATGCCGCACGGCGACATCCTGGGTTTCGCTCCTCCGCTCACGATTACCAAGGCGGAGATCGACGAAATCGTTGGCATTGCTCGTCAGGCGGTCTCACAGGTTGCGAACGAACTGGCCAAAGAGCCGACGCATTCCTAAGTTTCTCTGACCGCTCTTAAGTCCGATAGTTAGCTCCTTTACGTCGCGCGATGTTTAGGAGCTATTCCTTTCCAACCCAATCTAAATTGATGCGCCCAAAGGCATCGGCAGAGTAAAGCCAGCTTTAACGCGATCCATAACAACCATCGTTTTGAAAGACTTAATATCCGTATTCTCGTAGAAGAAACGCCTGGTAAACTGCTCGTAGTCTTCCATATTGTTTGCAGTAACCAGTAGAACAAAGTCTGCATCACCCGTAACGTAGAAGCCGCTCATTACCTCGGTAGTATTGCAGATCGCCTGCTTGAAGCGGTCAACGATGTCCGCCCGCTCCCGCTCCAAGGTGACCAGGACCAACATCGTCACGTTCCGGCCAATCGCCTTGGGTGAAACGATTGAAATGTCTGCTTCAATCACGCCCTCTGATCGCAACCGCTTCAGTCGACGTTGGACCCCAGTTGCGGACAATCCGACCTTTTCTCCAAGCTCGTCGCTGGTCAGGCGATTGTTACGTTGCACAAGGTCAAGAATGCGAGCGTCAATTTTGTCGAGATCCATGGTCATTACGTGTGGCTATTAGACAACCGACAGAATAGCGGAAGTCCTCTCGAGCATCTAGCACGCGACACGATGTGGTCAATCTCGACGTTGCGCGGCGGAGATCGTGATAGGCGCAACCGTCTGTTGACTAGATGACCAACTCCTGCCCCCCAGGGTGGGGACTCGTCGAACGCAACTGCGACATGCTCCCGTTTCCTGCTGCCACTCGCCTCGTTCACGTTGAGATGTGGGTGATCATCAACGTCGTCATGAAGTAAAAGCGCGCTTGCGTGCATACACAGGGCAATGCCAATCAGAAGCGCCTTCTTGTGGTTTCGCAGGACCATACGCAACGGTGCAACGTGGCTGACGTCACGTTGCGCTTTTCGACGCTCGAACACGGGACTCTCATCAACAGTGCGACGAATGATCAATGCTACCCAATCCTATACGCCCAACTCCTCGCCAACGAACTCGTCAAGCGTTGCCACGCTATAGCCCGGGATGCTCATCGTCTCGTCTCCTCCATTTCACCGGTCAGATAAACAGTTCACGCAGACGCTTCTTGTTCATCTTGCCGACGCTCGTTTTTTCGAGCGCCTCGACGAGCTTGACGATCTGCGGTACCGCGTACTTCGAGATCTGTCCTTTCTCGCTGAACGCGAGGACGTGCTTTTTGACATCCTCCTCCGTAAGCGTTGTAGTTAGGCCCTTCCTGGGTACAACCAGCGCCACGGGCCGTTCGCCCCACTTTTCGTCCTTGACACCGATTACGGCAACTTCCGCAACACCTGGATGCTGCGAAATCAGGCTTTCGATTTCAAGCGACGAGACCCACTCGCCGCCTGACTTGATCACGTCCTTGATGCGATCGGTGATCTGCAGATTGCCCGTCGCGTCGATGTTGGCAATATCCTGGGTATGCAGATAGCCGCCTTCCCAGAGCTGCCCGGACGCCTCCGGATTCTTCAGATAGCCCTGGGTAAGCCACGGTGCGCGCACGACGATCTCTCCATACGCCTTGCCGTCGTGCGCGACGTCTTCCATGTTCTCATTCACAATGCGCAAGTCGACGAGCGGCACTGGATAGCCGGTCTTGCAGCGCAGGCGCACCTCCTCTTCCGTGTGGATGTCCCCGCTGTCCGGCCTCAACTGCGCGAGGCTCAGCATGGGGCACGTCTCGGACATGCCGTAGCCGGTAAAGATATCGATGCCACGGTCGAGCGCGGCGCGCGCGAGGCCGTGAGGCAATGCGCCGCCGCCAATGATGACCTTCCACTTGCCCAGATCGACATCCTTTGCCTCTGGACAGTTCAACAGCATGTGCAGAATCGTGCCGACGCAGTGAGAGAACGTGACCTCTTCGTCGCGCACCAGTTGCACGAGCCGCTCCGGCACATAGCGTCCTGGATAAACCTGCTTCACACCGAGCACCGTGGCGATGTAGGGTATGCCCCAGGCGTGAACATGGAACATCGGAGTAAGCGGCATGTACACGTCGCCGCGATGAAAACGTTGCCCCGACACCGGGCTCGCCAGCGCAGCCATGGCGGTAATCGTGTGCAACACCAGTTGCCGATGTGAGAAGTAGACGCCCTTGGGCAAGCCGGTGGTTCCTGTCGTGTAGAACGTGGTGGCCCGTGTGTTCTCGTCGAAATCCGGGAACGCATAAGTGGACGCGCTCCTGGCAAGCAGGCTTTCGTATTCGTCGGAGAACGGAATCGTGTGGGCGCATGCTTCGCTGCCTTCCTCTTCGATCCAGACGAATGTGCGCACCGTTTCGAGCTTGTCCTTGATCGCTTCCACCACAGGTAGAAAATCGGTGTGAACGAGCAGGATCTCCGCGCCGGCGTGATTGATCGTATAGGCGATTTCTGACGGCGAGAGCCGCACGTTCACCGTCTGCAAGACGGCACCCTTCATCGGGATGGCGAAGTAGCATTCGAGGTAGCGATGACTGTCCCAGTCCATGACCGCGACGGTACTGCCATGCTGCGCTCCGAGTCCACTCAGACCACCGGCGAGCCGCGCAATGCGTTCGCCCAGCGTCCTGTAGGTCAGCCGCTTCTGCCCTCTGTACACGATCTCCTGGTTCGGCGCGTGGGCGAGTGGCGTATGCAGCAGGTGCTTGATCAGCAATGGATAAGCATAGGCTGACGGCGTCGGATTCATCGCCTGGTCGTGCATCTACATCTCCTTGGTTCCGATAGTGGGTACCCGGTTCACGAATGCATCCACCAGCGGCGTCCGCGTAGTGGCATCTCGGCGATGCTCTCGAGCCGGGTTATGCAGGCGTGCTATTGGCCGATCAGGTCGATCTCGGGCAACCCATTGGCTTTGCAGTAGTCCTGATAGCGGCTCAAAGCCGTCCGCCACGTCTCGACGAACGTGACCTTGCCGTCTTCGTCGAGGAAGTGGAGCTCACCGGTCGACACCACGAGCGCCATACCATTGTCATCGTCGGAGAGATTCGTGAACGAGTGTGACGACTCCGAGGGCTCAAACACGAAATCGCCGGCTTGCGCGATCCAGTCGTGCTGGTCGTATTTCCAGCGACCACTGAGGGTGTAGACCATCACCGTACCGGTATGGCGATGAATATGCGCGCCTTCGCCTTTGGCCGCCTTCATGAGCAGGACCACTTCGCCCGTGACCGGGTTGATTTTGAAGTACTTGAGTAGAATCCTGTCGTTGATCGGCGCGAAGGGAATCCACGGCGTGGCGTTTCCAGCGATATGGACCGTGTCGATCGTGGATACATCGTTGAGGGCTAGCGTCGCTTCTGCGTTCATGGAATGAGTCTCCGATTGTGTTGAGGGCTGGGTGTGCGCCGCGTGAACCGTGCGCAATCTCCAGTGCCTATTCAATCGCAAGTCGCCCGTGGGAACTTGACCTGTGCCGCCCTATTTTGTACTTTACGCGCCACTCGCCTGTTCTTTCCGATAGTGTGGGAAAGGCCAGAGAACGAGGCACAAACAACGGGAATACTACGACATGCAACAAACCGAAAAGCGCGAAAATCGTCGGATCGAGATCGCTGACCACGCGATCAGGTGCTTTGCGGAACACGGGTACGCTGAAACGTCGCTGCGCGACATCGCGGAAGCTGCAGAAATCAACTTAGGGCAACTGCACTATTACTTTGAGAGCAAGACCGACCTCATTCTCTACACAATACGTCGCTACAAGACCCGCTTCATTGGTCGTCTTGTGGAAGCGATGGAGCAGGAAGGAACCACGAAGAACCGCGTAACCTCTGTCATCGACTTGCTAATCGCAGCCGCTACGCGCGACGCGAAGATTCATCGTCTCTGGTACGACCTACGCGCTCAAGCACTGTTTAATCCAGGTTTGCGCGCAGCCACCTCGGAGATCGAGCGGGATCTGGAGAACGCCACCTCTACACTTCTTCATCTGCAGCAGCCTGAGGCATCACGCGGAACGATCCATCAGACATTTCTCCTGCTTGATGCGCACTTCTTCAATGCACTGCAAATGACACTCTCTGGAGAGGACCCCGAAGGCAAGCGATTTCGGCGCACCATACGGCGCCTGCTGGTTGCAGCGATTCCTGCCACTACAAAATAGGTCAACTGTCTAAAAAATTGACAAATTAGGACGATCGTCCCAATAATTCCGAACCTCGGGCGCTCGAGACTCGGGTTAGGGATCGGATCGATGAAGAGTTCCACGCAAGTCGCGGACGACGCACTCACCTCCAGCCTGCACCCGGTCGACTAGAAGTGCCCTCCTCGCTATACCCCCTGTCAACCTGGATTTGCCATGTCTAACCTGCCCTCCTCACTGCCGCTCGCCGGCATTCGCGTTCTCGATCTCTCCCGGATACTTGCCGGACCGTGGTGTTCCATGGTGCTGGGTGACCTCGGCGCCGAAGTCATCAAGGTCGAGCACCCGAAGCGCGGCGACGACACCCGCGATTGGGGCCTGCGCGTCGGTTCGACCGAGACAGCCTATTTCAACAGCGTCAACCGCAACAAGCGCTCCGTGAGCCTCGACCTGCAAACCGCCGAGGGCCAGCAGATCGCGCGGGAGCTGGCGCAGAAGTGCGACGTCGTGATCCAGAACTTCAAGTTCGGCGGCGTGGAAAAGCTGGGCCTCGGATACGAGCAACTGAAGCAGGAACATGAGGACCTGATCTACTGCTCAATCTCCGGCTATGACCGCACGGGACCGGAAGCCGCACGTCCCGGCTACGATCTGGTGGTTCAAGGCGAGGCCGGGCTGATGGCGCTCAACGGCGAAGCCGATCAGCCGCCTCTGAAATTCGGCGTTGCGGCCGTCGACCTGTTCACCGGGATGTACTCCGCCCAGGCGGTGCTCGCAGCGCTGTTCGAGCGCCAGAAGACCGGCAAGGGACGCCACATCGAAATGGCGCTGTTCGATTGCGGCCTGATGATCACGTCGTATTACGGGCTGGAAGCGCTGATCATGGGCGAAGACCCGCCGCGTTACGGCAACGCGCATCCCTCGATCGTGCCCTACGGCGTATTCGATGCGGCCGATGGACCGCTCGTCATCACGGTCGGCAACAACAGTCAGTTCACGCGCTTCTGTCGCGATGTGATTGAACGCCCGGATCTTGCCGAAGACGAGCGCTTCCAGACGAACATCGGCCGTGCGGCGAACCGCGAGGCTCTCGTGCCCGAACTCAAGCGCGAGATTGGCCGGAGAGCACGCAGGGTGTTGCTGGAGCGCCTGGCTCAGGCCGGCATTCCATGTGGCGAAGTGCTCGGTCTTCACGAGGCACTCACCTCGAAGCGCGCGACGGACGCCGGGCTCGTGACGACGCAGCCGCATCCGGAGGCCGGCAGCACGCACGTCCTCGCTCCGCCCTACCGCTTCGACGGTGCGCGCTTGCCGGTACGAAGCGCACCGCCGCAACTCGGGGAAGGCACGAAGGATGTTCTGCAGTCGCTGCTCGGTCTGTCGGACGAACGGCTCTCACAGTTGATGGCTGACGGCGTCGTTTGACGCCGCATTGCGCCTCGCTACAGGACCACACTTTCCTTCCGGTCCAGAGAAGAAAAACCTGGCGCGTAAAGTACAAAATGGGGCGGCACAGGTCAAGTTCCCACGGACGACTTGCGATTGAATAGGCACTGGAGATTGCGCACGGTTCACGCTGCGCACGCCCAGCCCTCAACACAATCGGAGACTCATTCCATGAACGCAGAAGCGACGCTAGCCCTCAACGATGTTTCCGCGATCGACACGGTCCATATCGCTGGAAACGCCACGCCGTGGATTCCCTTCGCGCCGATCAACGACAGGATTCTACTCAAGTACTTCAAGATCAACCCGGTCACGGGCGAAGTGGTCCTGCTCATGAAGGCGGCCAAAGGCGAAGGCGCGCATATTCATCGCCATACCGGTACGGTGATGGTCTACACCCTCAGTGGTCGCTGGAAATACGACCAGCACGACTGGATCGCGCAAGCCGGCGATTTCGTGTTTGAGCCCTCGGAATCGTCCCACTCGTTCACGAATCTCTCCGACGACGACAATGGTATGGCGCTCGTGGTGTCGACCGGTGAGCTCCACTTCCTCGACGAAGACGGCAAGGTCACGTTCGTCGAGACGTGGCGGACGGCTTTGAGCCGCTATCAGGACTACTGCAAAGCCAACGAGTTGCCCGAGATCGACCTGATCGGCTGCCAGGGCGGCCGTTAAGCGACGTCGACGCACATGATCCACGCCTCTGCCTCACGGAAATCACGCCGATGACTCACCTTGCACCCTCCGCACCGCTTCCGCCCCTGGAAGAGCTGACACTGGCCTGCGGGCCGCATACCCACACAGCTCTGGCCGCGGGGCCGCGGAGCGGGGAGTGCGTTCTCCTGCTGCATGGGTGGCCGGAATTCGCCGACTGTTGGCGCGAGATTCTGGCCGCGCTCGGCGCAGCAGGCTACCGGGCAGTCGCTGTGGATCAGCGCGGCTACGCTGAGAACGCCCGGCCGAAAGACATTGCATCCTACGCAGCCGGGCATCTCCACTCGGACGCCCTGACATTCGCCAATCAACTGGGCGCAGGACGCTTCCATCTGATTGCCCACGATTGGGGCGGACTGGTTGCGTGGGGGCTCGCCTCGACGCATGCACACCGCGTGAGTTCGCTGTCCGTGCTGGCCACGCCACATCCGTTAGCGCTGCAAGCGGCGCTCCATCAAGAAGACCAATACAAGCGCCTGGATTATGTTCGTGCATTTCGTCAACCAGGGGGTGTCGCAGAGCAACGCCTGCTGGCGGACGGAGCAGCGGCGCTGCGGGCAGCATACGCCGGACGCGTTCCAGCTTCGCTCGTGGACGACAACGTGCGGCGCCTCAGTGAACCGGGCGCGCTTTCCGCGACATTGAACTGGTATCGCGCGCTCCCCGACGATCTGTCTTATCCCGCAGGCCGCGTTGCCGTCCCGACACTCTACGTTTGGGGATCCGAAGACCGCGCCCTGGGCCGCGAAGCCGCACTGCTCACGGAGGGCTTTGTCGACGGGCCCTACCGTTTCGAAATACTCGAGGGGGCAAGTCACTGGCTCCCGGAAGAAGCGCCGGACCGGATCATCCCATTGCTGCTCGACCATCTCGCCGCCTCGCCGTTGGCGTGAATCCTCGAACCGGCAAAAGATCCGGCCCATCCGATCTACGATACGCACCGCACCCGTCACTCATGCCTACTCATTCCCTAAACGACAATCAGCCGATCGCACGCGTCATGGTGGCCGGCACCGGCGTGCTCGGCGCGCAGATCGCCTTTCAGTGTGCGTTTTCCGGTATCGACGTCGTAGCCTACGACGTCGATACCGCCTGCCTCGATCGCGCGAACGCCCGTTTCGATGCGCTAGGGCGCGTCTACGCTGCGGACCTCGGCGCGTCTCGCGAGCAGATCGAAGCCACGCTGGCACGCATCGAGGGCAATACCGACCTCGGTTTGGCCGTCGCCGGCACGGACCTCGTCATCGAAGCGATCCCTGAAGATCTGGCAATCAAGCAGTCTTTCTACCGTTCACTGTCGGCTGTAGCGCCGGCCGGCACCATCTTTGTGAGCAACTCGTCGACACTGGTGCCGAGCCAGTTCGCAATGTTCAGCGACCGGCCCGAGCGCGTGCTGAGCCTGCATTTCGCGAACGAGATCTGGAAGCACAATATTGCGGAAATCATGGGGCATGCGGGCACCGACCCCGCCGTATTCGCGCGCGTGGTTGAGTTTGCGCATCGCATCGGCATGGTGCCTTTGCCGCTGCGCAAGGAGCAGGCCGGCTGCCTGCTGAACACAATGCTCGTGCCCATGCTGGTCGCCGCGCTGGGTCTGCTGGTCAACGAGGTCGCAGATGTTCAGACGATCGACAAGGCGTGGATGATTGCCAAGGAGGATCGCATTGGCCCTTTCGGCGTTCTCGACAGAATCGGCATGACGACCGTCTATAACGTGACCCGCGCGCTTGCGGAACGGTCGGGTGATTCGACGCATCGGCGCATGGCGGAATACGTGAAAACTCATTTCATCGATACAGGGCATCTCGGTGAACTGGCGGGACGCGGCTTCTATCAATATCCCGATCCGGAATTCCTGAATCCAGCGTTCGTCGCCGCGTGAAACGCAGGGCACGCTATTGCTACTCAGCAGAGCGTCCGGGGTCAGCCCCGTGACGCATTGCTCGAAACTGCCGGGGCGTGATGCCCCGCAGTCGCTTGAACGCACGGCTAAATGCGCTTTGCTGCGAATAACCGAGCAGTTCCGAGATCTCGGCGAGACGCAGGTTCGACTGCTGCACATACTTCAATGCGAGATCTTCACGAACTTGTTCCCGCAGTTCATCGAACGTCGTGCGGGCCTCGGAGAGGCGACGTTGCAAGGACCGCGGGGACATGGCGAGCGCTCGCGCTATGGCGTTGAGCGAACTGTCCGTGAACGGCAAAAGTGCGCGAATCATCGTTTGCGTGCGCACCACCCATAGCGCCTCCACCTGGGCTCTTTCTCGCCGCAAATGTGCCTCAAGCACACGATGCGCGTTACGGCGAAGTTGTGTCACCGGACGCGTCACCGTACCGCGATCGAGGACAATCGCGTTTCTGTCCTGATCGAACTCGAGGGATGCTCCAAACGTACGCCTGTGCATTGTGCAGTCCGCAGGCGCCGAATGACGGAATTGCACAACGGCCGGCTGCCAGGCGGTACCGCAGACGGTACGCAAATACTGCATACCGTTAGCGAGACCCAGTTCAACTGCCTGAACCTCTCCGGGACCGGAAGCGTTTTCAAGGTCGTAAGTCAAAACCATTCCCTGATCGTCCCGCACAGCCCGTACAGAAGACATCGACGTATGTAGTACGTAGAACTCGGCAAGCGTATCCATTGCCTCCCCGATGGTACGTGCACCATGCATCATGACAAGGATCGGCCCCAGGACCGCAAGGCCCTGATATTCGGCGAGCCTCAGTCCAAAGTTCCGGCATTGCGTAACTTCGGCAGCTAGCGAAAGGAATCGAAGCACTTGCGCACCCCGGATCGGCACATCCGCGGAACGGAGCGCAAGCTCCGGCAGATCGGTTCCGGCCGCAACCAACTCGGGTTGAACGCCGAGCACCTCAAGCAGAGGAGCAGCTCCGGTCAACACAACACTGGGTAGGTAGCCTTGCATTCTAGATACAGATCGTCACTTGAGATGGTTCGCTGCGAGAGGGAATTTACCCGATGGTATCGCGTTGTCGACTGAAAGAGTACGCGCATTTGGCGCGGGGTCTCATTCGCGACCATTTTGTCTTGTAGGACTTGCCGCGTGCCGCGACGCAGGTGTTGAACGGGTCGTCGACGATGATCCGGCTAGATGGCACGCTGTCTGACGAGATGTGGCGCGCAAAGTACAAATTCCGGCGGCACGAGTCAAGTTCCCACGCGTGAATTGCGCGTAAATAGGGACCAGAGATTGTGCAACGGCAAATCGGCAAGTACCTGAAGCATGATTAGGCATCCAAAATTTATAACGACATATAAAACGCTTCGACTTGGTCGCGTCTACGCGCAACGCTCTACTCAACGCGACAACACCGAATCACACCGCCGTTCACGCCGGTATCGCGCCACTCATTTACATACTATGAACTAAAGGAGACACCCTTCATGACGACAAAGATTTCCACCATTCGTGCCATTCGAGACGCCGCCGTCGGCGGCGCCTGCACACTAGCCGTCACATTCGCCAGCGCACCCGCTGCTCATGCGCAAAGTAGCATCACCCTCTACGGCATCACCGACGCCTCGATCCTCTATACCAGCAAGACGGCCAACCTCGCCACCGGCGCCAGCGAAGGACACCAGTTTTCCTTTGAATCCGCCGGCGAAAACGCGTCTCGCTTCGGCCTGCGCGGAACCGAGGATCTCGGCGGCGGACTCGCCACCATCTTCACCCTCGAAAGCGGCATTGACATCTCCAACGGGGGATTCGGGAACTCCAACGGCAACTTCTTTGGCCGCCAGGCTTGGGTCGGCGTCACCGGCGGCTTCGGCACCGTCACCGCCGGCCTTCAGTTTTCGCCATTCCTGTTGTCCATCTTCGCGAACGACCCCCGGGACCTCAAGCAGTTTGGCAGCGGGCTCGTCAGCTACGTCGACAACGTCATCGTCACCGGCCTCTTCAACCCCAATTCCGTTATGTACACGTCGCCCGAGATTGCCGGCATCCAGGGTCGCGCGATGTACGCATTCGGTGGGTCTCCGGGTAACTTCCAGGCCGGACAACAGTATTCAGCCGGGCTCACATATCACTACAGCGGCTTGCTGATCACCGCCGCAATGTATAACGGCAACTCCGGCGGCTCCGCGGCCACCATCCCGAACCCTAGCACCATCGCCTTCTCCGGGCGCAACATCGGCGCCACCTACTACTTCGACCGCCTGACTGTCAAAGCCACTTACACGCTCTACAAGGTCGCCGGCTCCTTCGACAACCGTGTGATCTCCGGCGGCCTCGCCTACAAGCTCACACCCGCCCTCTCCCTCGACGGCGGCGCCTGGTACACCCGCGACGGCAACAACTCGAACAACCATTCGATCCTCGGCTCGCTCGGCGTCGACTACTCGCTCTCCAAGCGCACCACGCTCTATAGCCAGGTCGCCTACGTCAACAATCATGGGGGCATGAACACCGGCCTCGCGATCAACGGCGCGCTCTTTGGCGTACCTGGTTCCCAGTTCGCCGCCGACCTCGGCATTCGCCACTCGTTCTGAACGTTCCCAGACGACTGCGGTCGGGGTATACCGGCCGCGACGACACCAGGCTTAAGCCCGGAAGGAGACAAGTCATGAAATCTGGCGCGATTACTAGCGCTCCGCCATCGCAATCCTCGCTGACCGAGGCGACCGATGCAGTGTTTCTAAAGATCAGTTGGCGGATCCTGCCGATACTGGTGGTCTCGTACATGATCGCTTACCTGGATCGCGTCAACATCGGCTATGCGCAGCTACAGATGAAACAGACGCTGCCGTGGAACAACGCGGTCTATGGCCTCGGCGCCGGCATCTTCTTTCTCGGCTACTTTCTTTTCGAAGTTCCAAGCAACCTGCTACTAGCGAGAATCGGTGCGCGCAAGACGTTGCTGCGGATCATGGTGTGCTGGGGCATCGTCGCTGCGGCGACAATGTTCGTCGCAACGCCGACCGAGTTCTATATCGCCCGCTTCCTGCTTGGCGTCTTCGAGGCAGGCTTCTTCCCCGGCATCATTCTGTACTTCACATGGTGGTATCCGTCGGCGCGTCGCGGCCAGGCGATCGCAATCTTCATGTCGGCGACAACCATTGTCAGCGTGATCGCGGGGCCGCTGAACGGCGCGATCCTGAAGTACCTGCATGGTGTCAACGGCTTGTCCGGCTGGCAGTGGTTGTTTCTGCTTCAGGGACTTCCCGCGGTAGTACTCGGTATTCTTGTTTTCCTGTTTCTGGAGGACAAGCCAGCGGATGCGAAATGGCTTTTGCCTGCCGAGAAGGACCTCGTGTATTACAGTCTCGAACACGACAGGAACGATGCTCAGAGCGAGATCCACGCGAAGTTGGGGGATATCCTGCGCAACCCCAAGGTCTGGCTGCTGTCGCTAGTGTATTTTCTGCTGCTCGGGGCGACCTACACAATAGTGTTCTGGGCTCCGACCTTGATCCAGAGCTGGGGGGTCAAGGACGTGCTGGTGGTCGGCACCCTGGCGGTGTTCCCGAACGGATGTGGCGTGATTGGCATGATCCTGATTGGGCGCAGCTCTGACCGGCTGCATGAGCGCCGCTGGCATTTCGCGGCCTGTGTAGCCGTCGCGGCACTCGGCCTGTGGAGCACCACGCTGCTTCAGGGCAACCTGGTGGGCGGGCTGATGGCGCTGTCGTTCGCCGTGATCGGCATCGCTGCTGCGACGCCAGTTTTCTTCACGCTCGTTAGCGAGTCTCTGTCAACAGGTGCTGCCGCCGCAGGCATCGCACTCATCAGCAGCCTCGGCAACCTTGGTCCAGCGGCGAGTCCGGCGATCAACGGGCTGATCACACAGCACAGCGGCAGTATGATCTACAGCATGTATGTGGTGGTCGCGCAGTACCTGCTGGCCGGGATCATCCTGCTAGTCTCGGTGCGTTCAGCAAAGGGCGTGCGCTCAGTTCAGTCAGTCGCTTGATCGACAGTAGTAATATTCCTGAAGGCACGCTTTGAAATATCCAGCTCCACAATAGAAGTGTCGAGGCACGTGGTCGCCCAGTTTGGCGTCGCAAGCAAGCCCGGTCCAAGCTGGCGTTTCTCAAAGAGCTCCGCTACCTTGGCGACAAGACGATGGATGCATGACTAAACACCCATTGCAACCACATCGAACCGAGCCCCGCCGGTCGATCTCCTAACGAAATGCCTTTGATCGAGAGGGTGGAGAGCAGAGCATGTTGCGCTTTCCCAGTATTCAAAGATGGCGGCCGGCGGGAGTGCGATCGGTTCGGTTGACCACCGGACTGGTGCTGTTCACCTATGTAGGGGCGCACCTCCTGAATCACTCGCTAGGGAATATCTCGCTCGCGTGGCTGGAGCGTGGTCTGCTTGTACAGAAGTTTATCTGGCAGGGATGGCTTGGAACAGGCGTGCTGTACAGCGCGCTCGTGACGCATTTCTTCCTGGGTCTGTGGGCTCTGTATGAGCGGCGCTCGGTGCATTGGAATCGGGGTGAGGCGACGCAGCTCGTCCTCGGTCTTTGCATTCCGCCGCTGCTAGCCAACCATCTCGCCAATACTCGGGTCGCATTTGCCGCGTTCGGCCTGAACAAGGGTTACGCGCAGTTGTTGTACTCGTTCTGGATCGCTTCGCCGTTCTTCGGTCGAGCACAGTTGGTGCTGTTGGTGGTCGCCTGGTCGCATGGGTGTTGCGGCGTCTGGTTCTGGTTGCGGTTGAAGCCATGGTTTGGGGCGTGGCGAAGCGTGTTGCTGAGCGTCGCTGTGCTGCTCCCGGTGCTCGCTCTGCTAGGCTTCCTGCAAGGCGGACGGGAAGTGATTGCGCTTGCGCAGGATCCCGTCTGGCGCGCCGCGGCGACTCGGTCGACGGTCGTCGGGACGGGATTGCAAAATCTCTGGCTCGCCGATCTGCGCAACGACTTTTTGCTCTTCGATGGTGGCGCGCTGCTGTTGGTACTTGGGGCGCGGCTGCTGCGCACGGTCCGGGAGCGCCGGCACGGCCGGCTCTGCATCTTGTACCCAGAGGGGCGCAAGGTATTCGCGCCGCTCGGATTTTCGGTGCTGGAAGCGAGCCGGATGGCCGGAGTTCCCCATGCGAGCACGTGCGGTGGCCGTGCCCGCTGCACATTGTGTAGAGTGCGCGTGCTCAGCGATGTGCCGCTGCCCACGCCAGCCGAAGCGGAGCGGCGCGTCCTGGAGCGACTGGGCGTTGACTCGCAGACAGTGCGTCTTGCTTGCCAGCTGCGGCCGATCCATGATCTCTCCGTGTGGCCATTGGTGCCGCCGGCCGCATCCACGGCCTTCCTGCAACCGCGTCAGCGGGACGTCATGCCGCAAGAGCGATTCGCGGCGTTCATGTTCGTGGACATGCGGGGTTCCACACAGCTTGCAGCGGCGCAACTACCGTTCGACAGCATATTCGTAGTCAGTCGCTTCCTGAGCGCTGTCTGTGCCGCGGTGGTAGAGGCAGGCGGTATGCCAAACCAGTTCATGGGCGACGCTGTGCTCGCGATCTTCGGCTTACACGGCGAGCCAGCCATTGCTTGTCGCCAGGCGCTTTGTGCGGTGCCGTTGGTGGCAGCCAACATTGATCAACTCAACGCTGCGCTCGAACAGCAGTTGCAAACGCCCATCCGGTTTGGCATTGGATTGCATTGCGGCCGGGCTGTAATGGGTGAGATTGGCTTTCGCGAGCATGTGACATTCACGGCAATTGGTGACCCACTGAACGTGGCCTCAAGACTTGAGGAACTGACAAAAGAAATCGCTTGCGACGCTATCGTGTCCGAACAGGTGTTCCAGCATGCCGGCGTTTCGGCGGCAGACCTGCCGCAGCTTGAGGCACACCTGAAGGGCCGCCATGACCCGGTTCCCGTCCGCGTGCTGTCCAAGGCGTCCCAGATGCCTCAGGCCTGACGCCACCTAGGAAGCGGGATGCGCTCGCAGGTCCGTGATGAAGCCGTTCAGTTCCATGTTCCCGGCATCGGTAATTGCCCAGTAATTCATTCCTGCAGCACTCCAGTGCGCAAGATGATAGCCCTGCCGCTGATAGATATGAGGCGTGGCGCCCGCGTCGCCGCCCGGCCATACATAAAGATTGATCGGGTGCAGCTTGTACCGATAGACCATCACGGCCACCGGCCGCCCGTCCAGGTAATCCAGCCGCCCACCAACCAGGGGATATCCCTGCTGCGCCAGATCGACCACCGGTGGCGCAAAGTCCAGCTTGCCGTCAAACCACGGTTTCACTGTGTGCCGGTCGGTTGAAATCACATCCGAGAGGTGGTTGAACTGCAACGAGCGGATATGGTTGTCCACAAGTTCCTGACTCAGGCGCGTCTCGCTCGACGGCACCGAGAGGTACAGCCCCGCGCTCCACGTCAGCGCGACCACACTCATCACCATCGCACCAACTGGTGCCCAGCCCAATGACCCACCGCCGCTGCGCCAACCGAACAGCTCAACCAGCCGTTGCCAAAGCGATGGCCGCCCCGGCAACGCCGCCTTGATGCGCTTCACCAGTTCCGCGGGCGCCTCGACGCGCAAATCCGCCCGCCTGAGCTGCGCACTCACCTGGCGGTGCTGCGAGTAGACCTGCTGACACTGCTCGCAGCCTGCCAGATGGCGCTCGCATTCGAGCGCCTCGGACAGGCTCAATTCCTGGTCGAGATAGCCGGGCAGCAATTCGAAGGCCTGTTCGTGATCCATCACGCCTCCTGATCCGTCGGGGCGAGCAGTGCCGCAAGTTGCTGGCGGCCCCGTCCGAGGCGCGACATCACGGTCCCCATCGGGATGCCCACAATGGTGGCGATTTCCTTGTACGACAATTCTTCCGGCTCCCGCAGGACGATCACCTCACGGTATTCCAGACGCAGACTCTGCAACGCCTTGTGTACCCGCCTCCGGCTCTGGCTGCATATGAGCATCGCTTCAGGATTGTCGTCGTGATCAGCGGTACTCGTCTCAAGACTATGCATATCTTCCTCAAACTCCAACGTATCCGGTGCGTGGCCCCGGTTCTGCTGATACCAGGTGTAGAAGGTATTGCGCACAATGCTTAGCAACCAGGCACGGGCATCGTCGCCGCGGAATCCGCCAAAAAAACGGAACGCGCGCAGATACGCTTCCTGCACCACGTCCTGGGCGTCCTGGTCGTTATGCGTCAGCCATCGCGCTACATTGAAGGCGGAATTCATATGAGGTAACACGAGCTTCTCAAAGCGCTGCGCGCTGACTGGATCGGCCATGTGAAATTCCCGCAGTAACCGTAATCCGTGACCGACAGTAATCAAACCGCCAGCACGTCGTTTTTATTCCCCGCCGGTCAAAATCGCTCAGTAGTACTCCGGCGTAGGCCGACATCACCCCGACCAGCCATCCGATATATGTTGCCGATCGCAAGCTGACGCGCACAGTCAGGCCGATTCTTTTATCGAAGATTCGGGAATATCTGATGACGAAGTGGTGTCTACTCATTGCATACCGCACGCTATTATCAGGAGTCTGAAATGAAGAAGCTCGCCATTGCCGCCATGTCGCTGTCCGTTCTCATGTCATCGGGCGCATTTGCCCAGAGCAAGACACGCGCCGAGGTCTATCAGGAACTGATCGAAGCGCAGCAGAACGGCCTGAACTATGTCACCGATACCTCGTACCCGGATGTCAATCCGATCTTCGCGGCACAGGTCGCCCGCATGAAGCAGGAGCATCTTGCGCAACAGCGCGCAGCCATGAAGGACAGCACTACCAATTGAACATGCGTTTTGTCCCGCCTGATCTTCCCTGGCGGATGACGGCACGCCTGCGTCCCGTCCTCTCACCACCGCTCGCATCATGTGCAGCCCAGGCCGATCTTCGCGGGAATCGGCATCCCCGGAAGCAAGGAGCACCACCATGAAATCGGATTCAATGAATCAGTTTGTTGACCGGCCACTACGTGCATTGGTTGTCGCGGGCGCGGTGCTGATGGCAACTTCAGCCAGCGTGTATGCGCAATCTTCGTCTGCCCCTGCCGCACATCAGCTCACTCGCGCGGAAGTGCGACATGAACTCGAAGAGCTGGAGGCGGCCGGGTATAACCCGGCCCAGGGCGACGACGTTGACTACCCCGCCGACATTCAGGCCGCGGAAGCAAAGGTTGCCGCCAAACATCAAGCGGAAAGAAGTGCAGTGATGGGCCTGGGGCAGACCGGGCAGACGAAGCCGACACCTTAAGTCGACGCAGCGTCACAATTCGGAACGTGATAATCCGTGCTGCGCACCTGCATTGATAGTGCGCAGCACGGAGCTCCCCCCTCGCGCCTTCTTCCGGACAGTTACTCAACCTCTGGCGGCATGAGCTCAGGGAGAGAGTGCACCTAATTGACGGTAATCGTCGCTTTCATATACGGGTGAATGCCGCAGAATACCTTGTAGACACCGGGTTTATCGAACTTGAACTGGAAGGTGTCGTTCTGATCGAGCGGGCCGGAGTGGAACAGGCCGGCATCGTTGACAACCGCATGCGGTTCGCCATCGAGATTTTTCCAGGTCACGGTCGAGCCAGCCTTGACCGTGAGCGACATCGGCGAGAACATGAAGTTCTTTATCATGACCGCATTGGCCTCCTGCGCCTGCGCGACGGCGAAATCGGAAGCGATTCCCCACATCAGCATCCCGATGCCGAGGGAGACGACGAAGGCGAGACGAAAGAAAGTGGTTCGCATGATTAGGATCCTTGTGGGTGAGTGGTGTCCGAAATCAGACGAGTGTCGTGTCGGCAAGTGTCGCCTTCAGCGGGTGGCGCGCGATCTTGATGCTGGTCACGCCAAGCATCCTCGGAAGCTGATCGCTCGCCACCGTCAGCGGCATGGGGCCGGGGCCATTGCCGGCCGTCGGTTGGGGATACGCCGTCGAGCGCGCTGTATGGAAGGTGATATTGCCCTCCACCTTCGACACGATCTGATGGATATGCCCGTTCAGGACGGTGACCGAACCAAAGCGCTTCAGATAGCTCATCGCCTGGCCAGAATCGCCGGTGCCCCACCCCCACGGTTCGTAAATCGTCCACATCGGCATGTGCGCAAAGACGACGATCGGCGTGCTGGACGAGCGCCCCTTCAGATCGTTCTCCAGCCAGGCGAGCTGATCGTCGCCCAGGCCTCCCAGGCCGTTCGGCTTGAAATGCATGACGTTGACGAGCCCGATGAAGTGCACGCCATTGTGGTCGAAGCTGTAATAGCCTTTATTGTCCGAGGCTTGACCGAAACGGTTGAAGTATTCCGTCCCTGGCCCGTCTGTCACATCATGTTCGCCGGGCACGGTATGCAGCTCGGTGATATTCAGGCCCGACAACAATTGGGCCGCGAGGTCGAACTCTGCCGGTTTGGAAAGATGGGTAATGTCGCCTGTGTGAATCGTCAGCGCCGGCTTGACCGGCATGGCGTTGACAAAATCAATCGTCTGCTTGAGCGTACCGGCGACATCCGGATTGGCTTCCTTATTGAAACCAATATGCGTGTCGCTGATCTGCAGGAACAGGGGAACGCCCGAAGCAACCGACGAATCCTTCGCTGTGGCGGCGAGGGCCAGTTCCACCGGCGTGAGAACACCGCCGGCCAGAACAAACACGGTGCCAACGCCACCGAAGGCGAGACATTTCAACGCGCCGCGGCGCGACGGATCGGATGGAAGATCTGACGACATAGTGCCCTCACGATTAGGTTCAGGAGGTAGACCGCCAGATTATCCGACGGGCCTCCGGACTGGATTCAATACATAGACTGCCGGGTCATCCGTTTTATTCCAGCTCGCTGCACATTTCGAATGTGGTCGTGGGGTCGGCGCAACCGGTTCGCGCCCTGGTCGGCTGCGGTGGCTGCGGTGGCTGCGGTGGCCGCGTACCAGGATCGCATTGTCACGCACGTAACCGCGACGTGATCAGAATCGGTGACCAATACCGATCCGCCGCCTGATGCTGACGAGCCGACGGCGAACTGATTTTGCTGTCGGCCAAGTGTGTTTTATTGAAGATGCGGGAATATCCAGCGACGAAACAGCGTCTACATAGCTAACCAATTGTGCACCTCGATTAGACATGCTCATGGCCATGCGAGGCCGCGCCTGAAAGTGCAAAGACCTGCAGCCCCCGCTCCAATTGAATACAGGAGATGCGAAAATGAACCAGTTTGATCTTCGCGAAAGCCCGATCCCCGGCGCGTACAGCGCTGGCACAGCCCGCGACCACAAGGCGGCGAACGGCATTCCAGGTTTGCGCAGCCGGCCCGTAGGCAGGAAAGCTTCGTCGCGCATCCGCCGCGCAGTCTGGCTCCCTGCCGCCTTCGCGGGACTGATGGCTGCGGGATGCACGTCCTTGCCCCAGGCCGGCAGCAATGAATGCGTAGGTCCAGTCAGCTACTGCCAGCCGTTCTTCGGCTCCTGAATGGCAACTCTCCCCATGTCTGGTATCAAGGGCGACAAATGTGCATAGCAGATGGCTGGTGATTGCAGACAGAGGCGCATCGCAAAAACGGTGCGCCTCCGATGCCGCTCACTGTTGTTGTCTACTTGCCAGACGCCTTGCGTCGTGGCGTTTTCTACCAGCAGCACGCAAGGCCCGGTTGTCACTTGCTGAGCAACGCGAGACCTGTACCTTTTTGCCTGCGCTCCCCGTCAAGCCGAAGGCGTTGTTCGTAACTATCGATGGGCGAACCTCAAACCGACCCTGCCCGGCCTCGAGAAACCGTGTGCGACCTGTACGCGCAATCCGTCGCATTCATGGCGTGTGCTTCGTCTGCGCCATCTGGCTTCCCCCCGTCAGCGCATCCTGTTGCGCTTGATGTTTGGCCTCCAACGTTTGTTCCGCCGCCTGAATGTCCTCTGGGTAGTAGAGATCATTGGGAACAGGGCGATATCCGACCGACGCCAACTCCTTGAGTTCTTGCCGCACTTCGGCACGGGTGACCTGATGCGTGCCGGGCTCCGCCGACGTTTGCGCGTACACACAGGCTGACGTTGCCATCAGCACCGCACTCACGATGAGCGAACTACGCGCGGATTGACCAACAAGCCGATTAAGCGAATTCGATTTCATGATGCTACTCCTTGGTTTTCGAGCGCGTGATGGCCGCGATCCACTCGACTCCAGCACACAGCGCTCTGCATGGGTAAACCACTGAACCGTCATCCTTATTCCCTACTCTCTGGACCCGCCCTGCGCGGTATCGCTCCATCCGACCTGAAGATATGGCCGGATGACCCGTCAACGAGAGCACGGCTCGTTTACTCACACCGCAGTCGATCTCTTTTCTTAGGTATTTCGATCGTGGAAATTTCCATTTTTTCACAGGCTGCGGGAATATCCGGCGACGAAACAGCGTCTACTCATTGCGTATCGCAAAACGGTCTGAGGTCTGCGATGGAGGAATTTGACATGAAAAGCGTATTCAAGAGAGCGGGCGGGCCGCGAGCACTGATGGCATTGAGAGGACTCCTGCTAGCGGTATCGTGTATCGCCGCGGGCAGCGTCGCGGCGCAAGGTCTCAGCCCATATGACGATATCAACTCGCCTGAAAACAGCACCCGGTTGATGCCACAAGCTGCACGCGGGAGCGAGTATCCCACCCACGGTGATCGGCAGGCGGGAGAGCTGAATCTGAATCCGACGGATCCGCGGGCGCAACTCGCCAATGGTTTGCCGAACAATGCGCAGTCTGGTGGATACGGATCGCCACTAGCCGGCGTGAGGACCAATGTCGTGCCGCCGCCGAAGAACTGAGGGTCAAGACGAGCCGGGTTGGTGCATGATGTACTGCAGATAGCTGACTGCATTGAATCGGAAGTCTGATCGCCATCGAATCCAGGCATGTCACGTGGCTGATTCGAATGCGCGCTGGCGGGCCATCAACGGCACCCTGACTGGATCCAGTGTTGGTCGTGCCGCCTGATCATAGGCGTGCGAGAACGGCCGGGACGGGTAGCTAGTCGGGGGCGTGGCTGGACCCGGCATTGAGGAGGTTTCCGATGGCGACGACGAACAGGAAGCTGCCGGTCGCGCAGAAGACGATCGCACTCGCACTGCAAGGCGGCGGAATGCACGGAGCGTTCACCTGGGGCGTGCTTGACCGCCTGCTGGAGGACGGCCGGCTTTCAATTGAAGGCGTCAGCGCCACCAGTGCAGGTGCGATGAATGCCGCCGTCCTGGCCCACGGTCTACTAACGGGTGATTCCGAAAACGCGCGCCAGGCGCTGCACGACTTCTGGCGCGCCGTTGCACAATCGGCGGAGAGCTACGACCCCTTCGGCAAGATACCGTGGTTAAAAGGAGCTCACACGCTCGGACTGGACCACTCGTCCATGTACCTCATGGCGGACATCGTTCTTCGCATCCTGTCACCGTACCAGTTCAATCCCCACAACATGAATCCGCTGCGCGACATACTGAACCAACACGTCGATTTCGCCGCGCTGCGCAGACATTGCCCGATACACCTATATCTATGCGCAACTAACGTTGAGACCGGCAAAATACGAATCTTTTCCGGCGAGGAACTGTGCATAGAGGCTGTGCTTGCTTCGGCCTGTCTCCCGACACTGTTTCAGGCAGTAGAAATCGACGGAGAACACTACTGGGACGGAGGCTATGTCGGTAACCCGGCAATTTTCCCTCTGATCTATAACTGCGGAACACACGATGTAGTGATTGTCCACATCAATCCGATAGTGCGCCCCGGCGTACCAACCACGCCGGCCGACATCCTCAACCGCATGAACGAAGTGAGCTTCAATTCGTCACTGATGCGAGAGATGCGCGCAATCGCTTTCGTAACCAAGTTGATCCAGCAACGAAGAATTGAGCCCGGCGGGATGAAGGAAATGTTGATCCACTCGATTCGGTCCGACCAGACAATGGCCGCACTCGGTGTGTCGAGCAAGTACAACGCCGACTGGAACTTCCTCTGCTCTTTGCGTGACCAGGGACGGACCGAGGCCGGGGCATGGCTCGAAGAGAACTACCACCACATCGGCCAGCGATCGAGCGTCGATATCAGCAGGGAATTCCTTTAAGGCTACGTTGAACAAGCCGCGCAACGGACTTGAGCGCCGAAGATTGCAGAAAGAATCACTGAACTCCTGATGCAAACACAACGCCAGGCAAGATCGCCGCTATTTGACCGTGAAGGTGTATTCGGCTTCCGTGCGATGCCCGTCGGCAGCGACCGCAACCCATGTGACCGTATACACACCGGGCGTTAGCGGGTTCAGCAGCACCGCCATGTGTTTAGGGTTCGACGAATCGACCATCGACTTACCAAGCGTGACGGACCTCCGCTGTGCATCCGTCACCGTGATCGCGCTAAATGCCGCTTCGAGTCCGTCATCGAAATCGATCGACACCTCCCTGGGCGAAACAGACATGCTAGCCCCAGGCGGCGGCACCTGACGTTTTGGATAGGCATGGGCGTTCGCCAGTTGCGCGATCGCGAGACTCAACGCGGCGACGGCGCCGCGTGCAGTGGAGCCGTTCAGGAAGGAGTTTTTCATAGACGTATCGTCAATCTTGATCAAGGCATGGATCGGGTATGGATAGCGCGACAGTTACGTCACGCGCCGACGTGTGGCGATCAGAACCGCGTACGGATCCCCAACCGGCCCACCGCCTGATGCTGATTAGTCGACGGCGATACGCCGTTCACGTTTGCGACGGCGGGCGCTCCCGTCGAATCCCGGCCGTTGACCGTCTGATAGACGACCGCTGCATAAACGTCGGTGCGCGGCGACAACGTGTAATTCGCACCGATGGCGAACTGGTTGTAGTTCACGCCGCCGACCTTGCCCGTCACCTCGCTACCACGCGTGTAGTTATAAGAAATACCCGCGAGGAAAGCGGGCGTCACGTGATACTGGAAGCTAGCTTCGGCATCGTTGAACACCGCCGTGCTACGCGCAAGCGCCGCGATATCACCGAACCGGATGTTCGAATAGGTTGCGCCGAACACAGCAGCTCCGAGCGCATAGGAACCGCCCCAGCCGATAACCTGATACGACTGCGCCGTAGCGTAGCCGCTAAACACCGGCGTGCCCGTCAGTCCATTGGATGTTGCCGTATCGGCCGGGTTGCTGCCGAACAGCGAAGCCGCCGGGTTCTTCACGTTCAGGTAAGCCACGCCCATGGCCAGCGGCCCCTGCTTGTAGCCCACCCCGAGCGAATAGACCTGGTCCGTCGTAAACGACCCCGCCACGCCTCCCAGGCTGTATATGCCGCCGAACGTCAACCCTGAGTAATCGATGCTCCTGAACTTGATCGCGTTGTTGGTTCGACGGCTGTTATTGAAGTTATCCAGATCGCCTGGGTGAGCCGAGTGCGCTGTACCAACATTCGAATCCCCGAATTCGAAATTTCCCAGATAGTCCACCACGCTGTCGTACTGACGGCCGAGCGTGAGCGTACCGAACCGGCTGCTGCTCAAGCCGACGAAAGCCTGGCGGCCGAACTCCGCACCGCCCTGCCCGAGCTTGCCGGTATTGAGGTCGAAACCATTCTCAAGCGTAAATATCGCGGCAAGGCCACCGCCCAGATCCTCGGTGCCTCGCAGACCCCATCGTGTGCCGTTCAGTCCGTTGATGGCATCGAGCGCGTATTTGGTACCGCCGCCGGTCTTGCCAGCCACCGGTACATTGCTGACGGCCTCGAATCCTTCATCGATCAGGCCGTACAACGTCACGCTGCTTTGCGCATGGACGACACCTGCCAGCGGGCACAAAGTTGCTAACGCCAGAAGTTGCTTCTTCATTGAGTGATCCCCAGATTACCTGCAATTAACCCGCAAGAAATTGGCGCATCCGCACCATGGATGTCCGTGTTCCAACCATGCGCGACCTGCTCGACGTCACCCGACGTTCTGGTCCTTCGCGCGTGGCTCCATCCGGCTTGACGACGAGGCCGGATGAAGGCGTTTACCAGGGCCGTCGCACGTTTATTCCCATCTAGCTCGAAATTATTTGGCGTGTTGCAGGGTGCCCGCGTTCTTTTTCACAAACCCGGGAATATCCGTCGACCAACTGTGGTTAACTCAAATGCACATCTCGCAATATTCACCAGATACTAAGGAATCTGAAATGAATAGATCAATCTTGTTAGTTCGAGCCAACGCTGAGTCACTGTCATTCATCTGATTCTCGGCCCGCCCTCTCTATCCTGCGAACCAGCACCTTGAAACACCAGGAGTATCGCCATGAAATCAGTCTCACAAATTCGGTTATTCGACCAGTCGTTGCGCAACCTGGTGGTCGCAGGCGCGATTCTGATGTCGACTTCGGCTGGCGTGTTTGCGCAAACCATGCCTGAGCCGCCGACACATCGAGTCACGCGCGCAGAGGTCATGCAAGAACTCTACGAACTGGAGGCGGCAGGGTACAACCCGTCCCAGGGCGACGACGGTTCATATCCCGCAGATCTTCAGGCTGCGCAAGAAAAGGTTGCCGCCAAACATCGAGCGGAACGAAACGCGGTGATGAGCGCAGGCCAGAATGGGCAGGCGAAGCCGGCGCCTTGAGGTGCAGACGGTCGCCGGTATTCCGTGTACATCGTTGATGTCGCGTACGCGACGTGATGCACGGTAGTCAGGTGTTGCCGCGGGCGATGGTTGTGCAACGTAAAACGCAGCGTTCGGGGCGAGGGCACCACCTCGCCGCGCCGCCCCGCACGACAACGAGCTTTCTGTCGTTCATATTGGTCCGCACATCACGGCGGACCACGTCATTGCGATGGAACCAGATGACATTACGCGGCGTCACGGAAACGCCGGAATCGTCGGGTCCGTTCCCTGGATGTCGGCCTCGGCGTGACGCAGCTTGATCACCTCCTCGATTTCTTCGACGCGATCTTTTGCGACGTCGACCATCATCAGCAGTTCGCCTTTTTCTATAGCCTGTTCAAAGCGCTTGAGCCGCGTATTCGGTACATCGACACCAATCATCGTCGCCGTCCATGCACCAAAGCCGGCGCCACAGAGCGTGATCGCCACGACCGCGCCGCCCGCAATCGTCAGGCCGGCCGGCGGGAACGCCAGTGCGACAAGTCCGGCCAGCGTCCCCGTGAGGCCGCCCATCGCCGCCCCTCTCGCGAGGGCGGGCAGCAGATCGCTGCGTTGCGCCAGGGTTGCTTCCGGCAAATCCTCGAGCCGCACATTGTGATTGGCGATCACGTGGATATGTCGCCACTCGACCCGCGATAACAGAAGTTCGTTGATGATCATCTGTGCACTATGCACATTCGGTAATAGCAAATAGATACGTCTCATGTCCTTCTCCCGAACGGTGGCTCACCAGTCCCGAAGCATCGGGAGGGTGTCTTGTCCATACCGCAACTCGGGTGAGGTTATTCCCGAAGGACTGGCCTGTTGGCAACCGACCGGGAATAGATCGCGCGTACTTGCGCCCAGCATTCCGAGGTGGCAAGCGTATTCTGCGAGCGTGTTGCACGGAACGCTGTACGTACTGCTGTTCCTGGTGCCGCTTGCCGGCTACGTGCGCCGACTGGCGGGCGCACATCCAGTAAGTTTTTTTGGTTTGGTGGATATGCCGGTCTTCATCGGTCGGGACGAACCTTTGCGTTTGCCGACTGACACGCTGCACCGCGGGTTGGTGCCGACGCTTGCGCTCTTGATGATTGCGCATATCGCCGCCGCGTTGAAACACAAGTTCATCGACCGCGACGGCGTTGCTGGACGCATGGGAATTTGATCTACAGAAACTTCGCGGGAGGCGCCCCTCCCGGCATCCTTCGAGATTTTCGTCAACGTAGGCTTGCTGGGCGACGCGGTCGCCAATGCATCATTTTTTTCATGCACCCCTGGTAACTTTGGGAATAAACGGCGCCCGCTCCCTGTATACCGTAGTGTGAGCACGCCTGATAAAGACTGCGGCGTTCCATCCCCTCACATTGAAGCGAACAGAGAAAAGGGGAACGCGGTGTCCAACGTTCTGGATCACTGGGTTCCGGTCGGTTGCGATGCATGTGGTCCGACGGAACCCGGTTGAGTTTTCCGCGCGCTTCACGATGCAGAACCAGCAACTTCCTGTCATTTATATTGGAGTCCAAAGTGAATACGCGAACCATTATATTCTCCCTGATCTTTGCCGCCGCAGCGGGCGTTGCGATCAACGCGCAGGCTCAAGAAAAGACCCGGGCGCAGGTACGGCAGGAGTTGATTGAAGCGGAACGAAACGGTCTGAATTTCGTGAGTGATACGTCGTACCCAGACGTTGCGCCGATCTTTGAACAGCAAGTCGCGCGGCTCAAGCAGCAAAACAGCGACAGTGGGATGGGTGTTGCAACGACAGGCACAAGCGATGCCGGCCGCATCAAACGGGGGACGCCTCCTTCAGATCCGTCAGCCTGCGTTGGACCTGTCAGCTTCTGCGCTATTTATTCCGGCTCTTGAGCCACACGTCAACGTACTTCACTAGTTCCCCGGCAAACCGGGGTCTTTGTTGGAAGGAGTCACAATCATGAAAAAGCTCACCCTGCTGGCACTGACGCTCAGTGCGGTCGTCATCTCCACATCGACTTTTGCGCAGTCAGCATCCGTCCCGCTCACCAGAGCGCAGGTACGCGCCGACCTCATCAGGCTCGAACAGGCCGGATACAATCCGTCGGCCAGCGATGACGCGACCTATCCTGCCGATATCCAGGCTGCGGAGGCGAAAGTAGCCGGCCAGGACGCTGAACAGCAAGCCGCCACAGCCCAGCAGCAAAAAAGCGACAGCGGCATGGGCGCCGAAATGAAAGGCACGAGCGATTCCGGCCACAAAAAACAAGATATGCATCCCTCGAATCCGTCGACCTGCGTCGGCCCTGTCAGCTTCTGCGATATTTTCTTCGGCTCTTGAGCCACAAGCCACCGTGCTACGCCAGAAGTGGTTTCATAAACGCCCCGTGCTAACTTCTCGTGTGCCGTGTTAGTTTGCCTGGCACGGCACGACGAGAAAAACTTGCAGAAGTGCAAGGGTACGAAGCTCATGGTTTTTTCAGATGCTCATGGTCTTTCACTCTTACTTCTTGAACGCCATCAGTCGATCCCAAACCAAGCCGCGACTACAAACCGAGATCCGCTTTCATTGTGCTCATGTGATCGACTACGCGTCGCGCATAGCCCCTGGCGCCGCCGCTATAGCGATATAACGCGTTCTCGAGATTTCCATCCGCCGCTCTTATGTAGTTCTGAAGAATTTCTGACCCGATTTGGACATTCGTGCGCGCGTCAGTCAAATCGGACGTGCGAAGGACGCGGTCTCTGTGCTTAGATGGAAGCACTTGCATGAGTCCCTTGGCGCCAACCACACTTATCGCGAATCGGTCGAAACTAGATTCGACCGCGATCACTGCTAGTAACAAGAACGGCGAGATTGTGTAGCGCCTGGCTGCGTTCAGCACCGCGTGACCGATTTCCAATGCCTCGGGCAACCCAATATGAAAGCGGGCGCTCACAACAGTTGCGATTTCCTCTGCTGTGGGCGTGCCCTCTTGGGGCGCGTCGAAAGTGTGAGTGGGCGTTTGCAAAACCTGCGAATCAGCGCCATAACACAGTCCTGCTAGCGACCCGAAGACCACAATTGCCGCGAAGACAATACCGCGGAAGCGGTGCGCAATAGCGCGTGGCCAATCAATTAAATCTTCGCTCAGGTCCGCAAACATGGTCTATGTTCCTGAAAATTCCCACCGCGCACCGAGAGCATTCCCCAGGTAGGCACGGGGCTGCATTGACGGACACTTTCGTCGCTGACACACTCAAATGACGGCCGTCCAGGCGTTTGGCCCGCACAGGCATCATTCAATAGAATTTCGTCACCGGACGCGGTGTAGCTGGCGGAAAAACATTCCACGTACCGTCGATGTGCCGGAAGAACAAGAAGGAAACCTGTCGCTCCTGTCGCGACACCTCGACGCGCACGAAGCGCGTGCCGCCGATTGCCATTCGACTGAAGTCGCTCACTCGGGCAGGTGCGGCCGGCGTTGGCCTAAGCCATTTCTCCACCACAGAACGAAGCGATTGCTGCGCGAATCTCACACGCTCCGGTGCGGAATTCAATGTCATTGGGCTCATTTGGCTTGCCTCCATACCGACAGATAGTCCCCTTCCCCCTGGTACGCGAAATTTGCCGGGAACACTACGCCGAGCTCACGTACAGCAGGCCAAGGTTCGAAGATCGGACTTTCGCCAACAATCGACCCTGGTCTTTTTCGATTCATCGAATTTCGATGATGATCATTATGTTTTCCGCTTGTACAGTTTAGACTAGTGCAAAACTTACCCTACGTAAAGTATTGTGGGATTGGGACTATCCCTATGTGGCGGCGCCCTGCGAACACGAGAATCATCAGAGCTTTATCGTGAGCTGTGGGGACCGCACGGCCACGGCGAGCCAATCAAGCGGCAAAAAATGGGGACCTGAACAGGGGCGTTTAACCGCGACTGCGGCATGCAAGTAACGCCTTGATTCCTGGCACAGCATGCACACTTCGTCTCTGCTCCCTACCCGCCCTGAGCCCACCACGCCGGTTGCCGCAATAACGTGCGAATTATCCAGGCTATGCTCGTCACTAAGCTGGGCGTAGAAGTCGCGGATCAGGTCGGCGTGCCTTGCGGAATATTGAAGTGCCGAAGTCAGTGCGCGACGCCGAAAAATGCTTCCGCACCTTCGGCCGGCGTGAGTCCCACTCTGAAATAACCCTCAAGCCGTTCAGCCATCCCGTCGTTCAGGGTGAACGGCGGGTGGAGGAAACCGACCGAAACGGCATGGTCGTACCATGCCAACATCCATGCACGCAGACCTGCTTCGTCCGGCGAAAATTCATTCGACAGATCTTCAGCCATGCGCTGCCTCCTTCGCCATTGCCTCGCCGTTCTGCGGCAACACGGCGGCGCTCATCGAAGGACGAGCGTCTCCGGGCGGAAACACATGCCAGATCCCATCGCTGTGACGAAAGAAAAACAGCGCGAGCGAACCACCCGGCCGTTGCACTTCGAGGCACACACGACGAGTCCGGCCAGATCGTGAGCGGTGTATCGACAGCACGCGGACCGACTGGCGGCATTCAGTACCAAGCAGCTTTCCAACCAGCCCACGCAACGATTTTTCAGCCACGATGTCCGCACTCCATGATGCAAGTGAAGTCATCGTAAGGTGCCTGAAGCGGAGGTTCCGTCGGGAGCGCCGGATAGTTCATTAAGGAAAGGCTGATTCGCATGTCAGGATTCCCCTAATCCAACCGCTGCGCTGATCAATTCAGCTTCCGTTATTCGGCGGCGAGGCGGCATCCGATCGCATAGTGGGTCAGTTCAGACTACCGTTGAGCCGAATCAACAGGGAAAACACAAGCAGCGCATAAGGATTTCCTGACACGAAGTTCAGCATCGACCGGCCTATCTTTCTTGATGTCCTGACAGCGCCGCGATAACTGTCCACATAGGATGAAGACACATCAATCGTCCTGTTCCCGAGTGTGGCCATGGTTCCGTATTTGTCTGAGCGAGAAAACGCGGTTGAGCATATCAACGCGAAGTGCATCCACCTGTTCGATCTGTGGTGCGAAAGCAGAAGCGTCGTGCCGCTGACGTATCTGTTAAAAGGCTGGCCACTGACGAACAGCGATCCCGAGGCCATCCGGCGCCTCGGCAACGCGCTACGCGATCTCCGACGACACCATCTGCATGACACCAACGCCGCGTCATTTCAGGAACTCTGCGAGTTATCGGATTGCGTCGAAGACCTGCTTGTTCTATCGGCCATGACAACGTGGGCGATGAACAGCGGGTAGCGCGAACGGGGATATCGAACCCGCGTAACGCAACTGGTATGGGGGGAAACTGCGTGCAGTTCAATGAAATCAGTGACGAAGAGTGGCTTCTGCTGGCGCCCGTTCTGTCGGATGACGCCATCGTTCATGGGCAGCGCGGCCGGCCTCGCGCGCAAGTTCGTCTCGTGGCGAATGCCGTGCTGTGGGTACTGGTGACCGGCGAACCCTGGTCGAGATTACCGAACATCTATCCGTCGGTGCCGACGTGCCGGTCACGGTTCGAAAAGTGGCGTACGAACGGCGCCCTTGCGGGAATGCACAGGCTTCTTTCGAGCCGCGGTCGCACGTTCCGTTGCGGTCCGGATGGACTGCTGGAACCGCAGCATATCCAGCCGCGCTCCATCGACCGTCAATCCAGGGACGAGGGCCTTCGCAAGGTGTTCTGGACAAGTCAGGCGTCCTGGCAAACACCGCACGGCGCACGCCGGCCACCCCATGCCGTGGATACGTTCACTCAAGTCGCACAGCAGCTCCAGGATTCTTCGCATGATGTGCCTGATCGTGTCGAATCCCGCACCCCGATGAACACCCCTCGATCCATCCACCGGCCCGCCTCGCCATGGATGGGCCTCGCCTCGCAAGGCAAGCGCGAATCCGACCCGCGTGGCTACGTCATATACGTTGCGGCCGATCGGGTGGCGAACGCCCGGTTCCGTGGATGGGCCGAGATCGTGCGGGACGCGCGGCGGGTCGCCCGTTCCGGGCTTATCGGTCCGAGCTTCACGAGCTTCGAGGCTGCGCAGCAGTACGCGTTCGAATGGGCCCGCCGGTGGATCGATGAGGAAAGCGACGTCGCAAGAGATGATGTCAACGCCGTGAAGTGCGATTCGTGGCAACGGAAAGTCCGGTCCGGGTGAGCAACGCATCGGCGCCGTGCCCGTGAGAGTTGCGCAGGCGCAATGGAGCAACAGTCCGCGGCGGCGTCAGCTCATCCAGTAGTCGTGCGGAATTCTGCGGTCCGCTTCTGAGAGGTAGGGATTGTCCAGCCGGAAGGTCTTCCGGAACGCGGGCTTTGTGCGCGCCAAGGCATCCTGAATGTAGGGATGCGAGTTGAACAGTTTCAAATAAGTGCCATCGCGATACGCCTGCACGAGTCCCTTCTCAATCGTCTTCGCCAAGGCTTCGTGGCCCGTCGCGACATAGAAAATAAAATCGGACCGATACTTCAGCATCAAACGATTCTCGACCACCAGATCAGGCTCACGGTGCTGGCGACCCTCGAGTTCGGCGAACGCTTCGACAACACCTCGTGGAAAATAGTCGACGCGCCCGCTCTGGACCATCTGGAACATCGTTTCGTAAGTCGAAGTCTGAACATCCAGACCCGTTGCTTTCAGGATATCGACGTCGATCCACCCTAGCCCCTGACCACATGTGAATGCCTTCAGATCAGAGAAGCGCTCGACCTTGTCGAAATCCCGTTGCCGGTCTTTTCTTATGACGAACACGCGGTAGCCAATCAACCCGCGATGGATTGGAATCCGGACCACGTTCAGTCCGCGTTCGGCCGTCGCTTCCATGCTCGTCCAGTGCAGATTGATCGTATTGTGGCCGTTCGCAAGCTCGGCTAGCGCACGGCCACGTTCCATGACGATTTCGGCCTGCCGCGCCGTGTAGGCGGCATTCGCCGTTCTCATCGCCAGATCGAGGACAGCGAGCGCAAATGCGGCATGCACATCGCCGCCAGGACGAATGCGCGGATAGACGATATCGAAGGGTTCTGCCGACACGGCGCGCGCGCCGACTGTGACGCCTGCAGCACCCAGCGCAGCCAGTACAAAGCGCCTGCGATGCATAAATGGTGATTTCCTGACACGGAATGATGCGTCCGGATCGACGCATGTTCGCACAGGCTCCCACCTGAACGGCCTCCCATCGTGCCATGCCCGATGCATGCTGGCAAACCGTGTTTTCCCGCTGGTGCGGGAGATTCCTGTCGCCGTCTCTTTTGTTGCTTTTTCAATCCTGGTCGGCGCTATGTGCGCGCAACGAGCAATGAGTTTTTTACCTCAGTGATTCACGCCAGTCACCAGTTGCAGCGGCGTCTCAATGACCCGCGACAATTCACTCTGCTTTCTATGTTCAGTGACCGCCTTCAATGCCACGTCGACGCCGAACACAGCTTGCCGATCGGCAAACTGGTTCATCGTCGCGAGCACGCGGCCGTCGGCGAGCAGCGGTTTGAGCGCGTCGCTGCCGTTATACCCCGTGACATAGACACCGCCGGTTCTCCCCGCATCGCGAACGGCATCCACCGCCCCCATCGCCATATTGTCGTTGCCGCACATCAACGCACGGATCTGCGGATAGTCACCCAACATCTTCGACGCAGCGTCCCGTCCTTTCCCATAGTCCCAGTCGCCTGCCTGTATCGCGACGATCTTCATGCCGGCCGCGTTCATTGCGTCCTTGCTGCCGGCCGTGCGTTGCTGTGCATTGCGGTCGGCGGAAATGCCTTCGATGATCCCGACCTGGTCGCCCGCCTTGAGCCGCCCCGCAAGATAATCGCCCACCTGCCTTGCGCCGTTGCGATTGTTCGGACCGACGAACGGCACGGAGATGTGGGCGGCATCCTGCGACGCATCATCGAGCGGGTTATCGATCGTGACCATGATGATGCCGGCCTTGATCCCCCGCGCCACGATCGCTGTCAGCGCCTTCGAGTCAGTCGGCGCGATGACGATCGCGTTCATCTTCGCTTTAATCAACTCGTCCACCATCCGGATCTGCGCGGCAGTGTCGTTCTCCGTTGCCGTGCCGCGAATGGTCAAGCCGAACTGCGACGCAAAGTGCTTCTGATAATTCTGCGCAGCGTTCGCCATAGCTACCGTGAACGGATCAGTCACCGACTTCAACACGAGGGCGAGCTTCAGTTTGCCGCCCTGCACGGCATCGACACGAGCCGTACCTGTCAGGCCTGCCGCAGCAAGCGTGCCGGCAACCAGCACGCGGCGGCGCATCCTCTGCGTCATTGATTTTCTCTCCTTGGACTACACAGACGAAGCGGCTACATTGCGTTCACACGGACGACGGATCAAACCGCCGCCAACGCTGCCGCGTCCCGATCGCCTGCGCACGTTAGCTGCCGCAAAACGGCAGCGATTTCGTCGAACAGCGGCCGGCTGCCGATCTCCTCGCTCAGGCAATTCTCTTTCAACGCCACCAGCTTCGCCGCAATGTCCGCTTTCGTGTCCACCCAGTCGCATCGGTCGATCAACTCCTCGAGCAGACAACCATACGCCCTGACTTCCAGCCGCTGCAGCGCGGAGCGGAAGTCTCGATCATCAGTCGCATAGAACGACGCCGCGCCAAAATCGCCCAACAATGCGCGGCCCTGCCCACAGTGCAGAATATTGTGTGCGTACAGATCACCATGCATCACACCTTGCCGATGCAGATGACACGCTGCCGACGCCATGCCGTATGCAATGCGTAACACCGAGGCCAACTCGAAGCGCGTGTCGGCATCGTAGGCGTCGCGCGTGCATGACTCGAGGCTCGGCGGTCCGGCAAGGTTCGTGAATTGCGGGTCGATCAATTCCATCACCAGGCCATGCGCGCCCGCCGGATGGTCCTTCACCTTGCCCACCACCGGAATCAGATTCGGATGATCGCCGGCACCAATGCAGGCCGCCATCTCGCAGTCCGGCAATCCATCGCTAGTCACCGCACCCTTGAACAACTTGACGGCCACAGGCTTCTTCGCATGTTCATGACGAGCAAGAAGCGCGGCACGATAAATGACACCGGAGGCGCCCTCGCCTAACCGCTGTTCGAGTCTCAACTCATCCCATCGAATATCGGCAATCGGCGTATCGGTAAGCGCCGCCGTCTCCAGCGCTTCGCTGAACGGATTGCCGGCGAACGCCAGCCAGGAAAGCCGTGGCAAACGCAACAGCCACGCAGGCAGCCCGCTGAGTTGATTCGCCGCGAGACGCAGCAGTTCGAGTCGCGAGCAGGCGGCCAATTCCTCTGGCAGTGTGCGCAACCGGTTACCGGCAAGCATCAACTTCTGAAGTTGCGTGCAAGCGCCGATTTCCGCAGGCAGTGCTTCGATCTCGTTGTCGGTGAGAACCAGCCAGCGCAGCAGCGGCGGCAGCGATTGACCCGACACCTTGCGAATGCGGTTCGCCTTGAAGCCGACCATGCTCAGTTGCGAACACTGCCCAAGGACTTCCGGCAATTCAGTGAAAGGGTTGTCAGACGCAAAAATGATTCGCAGCTTGCGCAGCCGTGGCAAATCATCGGGCAGCCTCGAGAGTGCATTGCCCGATAGATCGAGAATTTCCAGCGTATCGGCCAGATCGAAAATCTCGCGTGGAAATTCGCTCAGCCCGCACGCCAGTTTGAGTCGGCGAGTACCCGCCAGTTGTCCGGCTCGCAGTTGTTCGAGGGTGGTTGTCACAGTCGTAGAGAAGAGTTCCGGTTGCCAGTGAGCGATGCGCCGAGGGTATCAATTCTACTGAGTCGCGGGCCGCGCGCGGAATTGGATAGCAAGATCCGGCGTGACCTCCGCGAGGGCGAGGGTTAAGCTGTCAGGTATCGGAGCCATGGCAGAGCGCGTTCGCAGCCTCGCATGAAGCCATCTCAGTCTCCAGCCAGTCAGGAACCCAGCAAAGTGACATACGCATACAAGTTAATGAATTCGCCCGTGGGCGAGCTGAAACTCGTGGCAAACGGCAATCGGCTCGCCGCCATTCTGTGGGAAAACGACAAGCCGAACCGGGTGCGCTTGCCGGAAATGATCGAGGCGGATGAGCGCCCGATCCTGATCGAAACCGAGCGGCAATTGAACGAATATTTCGCAGGGACGAGAGACCGCTTCGACCTCGAACTCGACTTCCAGGGAACGGATTTTCAGAAGAAAGTTTGGGCGGCGCTCCTGACGATTCCGTTCGGCGAGACGCGCAGCTATTCGGACATCGCTACGCAAATCGGGAACATCAACGCGGTGCGAGCCGTGGGCGCGGCGAACGGCAGAAATCCGATCTCCATCGTGGCGCCGTGTCATCGCGTGATCGGCGCGTCCGGCGATCTGACCGGCTTTGCCGGCGGACTGGCGAACAAGATGTTTCTTCTGTCGCTCGAAGCCGGGCAGACTTCGCTGGAAGCGGCTGCGGATTCGAATGCCGCTGCGACTGCCACAGCGGCTGCTGCTTCAAGCGCGACTCCGGGAACGGTCGTCCGGGAAGCGCCGGTGAAACCAGCACGCCCGGCGCCGAGCCGTGGGACGCAGCACTCGTTGTTCGGCAACTGAGCGGATTAGATGGAACGGTCGTGACATCACGAGGCGGCGTTCAACGCCGCCTGATGCGCCACATCACCTAATGCAACCAAGCCTCGCTCGCCTATGCGCTCATCGGTCATATCATTTCAACAATACTTGAAATGTGAAAACGATCAGCGTATCGTTCGGCCATGGACTCGAACCTTGTTGTACGCGCCCTTGGCGCGCTCGCTCATGAATCGCGGCTGGCGATCTTCCGTTTGCTGGTCGTCGCTGGGCCGGATGGCATGGCCGCCGGTGAAATCGCGCAGCAGCTCGGACTTTCCCCATCAAGCCTCTCCTTCCACCTCAAAGACCTGTCACATGCCGGGTTGGTGACACCCCGGCAGGACGGGCGCTTCATCATCTATTCGGCGAATTTCGACGCGATGACAGGCCTGATCGGCTTCCTGACCGAAAACTGCTGCGCCGGCGCACCATGCGCCGCGAGCGATCTCCCCGGCTGCTGCGAAAAATGAGTACCACCAGCACAGTGGCGCGCGGCGCACGGCCGGCGATCGGATTCTTCGAGCGTTACCTGACCGTCTGGGTGGCGCTGTGCATCGTATGCGGCATCCTGGTCGGGCAACTGCTTCCGCAACTCTTTCAGGCGATCGGCCGCATGGAAGTTGCGCAGGTCAATCTTCCAGTTGGCGTGCTGATCTGGGCGATGATCATTCCGATGCTGGTCAAGATCGATTTTGCCGCGATGACGCAGGTGAAAAGCCAGTGGCGTGGCATCGGCGTGACCTTGTTTGTAAACTGGTTCGTCAAACCGTTTTCGATGGCGTTGCTCGGCTGGATTTTCATTCGGCATGTGTTCGCACCATGGCTTCCTGCGAATCAACTCGACAGCTATATCGCCGGTCTCATTCTGCTTGCCGCCGCGCCCTGCACGGCGATGGTGTTCGTCTGGTCGCAACTCTGCAAGGGCGACCCGTATTTCACGCTATCGCAAGTGGCGCTCAACGACGCCATCATGATCGTGGCATTCGCGCCGCTCGTTGCCCTCCTGCTAGGTTTGTCGGCGATTTCGGTGCCATGGGACACGCTGATCGTTTCGGTCGGCTTGTACATCGTCATCCCCGTCATCCTCGCCCAATTTCTACGCCGCCATCTGCTCGCCAAGGGCGACGCGTATTTCCAGCAGGCGGTCGCGCATCTCGCGCCCTATTCGATCAGCGCGTTACTGGCAACCCTCGTATTGCTGTTCGCCTTCCAGGGGCAGGCAATAGTCAAGGAACCACTGGTCATCGCGATGCTCGCGGTGCCGATTCTGATTCAGGTGTTCTTTAATTCCGGCCTCGCCTATCTGCTCAATCGCCGGCTTGGCGTCGCGCATTGTGTTGCAGGTCCGTCGAGTCTGATCGGCGCAAGCAATTTCTTCGAGCTTGCGGTGGCCACGGCGATCAGCCTGTTTGGATTTCATTCGGGCGCGGCGCTTGCCACGGTGGTCGGCGTGCTGATCGAAGTGCCGGTGATGCTGTTGGTGGTCGGCGTCGTCAATCGTTCGCAGCACTGGTACGAGGCAAAACACAGCGTTAAAGGACAATGAGGACAACGAGGACAACGTGTATGAGCGTTACGATCTATCACAACCCGGATTGCGGCACCTCGCGCAATACGCTCGCAATGATTCGCAATGCCGGCATCGAGCCGGAGGTCATCGAGTATCTGAAGAACCCGCCTGATCGGGCCACGCTGAAGGACCTGATCGAACGCGCCGGGCTCACCGTGCGCGCCATGCTGCGCGAGAAAGGCACGCCGTATGCCGAACTCGGCCTCGCGGAGGCGTCCTTGAGCGATGAGCAATTGCTCGATGCGATGCTGGCGCATCCGATCCTCATCAATCGCCCAATTGTGGTCACCCCGCTCGGCGTGCGTCTATGCAGACCGTCCGAGGTCGTTCTCGATATCCTGCCCGCAGCGCAACAGGGGGCGTTTATCAAAGAGGACGGTGAGCAGGTGATTGACAGCGCAGGACGGAGGGTTCGTTGATGCCCGGGAATCTGCCTAACATCAGCGCCCCACATTTCCACGCGCCGGATCTGCAAAAACTCGAACCGCACGCGGTTTCGCAGCACGCCCCACGCATTCTGCTGCTGTACGGGTCGTTGCGTCCCACTTCGTTCAGCAAACTGCTCACGCTCGAAGCCGAACGCATCCTGCGCCAATTCGGCGCTGAAACACGCATCTTCGATCCGCACGGTCTGCCGATCGCGGACAGCGTAGCGGCCGATCATCCGAAGGTCGTCGAACTACGCAAACTGTCGGAATGGTCGGAGGGACAGGTGTGGTGCAGCCCGGAGCGTCACGGTACGCTCACGGCGGTGTTCAAGAATCAGATCGACTGGCTGCCGCTCGAAAGCGGTGGCGTGCGCCCCACGCAAGGACGCACGCTCGCGGTGATGCAGGTATGCGGCGGTTCGCAATCGTTCAACGCCGTCAACGCGTTGCGCGTGTTGGGCCGGTGGATGCGGATGGTGACGATCCCCAACCAGTCGTCGGTGCCGAAGGCGTATCAGGAATTCGACGCCGACGGCCGGATGAAACCCTCCGCCTACTACGATCGCGTCGTTGACGTGATGGAGGAGTTGTACAAGTTCACGTTGCTGGTGCGCGACCGTTCGGACTACCTGACCGATCGCTACAGTGAACGCAAGGAAGCGCATCCGGAACTGGCGAGCGCGTTGGCGGCCAACGCGATGGTTCATGAAGCAGCGAGCGCCAATGCCGACACCGACGACAGCGAAACAGAATGAGGACGGCGGCACTCGGCAGTGCTAACCCTGGCGCTCGCAGCGCATAAAGCTCCTATCCTTAAGATGCCCTTTGGGCATCAACCAGGAGGATGACATGCGCATGCTACTCAACGTACGTATTCCGCACGAACCGTTCAACACGCTAGTGCGCGATGGCACTGCCGGCGAAGTGATAGGGCGAATACTTGAAGACATAAAACCGGAAGCTGCCTACTTCACCGAGCAGAACGGAACACGTGGCGCGGTACTCATCGTGAACCTCGACGATCCATCGGGAATTCCCGCACTCGCAGAACCATTTTTTCTGAAATTCAACGCCGACTGCGAGTTCCGCGTCGTCATGTTGCCGCAGGACCTGATGAAAGCAGGACTGGAGAATCTCGGCTCAAAATGGAAGTAGCGTATACGTTCGTATCAAACGATGGACTTGCCGTCTGCGGTTCATAAGACGCACCCCAGACGGCAACGTACGCAAAGGCGCCGACGTGTGCTCCGATCACCCGAGTTCGAATGACGTCACGCCAAATACCTGTTCGATTTGAAGAGCGGGCGGGTTCTGCGTATACATCCGCGCGGTTTCAAAGACGCTTGTCATGCCATGCCGCTCGGCCAGCGCGACGGCAGCGGGATTAGTCTCCGGCACATCGAGGACGATGACCTCGCCCGGCATGCGCGCCGCCAACGCATCGAACAGATCGCTCGCGATCTCGTCGCTATCGGCGAAGAGCGGACCGATCTTGCATCCCGTTCTGCAACGACGCAGTACGCCGTATCCTGCAACCTGACCGTCACGAACTGCGGCCAGCGCCGTGGCGTCCGGTTGGCCCAGCCATGTCGCGAGAAAACGCTCACGCGCGGCGGGAAAGCACTGGCGATCGTAGTCAAGCAGCCGTTCGAACGGCAGCGCCGACGCATTCAAAATGTTCGAACCCGTCGCGTTCTGGACGGATGCCTGAACGACACCCTGAAAGCGAATGTTGCGATACGCGAGCCGAAAGCCGGACTTTCTGTAATTCGCCTGCTGAGCGACGACGCCGTCTAACCCAACATTGCGGTTACCCAGATAATCCATGCCGTGCTGCCAGACGCGCATGCCGAAGCCTCTGCCGCGAAACGCCGGCTTCACGATATACAGGCCGATAAAGCCGAAGTGCTCGCCGTAAGCGACCGCGGAAATGCAGGCAACCGGTTCGCCGCGCCACGCTCCGATGAAAAAACCGTTAGGGTCCCCGGCGCGAAAGCATTCGGCATCGTGCAGGCCGGGGTTCCATCCCTCCACCGCAGCCCATTCGACCGACAGCGCTACTTCGTCGGCCGACATGGTGCGTACGATAAAATCACGGTGCTCGTCCAGGTTCATCACGATCGCCTCGCTCACTGCGCCTGAAGCATAGCGGCTACCGCAGTGGCCGCCACCTGGCTTCGTTTGATGTTTGCCTATGCCGGCGGCATGTTTGCCGACATGCATCGACAGATTACACGGCCCGGCGCCGGACGATTCTGTCAATCGTTTCCGCCCGCGCCTAAGCTTCCCCTAAGCCTGGCCCGCTAAGATCGGGGGCGCGATTCATCACACGTCCCTCAAAAACCTCACCGCATGAATACACTCGAAGCGTTCAATCAGGCGCTCTTTCTGATGATCAACGCCACGCCATCGACACCCGCCTGGCAAATCGACATGGCGCGAATGATTGCCGATTACGTCATTTATCTCGTGCCACTGTCGCTGATCGCGATATGGCTCTTCGGCGATGCGCGTCAGCGTGAAGTCGCCGTGCGTGCATTTTGCGTAGCCATGCTCGCCCTCGGGCTCAGTCAGATTATCGGTCTGGTTTGGCCGCACCCTCGGCCATTCGTGATCGGAATCGGCCATACGTTCCTGGAGCACACGCCCGACTCGTCGTTCCCCAGCGACCACGGGACCCTCTTCGCCACCATCGCGCTGACCCTGTTGCTGGGCGGCGTGAGGCGCTACGGCATGGCGATCCTGCTGTCCGGACTTGCAGTGGCTTGGGCGCGCGTGTTTGTCGGCGTCCACTTCCCGCTTGACATGGTTGGCGCCGTCGCCGTGGCGTGCGTGGCGTTCCTGCTGATCGCGCCGCTGTGGCGAGTGGGAGGCGCGACGATGACACGCAGCCTTGTCACGGTGTACCGCAAGCTGCTGGCGTGGCCGATCGAGCGCGGCTGGTTGTCCTCATAGGGCGTTGTGAAACCGCGTCTACCGGGTCAGCGCCCGAAAATCACTCGGCGACATCTCGTACGCACGACGAAACGCGCGATTGAAATCCGACGCGCTATTAAAGCCCACGCCATAGGCGATCTCGACGATCGCCTTCCCCGGGTAGCGATGCAGTTCATCGGCCGCCTCACGCAGCCGCCGGTTGCGAATATAGGCAGCCAATCCACCTTCGGGTTCGAAGAGACGATACAACGTGGGCCGGGAAAGTTGCGACGCGGCGAGCACGCTCTCCGGCGTGAGATCCGCCTGCCCCAGATTGGCTTCGATGTAGCGGCGCGCCGTCGCGAACATAGCGGTGCGAGCGGCCGCGCGCGCGTTGCCGGTTAGACGCGCCTCCTTGCCGAAGGCCGCCGCAATCAACAACGCACAGGTCCGCATCGCGCGATACGCTTCCGGTCCATTCATCTTGTGCAGGTTCTGGGTAAGGTCGGCGAGATGGCCCGGAATCATGCGCGCGAGCGGCGAGTGGTATTCGATCGCGCTGCCATGAATCGACTCCGCTTCCGGCAGGACGGATTCCACCAGCGCGCGCGGCAGAAAAAAAGCCTGCACACGGCACGCGCTACGCACCATATGCATCGGCTGGTTCATATCCAGCGCGAGAATGCCCGGCCTCGTTTGCAGCGCCTTGCGCTTCGGATACAGACCCGTTCCGGTCTCGATGCTGCCCTCGACGGCCACATGAAAAACGAACTGGCGGACCGAATCGGTTGAAATGCGCGCGGCGGATCGCGCCTGCGATACCGGGTCTGTACGACAATCCATGAACGTCAGATCGGCGGCCTTGTAGCTGTCAATCGTGCCGCTGAAACCATCGGCCAGTTGCCAGCGCGAGATCGGCACGTCAAGAAAGTGGCCCAGACGGTCCCGCCACGCGGGCAGTTGCTCGCGCGGTGCTTCGCGGTGCGTATCAAAGTGGCTGTAAATGCACGCCGAGGGCGCCGCGTCCCCGGCCACGGAATCGGTCGTCAAAGCTTTCCCCCGCGCAGTCTTGTTGTCTGCACATGATAGCCGCAGACAGCAGCGCTCAAAAGTTCGTGAAGAAGGCCCGGGCGGCGACCATGCAGAACGACGCGACCAATTCACCGTGATAGGCCTGGAGCACAGCCGAGGCGCCACCATCAGTCGCACCGCCCGCTACGGCCTGATTCGCGAGCGTCGCCTTCGCACTCGCGAAACCCTGCTTGATGGGCGCGTACGGATCGTTAGGCCCGGAGATCGGAGAGTCCACGTCCAGCACGGACGTGAGCCCTGCCGGTACTTTGGCGTTCTGCCAGTAGGCCTGCTCGATGCGTGCGTTGAAGAAAAACACGGTGGGATCCGAGCCGCCGCCGCACAGCAGAACCGGCGCGCGCGGCAGCCAGTTGCGCAAGTCATTGCGCTTGAACGCCTGGCGCAGCGGATGCATGGGATTCGCCGCCGGCGTCAAGGCCACCGTGCTGTTGGGAAACGCGCCATCGGGATTGGCCGCAGCATCGTCCAGAAGACTCAGGCGATAGGCGTTGCGCACGAGATTGGCGTTGCCGAATCCGGCAGCAAACACCGGCGTCAGCGAGGGCGGTGCGAGGGGCGGCGAAGTTGGCGGCGTCATCGAAGCATATTGCGGCGCGGGCGGAACGCTGCTGAAGAGTTGCGTCGAGGGCAGTTTCCCTTTCGAAAACAGCGTATCGAGCGGCTGCAGGCTCGGCAGGAGATTCTCGATACCCGGGGCATAGGCCGCTTCATAGAAGTCGCCGGGCTTGCGGTAGATGTTCTCGTAGGCATGCTGGTAGCCCGTCACGACCAAAGTCGTGAACAGCGTCGACCCCAGGTTCACCTCGCCTTCGATGAGCGCGTCCGCAGTGGCGGCAAGCGCATACGGACCCGATCCTGGTGCGGATGCCGTGACCTTGACACCGGCCGCCTGCAAAGCACGATGCGTCGCGAGAGCCACGAAGCCGCCTTGCGAATAGCCGGTGACGAAAAGCTTGCCGTTCTCGCGCGTCTTTCTCTCCGGCTTCACTCCACTCAGTACGGCCCGCGCTGCCCGCAGCGAATCGACCACATCGGCGGATTGCTGGTCGGCATTCAGATAGGGGTGGTATGTGAGGTCGGAGCCGGCATAGCCCGCATAGTTAGTCGCCACCACGATATAACCCTGGGCCGCGTACATGGCGGCCACGCTGATGCCCTCCCCGGCGCCGTCGCCGTTGCCGGGATCGGTTTGGGTGATATCGGCGATGTTGTAGTTGCGGTACGCGGTCGTGCCGTGTGCGTAGAGCATCAGCGGACGCGGCCCGCTACATGCCGCCGACCGTCCGCCCGGAATCATCAATGCGCCACTGGCGGTGGTGGGCTCGCCCGCGCCGCCGATGGTGCGGTAGCGGAAGGTCACGATCTCCACCCCGCAGGCGGGTCTGCCGGCGATCTGCGCGAGTTGCTGACCGGATGCGTTCGATGCAAGCACTTTCGAAAACGCTGCAGCGCTGAGCCGAAGCGTGACGCGCTGTTCGAGTAGCTGGCCCCGGGCCTTGCATCCCTCGTCGCAACCGGAACTGGCTTGCACATAAGCACTGCCGCCCAACGTGAAACATGTCAGCAGCACGAGGGCCGCGTTCCGCATCGCTACAGGCATGTGAGGCTCCGTCTTGTTGGCTCTTCTTGGCGCTTGTTGGTATTACGGCGATTGGGCTGCCTTACATACAGAGTGAGAGGAGTATAGGTAAACAGATTGGTACGCCGCCAGCCTCATCCTTCACTAATATTGCAATGGAATGCTTCATGAGGTGTCCGGCCGTCAAGCCCGGTCGGCATGAGAAACGCCGACCGGCCTCGCCGCTGGCTGACGAGAACAGGTCGCGGCTTGCGTCCACCTTTCAATGTGGGTCCGTGCTTGCCGCTTACTTCCAGAGCGTGCGGCCGAAGAAGGTCAGCGTGCGGTCCCAGGCCTGCTGCGCCCAGACCGGATCAAACTGGGTCCTGGAGATGCGGCCCGGCCCGACTGCCGTTTCGTTCGCGAACGCGTGGTACGCAAGATAGCGATGGAACTCGACGTCGACGTTGGCCGCACTGAGCTTGGACTCCAATGCATCGACCGTTTCAGCCGGGAAGAATTCGTCTTGCGTCGCCCAGTGACCGAGAACCGGAACCTTGATTTTCGATGCGTCGATGTACTCGAGCGGGGGGCAGCCGTACCACACCACCCCGGCCGATACCTCAGGGATATTACATAGCGCAAGCAAAGTAAGCGCGCCGCCCATGCAATAGCCGGTCACGCCGACGTTCGCCGAGTGCTGCTTCAAATACTGGACGGCGCCCCGCACGTCCTGCGTCGCGGCATCGCCGAAGTCGAGTGCGCTCAGCAAATGGTTCGCCTCCGCCTCTTCAACCGTCGACTTCCCGCGAAAGAGATCGGGCACCAACGCCAGATAGCCGGCCTGCGCAAGCCGGTCCGCCACGCCGCGAATCTGGTCGTTCAAACCCCACCACTCCTGAATCACGACGATGGCAGGCGCGCCCTCCAGTTTCTGTGGCTTGGCCAGATAACCCTGGACGTCTTTGCCGTCAGGGCGGTTAAACGTGATCATTGATCCTGCAGTCCGTTGCATCAGTTGCTCCTCGAAGTAGCCGAAGCCGCTAGCATAGCGCCAGAGTGGCAGGTTCTGCTGAGCGCCCGGCAAGCAGATCAATACGACCTGTACGCCCCGACTTTGCGGCGATGATCTCTTTCGTCACCTCATTGCGATCCATGGTCCAATTCTTTATTGATTTTGGCCAAAGCGGCCCCTCGAACCCATACTGCGGCTTACCCGCCGTTTCCGGTTCAGGCTACTCATGTTCGCCCTCGATCACCTTGATGGAATCCGCCGGTTCAGATCCCGCGGACGCTTCAAACTATCAGTGGTGCTCTCCCTCATTGCCTGCGCCCTATTGAGCCCGGCGTTCGGCAGCGCCGGCGCGTCCGGCCCGTCGACCGCCGCCCTGACTCATGTGCGAATTCTTCGCCTATCCGGTGACGTGGTGAGAGAGGGCCGCTGGGCCTTTCTTATCACCGCGCTGAACCACACCGTAGCGGCCTACGGCCCATACGTCATCGACGCCTATTTTTCACCGATGTCGGCCCAGCGCGAGGTCGACGAGGTGATATCCGGCCGCCTCATCAATGTCCTCGCGAGCGAGCCCGGACACCCGGAACTCGACGCCGCGGCGATTCCGGTGCCGATCCCCATCGACCGTGGCCTGCTCGGCTATCGCGTGGCGCTGATCAATCAGGGCGAACAGGCGAAGCTCGACAACATCCACGACCTCCAGGGTCTTCGCACACTCAGCATTGGCCAGGGTCAGGGTTGGGGCGACGTCCCCATCTACCGCGCGGCCGGCGTTCCACTCGTCACCGCAAGCCGCTACGACCTGCTTTTTCCGATGCTGGCTGACCACCGCTTCGATATGTTCCCGCGCGGCGTGGTCGAGATCACGCGTGAAATCAAGGCCTTTCAGCCGAGCTACCCGAATATGAGGATCGACTCTCACCTCCTGATCCGCTACCCGTACGCGCAGTTCTTCTATGTCAGCCAAACCGAGCCGCTGCTGGCGAAGCGGATTCGGGACGGCCTTGAAGCCATGCTGAAGGACGGGAGTTTCGAAGCGTTATTCCGCGAACACTTCGCGCAAGGCATCGCCGATCTGCACCTCGAGCGCCGCGTGCTGATCGATTTGAAGAATCCCTTGCTCCCGTCATGGGTGCCTCTCGATCGCAAGGAACTCTGGCTCGATCCGTTCGACGGCAAGAAACGGAATTGATGCGCGGGACGATAGACGTTAAGGATTTCCTGACCCAAAAATCAGGAAACCACCAGTCCATAGTCCGGACTACCTGACGGCAACACTCAAGCGCGGCGTTTAAAGTGGTTCATTACATACCATCGCCGGATCCCCGTTATGAACGACTACTTTTTGCCGCGCGAGAATACAGTCGAACGCATCGACGAGCTGTGCATACGTCTATTCGAGCTTTGGTGTGAAGAAAGAAAACTGGTACCGCTCGCCTATCTTTTGCACTGCTGGCCGTTGACCGGTCACGATACGGTTGCGGTCAAGCGTCTGGCTGACGCCATGTCGGACCTGTGCCAGTTCCAGACGGCGAAACTCAGTACTCGTGAGTCGACCCTGATCCGCGAAATAATCGGCAACGCCCGCGAAATCATTGGCGAGTCATTGCCGCGTGGCGCCACTGCCGCGAACGGTGCGGGCATCATGTGGATGCGAGTGCGGCTCGCGAAGGCAGCGGTTCAAGTGCCAGCGTTCGCCGCAGCGGACTTCCTCGACGGCCCCTTATAGACCGCGATTCGGCGACGAGTGCAAAATACACAAACAAAGAAGCACAGCACTCGCGGGGAAATATGGTGGCGAATAGCGTTGGTTCACTCTTTGCCTCGCCCGGCCGATTCAGGCACAGCGTGGTTTTCCGGCTGCTGGCCACCGTGCTGCTGTTCAGTTGCGCGGTCACGTTATTGCTGACCGCACTACAGCTCTATCGCGACTATAGCCGCGGCGTCGAACTGATCGAAACACGTCTGTCAGACATCGACCGAAGCAATCGCGACAGCCTTGGCGAGGGTCTGTGGCAGCTCAACCGCACTGAACTTCAGCTTCAACTGAACGGCATCCTGCGGCTTGCCGACATGTGCGCCGCCGAGGTGCGCGAGACCGGATCGAGCGAGACGCCACTGGTCGTGACGGCTGGCGAGCGCAGGACAGGCGCCGTGATATCCCGCGAATTTCCGATCTTTTATCGCATCCACGGCGCCCAGCAGAAGATCGGCACACTCTATGTGCAAGCGACGCTTGCCAACCTCTATCAGGCGTTAGCGCAAACCGCGCTGGTCATTCTGGTCAGTCAGGCCACCTATACATTCATCGTTGCGCTGTTCACCATCTACATCTTCTCGCGCCTCGTTACGCGGCATCTCGCCACGATTGCCCGACTGGTCGGCGAATACGACTTCCGTGCGGCGACAAAGCCGTTCGTCCTGCCGCGCCGCCAGCCGCGCTGGCCAGACGAGCTCGATCGCGTGGTAGCCGCGTTCAACAGCATGGGCGCGCGGCTGCATGACGCCTATCTCGCCGAGCGCGACGCCACTGCGCAGCGGGAAGCGCGGCACCTCGCCGAAGCCGCCAACCGGGCCAAAAGCGAATTCCTCGCGAACATGAGCCACGAACTGCGTACGCCGCTGAACGGCATCCTCGGCTATACGCAGATTTTGCTGCGCGACGGCAGCCACAGCGAGCGCCAACGCAACGCGGTCGAAGTAATCCACCGCAGCGGCGAACATCTGCTCACGCTGATCGACGATACGCTCGATTTCGCGCGCATCGAAGCCGGCAAAATGCGCATCGAAATGGCCGACGTCCCGCTGCCGGGCGTCCTCGATACGATCAGCGACATCATCAACGTGAAGGCGGAACAAAAACGCCTGCGATTCCTATGCGACCTGGCCCCCGACCTGGGCGGCGCAGTGCGGGCAGACGAGCGCCGCTTACGGCAGGTGCTGCTTAATCTGCTGGCGAATGCGGTCAGATTCACGGACACAGGCTGCGTCAGCCTGCAAGTCGGCCGTGCGCCCTCCGGCGCGGTGCGCTTCTGCATACGTGACTCGGGAATCGGCATCGCGGCCGACAAGCTCGGCGTGATTTTCGAGCCTTTCGAGCAGGCCGGCGGCCCCGAACGACGCGCCGGTGGCGCCGGGCTTGGCCTTGCGATCAGCCAGCAGTTCGTGCGCGCAATGGGTAGCGAAATCCACGCGGAAAGCACGCTCGCGCATGGGAGCGTCTTCTGGTTCGATCTCGCGCCGGCCGTCGTCGATGTGTCCGCGGCGCGTACCGACGCGGCAACGCCGGCCGCGCGGCGCGTGACGGGCTACACCGGTCCGCGCCGCAAAGTGCTGGTGATCGACGACGAGCCCGTCAATCGGGCGGTCCTGGTCGAGCTTCTGGGTCAACTGGGCTTCGACACCATCGAGGCCGCCAGCGGGCACGAGGGACTCGCGAAGGCGCGCAGCGAGGCGCCGTCGCTCATCATGACCGACATCCTGATGCCTGAAATGGACGGGCTCGAAACAACGCGCAGATTGCGTCGATTACCGGGACTCGGCGATATTCCGATCATCGCCGTGTCGGCGAATCCTTCCTGGAGCGACGAGAAACGAAGCACCGACGCAGGCGCGAACGCCTTCCTTTCCAAACCCGTCGACTTCGACCGGCTGCAGGCCCATCTGGCGGATTTGCTGGCGCTGAAGTGGACTGACTCGCCAGCGCCTCGCTCGCCGCAACCTGGCGCATCGCGCACGCCCTCTCCCGCGTTGCCCGTTGACGAACTCAACAACCTGCATCATCTCGCCCGTCTGGGCGACATGCGTGCCATCGCCGAATGGGCCGACAGGATGGCGGCCCTCGACGAGCGCAATCTGGTATTGACAACAGAGTTGCGTGCACTCGTGAAAGGCTATCAGTCAAAGGCCATCCTGCTGCTCGCGGAGGAATATCTCGAGAGGAGGCCCAAGCCATGAACGACACAACGATCGCGGCAGAGCCGGCCACCATTCTGGTTGTGGACGACGCACCGATCAACATCGGTGTCGTGGCCGACAGTCTTGAGGATAAGGGCTTTCGCGTGTTCGTTGCGCTCGACGGCGAGGAGGCGCTCGAACGCGCGCAATTTTCGCAGCCCGACCTGATCCTGCTCGACGTGAAAATGCCGGGCATCGACGGCTTCGAAACCTGTCGCCGGCTCAAGCGCAATGAGCAGACCCGTGAGATTCCGGTGATCTTCATGACGTCGCTCGCCGATACGGACGACCTCGTCGAAGGATTCTCGGTGGGTGGCATCGACTACGTCACCAAACCATTCCAGATCGCCGAAATGTTGGCGCGCATTCGTACCCACCTCGCGCTGCGCGCCATGCACAAGGCGCTCCGATCGCGGAACGAAAGTCTCTCGAGCGAGGTGGCGGTTCGGCAGCAGGCGCAAGAAGCCCTCTCCCGCGTGCGCGACGAACTCGAAGACCGCGTCGCCGAACGGACCGGCCAACTCGCGCGCGCGAATGCAAGCCTGCTGGTCGAGATCGACGAACGCATACGGACCGAAGCGAAACTCGTGTCGAGCGAAGCGCGCTTTCGCACGATCGTCGAGACGAGCCCGGTGCCGTTGTGCATTACGTCCATGGACGAAGGGCGGGTCCTTTACATGAACGGGCCGTTCCGCTGGCTGTTCGGTTTCGGCGCGGACGATCACGGCGTCACCTACATGGGCGACTTCTATGTCGACCCGACGGAGCGCGACAGAACGGTCGAACTCCTGCGCCACGAAGGCGGATTCACCAACAACGAAATCCAGTTCAAGAATTCGGCTGGTGAGCGCTTCTGGGCAGTGGCAACCGCTCGCATTGCGACGTTCGCCGACGCCCCAGCGATCTATGTCGGTCTCAACGACGTCACCGCGCGCAAACAGGCAGAAGAGAAATTGCGCGCGAGCGAAGCCAGTCTGGCGAACGCCCAGCGGCTGGCCAAACTTGGCGACTGGGAATGGACTGCGGCCGCCGGCGTGACGCACTGGTCGTATGAGATGTACCGGATTCTCGGTTTCGAGCCGAACGGCGTGCGGCCCAGCTATCGAACACTGCGCGCGGCGATTCACCCCGAGGACCGGGCCGCTGTACGACAGGCCGTGCGTGCGGTGATCGCCGACCGGCAGCCGCATTTTCTCGATTGCCGCCTGACCGGTGCGGACGGCGAGCCACGCATCGTGCAGCTTCACGTCGAAGCGGCGCATGAAGGGCCCGGCTATCCGCTCAAGCTGGTCGGTACGATTCAGGACATGACGGAACGCAAGCGAGTCGAACAGGAACTGCTCGAGTCGCGCGAGCGGTTGCGCGAGTTGTCCGCGTACATGGAGGCGGTTCGCGAAGAAGAACGAAAGTGGATCGCCATGGAAATTCACGACGAACTCGGGCAATTGCTGACCGCGCTGAAAATGGACGTGTCGCTATTGCGGATGCGGCTCGACAGCGATTCGGAAGCAGCCAGAAAAACCGAGGACATGCGTGAACTGGTCGAGAAGACCATCTGGATGGTCCGCAATGTGGCCAGCCACCTCAGACCGGCTGCGCTAAACTTTGGCATCCTGTCGGCGCTCGAGTGGCTCGTGGACGACTTCGTTCGACGTAATCGCATGCCGTGCCAGTTGTCGATCCTTGGCAGCGAACCGGTTCTGCCGGACGCGCATGCAACGGCCGTGTTCCGCATCGCGCAGGCCTCGTTGACCAATGTTGCGCGCCACGCCGGCGCTTCGCGCGTCGATGTCACGCTCGCCGCAAGCAACGGCGCATTGACACTCCATATCAGCGACAACGGATGCGGCTTCGATCTGCCCGTTGCACGCCGGCGCTATTCCTACGGACTGCTCGGCATGAGCGAACGCGCGCGGCTGATTGGCGGCACGTTGCAGATCGAGAGCGCGCCCGGCGCAGGCACAACCGTCTCTATTCACATCCCGCTCAGGACCGAGAAAAGCACATGATAAAGATCCTCATTGCAGACGACCATGCGATCGTGCGAGGTGGCCTGAAGCAGATCATCGCGACCACCACCGACATGATCGTCGCCGACGAAGCTGCCGAAGGCGCCGAAGTGCTCGAGAAACTACGCGCCCGGTGTCCCGACCTGTTGCTGCTCGACATGACCATGCCGGGCATTAGCGGCATCGACCTGATCCGGCGCATCAGGGCGGAGTACACCGCCCTGCCCGTGCTCGTGCTGAGCATTCACAACGAGGCCCAGGTCGTCTCGCGCGCGCTGCGCGCCGGCGCAACCGGCTACCTCACCAAAGACAGCGATCCCGAGATCCTGCTTGCCGCGATTCGCAAGCTGGCCGAAGGCGGCAGATTCATCGATCCGAAGCTGGTGGACTCGATGATCTTCGGCACTCACTCCGGCGATACCCCACCGCACGACATGCTGTCCGATCGAGAATTCCAGGTGTTGCAAGCTTTGGCCGCTGGAAAGAGCATCAACGATATCGCTGAAGCGTTCGCGCTCAGCGCGAAGACCATCAGCACACATAAAATGCGCCTCATGCAAAAACTGGGGATCACTAATAATTCGGAATTGATTCGCTACGCGATCAGACATCACATTAGTACGGAATAAAATTCAATTAAGGAAATCCCTAGACGAACATCAGGACTCCCCGATCTCGAATTCGGCGACGGCCGATCGACAAATTTTTTTGATGTCCTTATGCTTCGCCAAAGCTTTTCGTTTATGATCTCTCCCCAACGAAGTCGGCACTCTAAAATAACCCTCTTCTGAGAAAGCACGCCGCCAAATTGTTAAATCCTGGTATGTGGCAATAATGCCCGCGCCTTACACTGCAATCCGTAAAATTGACTGATTAACGTCTCTCAGGTTCTGGCATGCAATCCTCGGACGCCAGAGTCTTTCCGGCCGACACAATGTGTCGGCCTTTTTTTTTGCCGATTACTTATTGAAATATAAATCCGGCTTATTCTCCAAGTTATTAATTCAACAGAGAAATTAGTTCTTCCGCAAACCTTTGCAGGGTTAAACCCTTTGCGAATAAGTGCCGTTATACGGACTAGATAGCAGGCACTGTCATGACCGACAGACCGAGGTGTCAGAGCTAAAAGAAAAGGATCGATTAACTTTCGCGAATAAGATATCCGAATTATATTTGTATGAACAATAGACGGATGCCGGCGGAAGGCTACGCGACGCGGCAATCTGTTGACAGGTATCTGCGTCGTCGCATGGAGAAGTTCGAAATGACGTTTGTCGCAGGGTGACGCGAATCGCGCATGGAGCTCGCATGAAGTCGACAAAGCGCGCGGACGCTCCTGGCCGCTCACATCTTGTGCGTCGATAGAAAGATGCTGGTCTCGGTACTCGCGATTCCGTCGATCAAGCGGATCGCACCGAGCACCCGATCGAAGTTCTCCAGCGAGTCCGCCCGCAACTCCGCGACGAGGTCCCACCGGCCATTGGTGCTGTGAATCGTTGCGACATTGGGATGGCCACGTAGCACCTTGAGCACGTCAGCCGCACGGTTGCCTTCTACAGCAATCGACATCAGCGCCCGAATCCGATGCGCCTCGGCCGCCGGTTTCAGCCGCACCGTATAGCCCACGATCACACCACTTTCCTCGAGGCGGGTGAGCCGGTTCTGCACCGTTGCGCGCGCCACGCGCAGTTGCTTCGCCAGTGTCACCACCGACATGCGTGCGTTGTCACGCAACAGAGAAATGAGCTGCCTGTCGATGTCATCGAGATTGGTCATGGTGGTTACCTGAGTGCCCGGCGACGGCGCTCCGCCATCCGCACGCTACCTGGCGAAGCCTTCATGCGGAAATGTACAAAATGCCATTTCAGGTGCGCATTTTGCCATTTTATCTGTGAAATTTGCGAAGTCTGCTGTCTTTTTGCTGGCGAGGTCCAAAGGAATAATTCCGTCATTGCTCCCGCACCGGAGCCCACATGAATCACGGAGACATGACCATGACCCGCTTTCTCGACGTACCCGCCACGTACCGACTCGTCGCCGATATCGGCGTGCCGCGATTCCTGAGCGAACTCGCCGACACCATCCGCGCGGACTATCTTCGATGGCGCGAATTCGATAAGTCGCCACGTGTTGCATGCCACTCCCAGGCAGGCGTCATCGAATTGATGCCGGTCGCCGATTCGAACCTGTTCGCCTTCAAATACGTGAACGGCCATCCGATCAACGCCGAACGCGGCATTCACACCGTGATGGCGTTCGGTGCGCTCGCATCTGTCGATACCGGCTACCCGTTGTTCCTCTCCGAACTCACCCTGACGACTGCCCTGCGCACCGCGGCAACGTCCGCACTCGTCGCACGCAGCCTGGCCCGCCCCGACTCGCGACGCATGGCCTTGATCGGCAACGGCGCGCAAAGCGAATTTCAGGCGATCGCGTTTCACACACTGCTCGGCATCACTGAGATTCGCGTGTTCGATGTCGATGCGTGCGCAACCGATAAACTGGCGCTCAATCTTGCCGCGTGGCCGGCCCTGCGTATCGTCCGCGCGACATCGACAGCCGACGCGGTGCGCGGCGCCGATATCGTCACGACCGTCACCGCCGACAAAACCTATGCAACGATCGTCACGCCGGACATGATCGAGCCCGGCATGCATCTGAACGCAGTCGGCGGCGACTGCCCCGGCAAGACCGAGTTGCATGCGGACGTGCTGCGTATGAGCCGCGTGATTGTCGAATATGAACCGCAGACGCGCATCGAAGGTGACATCCAGCAGCTCCCGGCCGATTCGCCCGTCACCGAACTGTGGAGCGTGCTTGCCGGAGAGGTTGTGGGGCGGGAAAGCGCGGAGCAGGTCACCGTGTTCGACTCTGTCGGCTTCGCACTCGAGGATTACTCGGCGCTCCGCTATCTCCACGCACTGGCACAGCGCCACGACGTGGGCGTCGATGTCGCGCTGATCCCGACAGTCAGCAATCCCAAAGACCTGTTTGGCGGTCTGATACAGACGGCAGCCACGCCGGCCGCCTTCACCCCGGCACCCGCCGACGCATTCGCCTTCGCGCGCTGATCGAGCCCGCCATCCGGCCGTTTCGCCCTATCTTTCCGCAACCCGCTAACGAACCCCATGAGCCTTCTGTCGATGCAGGCACCCGCCGCCGTTGTCATGATTCGCCCTCACCGCTTTCATCCGAATCCGGAGACAGCGGCCGACAACGCTTTCCAGCGTGCTGGCCACGCCCTTGATTTCACAGAAGCGACAGCACTTGCCGCGGCGGCACGCGACGAAGTCAGCGCTGCGGCGGCCAGCCTGGAAGCGGCCGGCGTATGCGTTCACATGTTCGACGATGGCGGGAAGAACGAGACACCCGATTCGGTTTTTCCGAACAACTGGTTCTCGACGCACGCGGGCGGCCACGTGGCACTCTTTCCGATGCACTCGGTCAACCGCCGGCGCGAGCGCAGGCACGACGTGATCGAAATGCTCAAGACCGAGTACCGCGTGCAGGACGTGATCGACTATTCCGGGCTGGAGCACGACGATGTCTTTCTGGAAGGCACGGGCGCCATGGTGCTCGACCACGTCGCACGCGTTGCGTATACGGCGCGTTCACATCGCGCCGACCCAGTGGCGCTCGAACGCTTCTGCACGCACTTCAACTTCGAACCGATGTGCTTCGATACCGCCGACGCGGACGGCCGGGCGGTCTACCACACCAACGTCATGATGAGCGTTGCAACCGAATTTGCGTTGATCGGGCTAGACCTTATTCGTGACGAAAAACGCCGCGGCGAGGTACACACGCGCCTGCTGGAGAGCGGCCGGACTATTATCGCGCTCACGCACGCGCAGATCGGCAATTTTGCCGGGAATGCACTGGAATTGTCGGGGAAGGATGGCCGCGTTCTAGCGTTGTCAGAACGGGCGATGTCGTGCCTGACGGCACAACAGAAAACGCTCATCGAGCGGTCTGCGCAATTGCTACCGTTGCGCGTGCCGACCATCGAGCTAGCTGGCGGCTCGGTGCGCTGCATGCTCGCAGGGATCCACCTGGCTCGACGTTAAGGCAATCGTTGCCGTAAAGCCGGTGCCAAGCTGGTGCTTGCTGATCGTTGCGTTTGCAACGGGTTAAGCGTTCGGCTCCTGACCGGAGAACGGCCAGAACGGGTTGATCGACGCGCCGCAACTCTCACCAGCGGCGCGTCGATACGACTCAGCCCTTATTGGCCCGTATACCCGACCGGAACAGTCGCATTGGCCTTGGCGACCGTCGCGTTGTTCGAGACGATGTACTGCGGCACCTCGGTGAGGGTCAGCGTGACTTTGCCGTTGGTATAGGCCAGCGTGCTGGTATTGCCGTAACCATCGATCTTCGTCACATTGCCCGACGTGCCGGCCCCGTCGACCTGAAGCGAATAGCTCGTCGAGTAGGTCTGGCTATAAAGTCCACTGCTCGCAGGCCACTGCGCGTTGCTGTGCGCCCATGCAGCGGTCACCACCTTGCCGTTGCCAAGCTGCTGGAACGCATATGCAAAGGTTCCAGACGGCGTACCCGTGACCCGGCCCAATGTGTTCGTGCCGTCCAGCACACGTGTCATCGTCGCGAAGGCCATCGCTTCGGGTTTCGGTGAGAGGTTCGCTGCACCATAAGCACCTTGCGCGTCATTCAGGTCGAAGAACGAGCCGTATCCCACTTCGCCCGGATAGTCAGGACCATAGAAAAGCGTCGTCAACTGTGCGCCACCACCAAGCACAATGATGTGCGACCGCACGCCAACCGCAGCGTGGGCGAACAACTGGTTCTGCGACGGCACCGTGGGGCCGTAGTTGAGACCCGGATCGTAGCTCGTGCCTGCTTCGGTGAAGAAGAGCTTCATGTTCGGCTTACCCGCCTGCATCACCGAACGCAACTGCGTCATCTGGTTGTCGAGCGCGTTCGCCTGGTTCGCCGGATCCGGATCGGAGTCCTGCAATTCAGGCGGATGTGCCGGATAGGTGCCCGCGTTCCAGTAGCCATGCGTTGAGACTGCGTCGATGTAATTCCATAGACCGAGCGCACCGAACTTCTGCAGATAGCCGGTGGTACAGGTGTCGCAATTCGCAGGGAACGGGTTGCCGGTACCCATCACGACGGCATTCGGATCGGTCGAGTGAATGCCCTGATACGCGGCCTTGTACATCGCGACGAAGTTCGCGTCGCTATCCGCCCAGCCGAGGCTCGGTTCCCACGTCACCTGATAGTAGTTCTTTTGCTGGTTCGGGTAGTTGGCAGCGCGAATCAGGCTCGTATCGGTACCGACCTTGGCCATGAAGCTCTGGAACTCAGGCATATTCGACGGCGCGTAGTAGCTGTCGTTGAATTGGCCCGTCTTCGAATCCCATGCAGGCAGTCCATCGAGACGCACGATGCGCATCTGATCAGGGTTGGCCTTATAGAACGGATCGAGGTCGTTCACGTTCGGCGTGTACGTGTTGGGGCCATTGGGTTCCATGGCCGATACCTGACGGTCGTCGATGGTCCACGAGATGCCCAGATCATGCAGCGCGGCGATGTTGCCGTTGAAGCCCTGCATGCCGAAGCGGTGCTGATCCTGATGGGCGTACGTTACGGTACCCAGTACCGACGTCAGGTTCGGCAACACGCCGAACGTTGCAATACCCACCGGACGCGTTCCGGTGTTGGGCAATGTGCCGCCGTTCGAGCGCAGCGTCGCTGTCAGCGCGCCATAGCCTGACCAGGTCGACGTGCATGGAATCGCGTTGGTTTGCACGCCAGAGCTAACCGCAAAACTACCCTGCGCCTTGATCGCGCCGGTCGAGTCCGCCACGGACCAGACGACCGTATCCGCGCTCGGCGCGTTCGTCGTAATCGCGAGCTTGAACGCTGCGTTGTTCTGGAAAATGCGCATGCCGTCGGTGGTGGGCGTGTCGGCGCTGATCACGCCGTTGGCGGTTCCGCCGGCAGTGTGCGTGGGCGTGCCGCACGAGAGGGTCGAGCTTCCCGGGGTCGGAGTCGGCGTTGGCGTTGGCGTTGGCGTTGGCGTTGGCGTTGGCGTTGGCGTTGGCGTTGGCGTTG